>JAKEEG010000048.1 GCA_022616555.1 Ignavibacteriota bacterium | reverse complement strand
GTTTCATATCTCGGCGCAGATCTCGGCTTTAACGTCCGTGCGGACAAGATTACGTTTCAACCCTACGCGAGCCTAGGCACAATCCTTGGCGGAGGCGAATCGGCGTTTTACGTCTCCCCCGCTTTCGCACTGTACGTGTGGGCAACCCCCGACTTGGCAATCGGACCCGACGTCAAATACGTGATTATACCGGATTTGGAGGACGGCTTCGGCGGGATTTATCTGGCGCTGATGTACCGGTTGTGATACACTCTACCCTACTCTCCGCTCCAACAAATTTCGTTGGAGCGGAGCATCTTTCATTCAGGGAGGACACTATGAACAAAGGAAAACAATTGTTCCTGGCAACTGGCATCATCCTGGAACTTGTGGCGGTTATTCTGCTTGCAAAATCTGAAGGCTCTACCGGCACCGGCGTTGTCTTCCTTGCGGTCGGACTGGTGTTTCTCATTATCGGCATTACTCGAAAGCCGCAACCAGCCGAGAAGCAGCCGGAGAAAAATACCTGAGTCGTGCAGATTTTTTTGTAGCGTGGCGAGAGTAAGACTTTTAGCGAAATGAAGATTTTGCCGCCTTGAGTGTATTTTTCATCAGCATGGCGATGGTCATCGGTCCCACGCCGCCGGGTACGGGCGTGATGGCTTTTGCCACTTTGCTCGCCGATTCAAAATGCACGTCGCCCACGAGCTTGTAGCCGTTCTTGGCAGATGGGTCATCGACACGGTTCACGCCCACATCGATAACGACAACGCTTTCTTTCAGCATGTCGCCGGTGATGACTTCCGCTTTCCCCATCGCGGCAATTAACACATCCGCGGTCTTGGTGTAGCGTGTGAGATCCGCCGCGCCAGTGTGAGCGACGGTCACCACGGCATTCGCGCCGGCTTGTTTCTGCAGGAGAATGTTCGCCACCGGCTTGCCGACAATGTTGCTCCGCCCCACCACAACGACATGCTTGCCCTTCGGGTCGTTGCCGCTGCGGATAAGCAGTTCCTGTATTCCCGCCGGCGTGCAGGGCTTGAGCGTGTCTTCGCCCACAACTAACTTTCCGACATTATACGGATGAAAGCCGTCAACATCCTTTGAGGGCCGGATAAGTTCTAAAACTTTCGCTTCGTTGATGTGCTTGGGCAGCGGAAGTTGGACGAGTATGCCGTGAATATTCGATGCGGCGTTAAATTCTTGAATTTTATTCAACAGTGCCTGTTCCGGTGTATTCTCCGGCATCCGTTCGGTGATGGAATAAAACCCCATCTCCTCACAAGCTTTGCCTTTCATATTCACGTACACCTGCGACGCGGGGTTCTCCCCGACCAAAATAAATGCCAAGCCGGGGGTAATACCGCTCATTTCTTTCAACAACGTGGTTTCCCCTCTCACCTCGTTGCGAATTTCCTGAGCAATTTTTTTTCCGTCAATGATTTGAGCCATGCTTTAAGTTTAAAGTCTAATGTTTTGCCGAAGGCATCCCTTCGGGACAAGTCTCTAGTGCAAAACTTAACTACTTACTACTCCATTACTCCACTACTTCATTTCCATGTAGTCAATCACAAGATTGCACATTGCGCGGACACCGAGTTTCAGTTCACTTTCATCAATAAAAAAATCGGGAGTGTGATGCGCTGCGGATTCCTCGCGTTTCACATTTGCAGGCCGCCCACCGATAAAGAAAAAGAGTGCGGGGACTTTCTGTCCGTAGAACGAGTAATCCTCCGCGCCCATAACAGGCTTCATGAGAAGGGTTTTATCTTTGCCAGCCACATATTGAAGCGTCGGGAGCATTTTTTCAGTCAACTCCGGGTCGTTGTATGTGACCGGCGTTCCATTGGTAATTGAGACTGATGCACCCCACCTCCACTCTGTGCGATGGAAAACGCCGTCCGACGGATCTTATCGTGCACAATCTTCTGCATCAGCGTATCGAGCGTACGGATAGTACCGACCATTTCAACTTCTTCTGGAATAATGTTATTGCGCACGCCGCCGTGGATCATTCCGACGGTCACCACAACAGGATTCTCCGTCAATTGCATTTGCCTACTCACGATCGTTTGCAATCCGGTGATAATCTGAGCTGAGACAACAATGGGATCAACGCCCTCCCACGGATACGCGCCGTGCGTTTGCCTTCCTTTGACGGAAATGCGAAAGCGATCCGCCGCCGCCATCACGCCGCCCGGGCGATAGCGGATGGTGTTCGACTCTTCCTGCGCTGAAATGTGCAAACCAAATATCACGTCGACTTTTGGATTCTCCAGCACACCTTCCTTCACCATCACCTCCGCTCCGCCCTCTTCGCCCTCCGGAGCGCCTTCCTCTGCCGGCTGAAAAATAAATTTCACCGACCCGCGCAGGTTATCTTTCATTGTCGTAAGGACCTCAGCAACGCCCATCAGGATTGCCACGTGCGTATCATGCCCGCAGGCGTGCATCACACCGACTTCCTGGCCATTGTATGTCGAACGCACTTTCGATGTGAATGGCAAATCTACCCGTTCCGTCACGGGCAAGGCATCCATATCGGCACGCAGTGCAACAACAGGGCCCGGTTTGCCACCTTTGAGCAACGCAACAACACCCGTCTTTGCCACACCTGTTGTCACTTCGAGACCGAGAGATTTCAAATGCGCAGCAATTTTCTCTGCAGTCTTGAACTCGCGGTTGGAGAGCTCGGGGTTTTGATGAAAATGCCGCCGCCAATCGATGACTTTCGATTCGATTTGGTCTGCAAGTTTATCTATTTGGGATTTGAGGGCAGGTTGGGAAACGGCAAGCTGTGTTGCGACAAATATTCCAACGACAATCAACCAAGTGCGATTGCTCATGCAGCCTCCTTCGACTATATAAAACTCGGGAACACCACCTGCTCGATCTTTAGCGCTTTTCCCGTTTCTGCGTCAACTTGAACAAACACGGCGCAGAGGTGGACGTCATGCTCCGCCATTTCAAACTTGTACGGTGTTTGCATGAGGAACCTCTTCACGGCGATATCCTTTTTCATGCCGATGACGGAGTCGTACGGTCCCGTCATCCCGACATCGGTGATGAACGCTGTGCCGCCAGTTAAGATTCTTGCGTCGGCTGTCGGCACGTGTGTATGCGTTCCCACCAACGCGCTGACACGCCCGTCTAAATGCCATGCCAAAGCCATCTTTTCTGCCGATGCTTCAGCGTGCATATCGATAAAAATCACTTTCGTGTCGTTGGCAATTTTGCTAACAGCCCAATCGGCCGCCTTAAAGGGATCATCAATCGTTTGCATGTACGTCCTGCCCTGCAAATTTAACACGCCTACTCTGCCTTTTTCTTTTAGGTCATACAGGATGAAACCGTTGCCCGGATTCTCACGCGGGTAGTTAAGTGGACGAAGGATATGCTTTTCTTTTGCAAGAAGAGACTTTGATTCCCATCGATCCCACAAATGGTTACCTGTCGTAATCACATGTACGCCAAGCTCGAACAGCGTCTTCGCGTCTTTTTCGGAAATCCCTTTCCCCTCAGTGCAGTTTTCTCCGTTCGCAATGCAGAGGTCGACGCTGTACTTCTGGAGATATTGCTTGAGCAAGTTCGAGACAAGCGTGAGGCCCGGCTTGCCCATAATATCGCCGATGAAGAATATGTTCAGGGGTTTTGACACTTCGTGAGTATACTAGCGTGCGGCAATATAAGAAGAAATGAGAGGGAAACAAAAGAAAAATGCCTCAACCGCATGTGAGCGATTGAGGCATTCTACAACAAGAGCGGCTATATTTTCATCCGCACTACCTTTCGAAATACATACCGGTCGAGTCCGGCAAGAACGACAAGAACCAACAACGTCGTTGCAATAATTTTAGTAACCGGCGTCGCTGTTTGCCCTGCGAACACATTGTTCAACCGGGTGGCGTTCTGCGATACCGCCGCGCTGACGTTGTTGTAGAATGTTTTCCAAGACGAGAACAGCGAAGACGAAGCCGAATCGTCGTTGCCAACCAACAGCTCGGACGGCGAGCTCAGGATGTATCCCAGTACCACCAACACAGCAACCATCGCAACCGCGGAACCAACATGCTGGAGAATTCTATAGGAAAGCGATTGTTTTCCGGCTCGGAGGATTCTGTTCATCGTCCGCTCCGTAAACCACGACGATGTCCGTTCTAACGGCAAGTTCTCCACAGCAGTGTCGAGCGAGCGTTGCAGAGCAACCTCGTTTCGGCAACGAGCACAACCAGCAAGGTGCGCGTTGCATGTGCGCTCTTCCGCATCATCAAGCTGCCCATCGATGAGTGCAAAGACCTGTTGTCGTGATAAATGGTTCATCGGCCCATCTCCTTCCGTGCGTACATAGTATAATCGTAAACTCACGGCTTTAATGCAACCTTTCTTTGACTAGATTGTTGCGAGCCTTCATCCAGAGCCCCAATGACCGCATCGCGTAACATTCCCCGTGCTCGGAATAGTCTTACTTTGACGGTCCCCAAGGGCAATCCCGTCGCCTCCACAATCTCATCATAGCTTAAATCTTGAATAAGAAACAATGTCAACACCGACGCATAGACCGGGGGAAGCCGGTCGATTTCCCGCTGGACTATCCGGCGGAACTCCAAGCCTTCATAATCTGTATCCGGCAGCTTATCTAATGAAGGTAACTCGCCGGTGACGCCCTCATCATCATCGACTGAACTAAACGACTCGTCTCCCCGTCTGCTCAAGACGGTTGCGCACACATTATAGACGATGCGGTAAAACCACGTGAAAAAACTCGACTTCCACTCAAACCGCGACAAAGCGTTAAACGCCCGCACAAAGGCGTCCTGCAGCGCCTCTTCGGCGTCCTCGCGATTCTTCAACATCCTCAACGCTAACGTCATTGCCCTATCCTTGTGCCGGTCAATTAGTTCGGCATAAGCGCGCTTTTCTCCTGCTAGAATCCGTTGTATCGTCTCGTAATCCGGGTTTGCCATTCGGCTCCGTACGGTGCTTTTTTTTCTTTTAGACCGCATTTTCAGGGGTTGGGTTTCGTGTTTCCCGCTGAAATCCGTGAAACCCTACCGCTAAAACCCAAGTCAAAGTTACTAAAGCGGCAGACGAACATCAATGTATCACTTTCTTCATTATTAAGGAGCACCGTTATGGAACCAGTCATAGTAATGCTCATCATTTTCGGGTCAACCGGACTTATCCTGTGGAAGTGGATAGAAAGCCGGCATCGCGAGCGGATGACGATGATCGAAAAAGGGGTGAAACCAGCTGAGTTCAAGGGCACACCACTCAGAGATTGGTTTCGTCCAAACCCTCTCTCCAGTCTCAAGTGGGGTATGTTAGCAGCATTTGTCGGCATCGGGATCATGGTTGCGACCTATCTGGAGCGAAACCTGTACTGGAACGACTCCGTGTACCCGGCAAGCATGCTCATCTTCGGCGGCCTCGCGCTGATCGTTTTCTACGTCATCGCATCCAAAAAGATGAATAAGGACGGCGAGTAATCCATGAAAACTCTTCTTCGACTGGGATTGTCAATGCTTGTGGCACTGGCAATCCCGGCGTCATTACAATCGCAAGGCCTCGTCAAAACAATGTTGCATTCCGACACGCTGAAGCAAGATAGGGCGCTGGGGATTCATCTTCCCAGCTCGTACGATTCCACGCGAAAATATCCCGTTGTGTACGTGTTAGATGGACTTTCACAAAGCGAGCATATTTTCGCAACACTCGATAGCTTGTCAAAAGCTGGACTCGTTCCGCCGGCCATTGTCGTCGCCATCCCCAACATGTCGGCACAGAACAGGCAACGGCAGTTGATCCCGCCGTACATGAAACTCGACCACGAAAAGCCGGAAAGTCCAACAGGTGATGCCGACCGGTTCCTCGCTTTCATGGAGCACGAATTATTTCCGTTTATAGAACGAACGTATTCTGCATCAAATGTCAGAACATTCGCAGGCAATTCGAGAGGCGGGCTACTGGTGATGCACTCGCTGGTGTATAAACCGGAAATGTTCCAGGCACGATTTTGCTTCAGCACGCCGTTCTGGCGCGAGGATAATCTCATCGTCTTTAAAGTTACTGAAGTCTTGCGTTCGACGAACGCTCTCCAGACGTTTCTCTACATAAGCGCAGGAGAAGATGAGACGGATAATATCAAAGGCGGGCTTGCTGCAATGTCAGCGGCATTCAAAGAGCATGCTTCAAACGGGATCGTCTGGTACGCGGAATATACTCCCAATGCCAATCACCAGACTAATGCAAAACTCTCCGCCCCAAGCGCGATTCTCAGATGGGCCGAGTATGTGAAGTAGGGTTATTACTCATTTTCATCGAAGTCATTTCTACTGAGCACTTGCTTGCTGCTGTCTTAGAGATGAATCCCGCCACAGGAAGGAACGATCCAGTGTTCAGGGGTAACTTACTTTTAGTTTCCTTAGCTCTGTCGGTTGGCGGGTGCCAGGAATTGCCGTCAGCTCACACCAAAGCGACTTCTCCGGAAATATCAATTCTTGGACAATTCCCGACAAGTTCGCATGGCTCTCAACAAAACGCGCTGCGCTGGAAGGCTTCAGGAAATCCGGAGGTACATTTGTTTATTCCTCATATGGGCATCTTCAACACCCAAGAACATATTCAAGCTCAAGAAAAGCATATTATTGGAACAATATACTACCAATAATCGAAGACCCGAAAGCACACTACGTTCACGGAAAACTCATTGCAAATTGGGGAGCTCTACAAAAAGAAATACCGGTAGAAATAAAAACAAACTACTAACATAAAGCCCGACCACTGGTCGGGCTTTGTTGTTGTTGCGAAACAATCTAATGCCTCTCAAATACCTTGTTGACAATACGCCAGCCGTCTGGGAAACGATACAAGCTCAAAAAATCCGTGAACGTCAGCTTGCCGTCAATAGAGAGTTCAAGTTTCACCGTCCCTGTATTTCCTACGGCATCGATGTTTAGGATCTTGTATTCGACTTTCTTCGGATTGGGCTTGCCGTCAAGTTTCAGCCGCTGAAGCCACGCATCGAGCGTTAACGCTTGTACACCGTCGCTTGTCCTGATGCTCATCACGAACGTGGGATGAAAGCCGCTCCTCACTGCCACGGAGTCCCGTAGTCGGTGAATCCCATTGACGTACGCCAGCACGACAACCTCACGAATTGCATCCGCGTCCCCATCTCGAGCAGTTGTTTCCATTGACAACCCGGTAAGGCTAAGCACCAGCACAAAGACAGCAACAACAGGTCTCCTCATGTTATCTCCTTAGCGTCTAACCACTACTTTTCCCTATAAACTGTAATCCCCCAATGTGTACGATCCTCGGGCGGGTCATCGTTCCAGTCGTTGAACGAATGTGAGCCGTCGGATTCATAATGCAGCTCGTACTCGCCCGACTGCAATGTTACTGTTTGGCTCACCATGCGGTTTTTGCGCGCGCCCCCAGCATGTTCGGTCATCCGGTACGTCATCTCCCAGACAATCCGGCCGGTCTTTGCGTCTTCAATCCAGCCCCAATCGTACATCGTGCGATCTTGACCCTCGCCAAGAGCATACACTCTGACCGTGGTTGGTTGTGAAATCGTAAACCGTCGTCGAATCTTATCGCTGTCACCGACCTTGATAATCTGGCTAATGATATCCGTCTCCGCTTCTTCGGCAAATTTTTCGACGGAGCCGGCTTCGAATCGGTCACCCACGCCCATCACCGTAATCCCCCAGTGCTCTTCGTCGTACGGTGGGTCTGAATTCCACTCGTTGTATGCGTGCGACCCGTCCGTTTGGTAATTCACGATGTAATTGCCTGCAGGCAGAGTGATAATCTCATCTACCATCTTGTTCTTCTGTGCACCACCGGCATGCTCTAAACGTCGCCGTTCCATCGTCCACACGCGCTCGCGCGTCTTCGCATTGACAATCCAGCCGTAGTCAGCCGGGTCGTCGCGGTCCACCTGCTCGCCGATAGCATAGACGCGTATCATGCTTTCGCGCTTGAGTGAAAATCCCATACTGAGGTAATCATTATCCCGCACCTTCACAAGGCTCACGATGACATTCTTATCGATTGGCTCAGGCTCGGAAATCGTTATCGTGTTTCTGTCAGACTCATTCCGCACAGAAACAGCTATCCCGTAGCGGAATGGGTCAAAGGGCGGCTTGGAATTCCAATCTTCCGATGAGTGAGAATCATCCGTTACATACAATAGCTCGTATGAGCCTCTTGCCAGCGTCAATTCATCTTTATACCTTCTGTTCTTGGTAGCTCCTCCTGCATATTCAGTACTGCGGAAATCCATCACCCACACACGCTGACGCGTGTCGCTGCGGACAATCCATCCGTAATCGAACATCCCATCATTCCGCCGGCCCTCGCCCAACGCATCGATCTCAATAGCCACATCTTTCGTCACGGTGATCGATTTGCGCAGATATTCCTTATCCCCGAGATTGTATGCCATGAAGACAGCACGGCGATTCGGCAGAGGCGCTTCGAAATTAGTCACTGAGCCGGCATCCCCGTCAGGAACGCTGAGGGTGATACCCCATTCTTTCGCCATCTGCATAAAGTCTTCGTACCAGTCTTCGCTGCCAACGCCGAACATCTTTAGTATTCCTTCGCCGAAATTCGACGAGTTCCGCCCACTCTTTCTGCGGTCGATATTCATCGAAAAATTAGAAAAACTCCCGCGATGGTCATATCCATGAGCGGAGAAGTACACTTCATAAGCGCCGCGCGATAACCGCACGTCACCGTCAAACGTCCTGCGGTCCGCGCGACCGGAGGAATTTTGGAACGTCATCTCCCACACAACGTCGCGCGACTCGGCGTCGATGATCCACCCGGCTGCGTACAACTGGGGCTCCTCGTCTTCGGTGAAACCGCGCCACGAGCTTCTATCGCCGCCGCCATACGCATTAATACGCACGGTCGCGTCTTTCGACAAGCGGAAGCCCGCAACGCGAACTTCCTGGTCGCGAAAATCGCGCAAGTCTGCCACCACATGGTCCCACGGAGAAACCACAGCAGCCTCCAACGGCAGAGAAACGCGGACAACAGACTGTGGCACCGCAATAAACCCGAGCGCTAGTGCGCTAAAGAATACTGCAGAACTCTTAGGCAATAAAAATTTCATAGTTTGTCTCCAAGGTATCAGCGCAGTTATTATCTATAGTAGAATACGTTATAAGAATTGTGCGAGTTTCAGTTTTTCGCTGTCTAAATGCAGAAAAGGAGCAGGAAAAGCCCAGTTTGTCCATTTTAATGGTCATATCTTAGTGTTATAAGGTAAATGTTGAGTGTCCTTGACCTTTTGTTGAAAAGATTATATATTTAACCAAATGGTTAAGTATTCTGCTAAACATTTGGATGGTATTTTTGCTGCGCTTTCCGACCCGACAAGACGCGCGATTGTCGAGCGACTCTCGCAAGGTGAAGCGTCCGTTACAGAGCTGGCTGAACCATTTGATATGTCCCTACCCGCTATCTCCAAGCATCTCCGTATTCTGGAAGAGGCGGGCCTCCTGCTGCGACGCAAGGAGGGACGCGTACATCACATTCAACTCAACAGCAAGCCGATGAAAGAAGCCCTGCAATGGATCGAGCACTATCGCCAATTCTGGGACGATCGACTTGATTCGCTTGTACAGTATTTCGACGTATCGAAGAAACAGTAGGAGGTGAGATGCCCTCACAGGTCACGAAGCTGTTTATGAAACGCACTATTCCTGAGTCACGTGAGAAAGTATTTCGCGCATGGACAGACCCACAAGAAATTAAAAAATGGTTCGCACCCGGTCCCGCCCATGTACCCGAAGTAAGTGTTGACCTTCGAATCGGAGGTTCATACCGTATCCACATGCGCGACGATGCACTCAATGCTTCATATTTTGCAATCGGTACATACCGTGAGATAAAGCCGCCGCATCGCCTGGTCTTCACGTGGTCGTGGGAAGGCGATCCCAAGAGCATGGAAATGCTGGTCACCATCGAGCTTCGGGAAAAAGCAGGAACGACCGAGCTCTCGTTAACACATGAATACTTCCCTAGCGAGGAATCCAAAAAGAAGCATGAAGAGGGCTGGGTCGGCTGCCTCGACAAACTTGAACAGTCTTTACACCTAACATCCTAAGGAGCCACATCATGAACTACCACATCATTTGCGTCTGCGGAGAAAAAGTCAGCGTAATGGCTGACAACGATGAAGCCGCCGTGAAGGCTCTCATCCCGACAATGGACAAACATGTAGCGGCAAAAGAGCATCCGGAAGTCCCAAAAAATCTTACACACGAGCAGAAAGATGGGATGGTGAGAAGCACCATGCAAAAAGGATACTTATCATACACTCGGAGGATAAAATGAAATATTACTCAGTTGCCTTCTGTTTACTCCTGATCACAGGATCAGGAACAGCACAACAGTCGGTATCCGCGACGACATTGAATCAAAATAAAGTTATCGTCAAAAGTTTTATCGACGAATTTTGGAATACAAAGAATACCGCTGGAGCATATCGTATCACCTGCGTCTGCGGCGAAAACGTGAACGTTACCGCCGACAACTACGAGACGGCTGTCACCACGATGATTCCGGCAATGGACAAGCATGTCGCCGCGAAAGAACACCCGCAGGTGCCAAAAAATCTCACACCCGAAATGAAAAACGGCATGGTACGTGCGACAATGGTCAACAGCGTTCTCGAGAAATTTCTTTCTGAGAAGTACATCGAGCACTCTCTGCCCCCCGGAATGCCACAGGGCGCAGCGAGCGCACAAATGATGGCAATGATGTTCAAACATGCGTTCCCAGACCTTGCCATCGCGATTGAAGACCAGATTGCAGAGGGCGACAAGGTTGTCAGCCGTGTCGTTCTGACTGGAACGAACACCGGACCGTTTATGGAAATGCCGGCGACAAACCAGCAAATTCGTATGACCGGCATTCGGATAGACCGTATCGCGAATGGAAAAATCGTAGAACACTGGGCAGTCGCCGATCAAATGAGTATGATGCAGCAGCTCGGTGTCATGCCAATGACATCAGAACCAAAGAAATAAGAACCTGTGTCACTACACAAAAGCCGCTTCGGTATGCTCGAAGCGGCTTTTTTCTTCTCTTGCTTACCTCCGCGATTTCGCTTACTTTCCTTCACACTTTCAGAACTGAACACGTGAACAACAAAGACATCCGTCTCGATACCGAAAAACCGATTGAACCAACCAATATCTCCCGCGCTCCCCAACCCTCACTCCTCGATATCTTTACGTTCATCGGCGGTCTGGCAATAGCGTACTTTCTTGGCTGGTCAACAAAAGATTTGGTTTGGAGTTTTTGGGCCGCAAGCCTCGTCTCCGGTTTCGCTATCCAGTTTTACATGAAACTCGCACCTGCCGCCAAACAACATAAGAATGCGGCAGAGTGGGGATTTACCGTTATCGGCACGCTGTTCGGGATGGCATTCTTCTCGGTGCACTTCGGCTTTTTCCATTACATCTTTGCGAGCATGTTGGATATGCTCATGCCGCTCATGCCACACCCGGGCAGAGAATACGTCGGCCATCTTACGTGGAGAGGCAACACCGAATTCGACTTTTTCGCTACGATGTGGACAGCCGTAGGATCGTACTGGTATTTTGCTCTTATCTCCATCGCACACGACTACAAAGTCTTCCAGACTGTCCCGGCGAAAGACCAATACTTCGAGCCATACAAGAAAATCCTCAAAATATTCTTCCTGATGTTCCTGCTCGGCGGGTTTTTTGAGCTCGGGCTGGAATCGTTACCCGTCCACCTTCTCATTCTTCTCCTGTACTTTGCACCGAATGGTTTATGGGGATGGATTTTTTCTTCGTTGACAAATAAAAAAGCGACTGTCGATAAAACAGCCGCCGAGAGAAAACAATAAGAGACAGCTTCCTAACCACCAGAGCGTTGACGAGGTGAAAGGTTCAGCGCGGGCTTTGTATCTCCTCTGTGGCACGTTGTGCAGTTCACCGCGGCATCATTCTCGCCCGTAATTTCTCTCACCTTTGCGCTGAGCTCCTGCGACATTGCCATCATTTTGCGGGCGACATCCTTATGTTTGTTGGAGTCGCTCTCCCATTTCCCGGGTTCATGGCAATAATTACACTTTACGCCGAGCGCAGGGGAAAAGCCATACTCCATCACTGCGAGCACCCGCTTCGCCGGCATGCCTTTGAACATCTGGATGTTCTTAAATACCTCCTCTGCAGGCAGATTCTCCTTCCCTTTTATCGATTCCTCAATTGCCAGCACGATGCGGTTCCTCTCTGGTTGTTGGGGAGGGTTTTGCTGCTGTCCATCGGTTTGAAAGATTGTTAATCCGACCAACAAGAGTACAACATCCATACAGCCTCCTTTTTATTTTTAGATTGTTTGTGAAGAATGCCGGATTTCACTTCTCGCTTGCCGACTTCGTTAAATTCTCCAATGCTTTCAATGAACTTTCGAATTTCGGATTAATCTCAAGCGCTTTCTTGTAGTACTCGATCGCCTTATCCTTTTGCCCCTTGTTCACATAAAATTCTCCGATGCTGTCGTACAAATTCGCTTCCTTGGGGTAGAGTTTAACAGCCGTATTCAAAACAACAAGCCCTTCGTCCACCATACCGCGCCCAAGTAATCCGTACGCGACGTTATTCAACCCGCCGGGTCCCCCTGCGCCAGTCGGATTCAACTTCGCCGCCTTTTCGATAAAGGGAAAACCCTTCACTTCATCGCCAAATAATGTGAGCGAAATACCATAGTAGGCATTCAGCAAGTCAGAAGAAGGATACAGTTCAACGCCTAATGTCCCGGCACTCAACGCCTGTTCCTTCTTTCCCGCAACAGTAAGGTCGCGAACAGCAAACCCCATATCATCGATATAATTTGGATAGACTTCCGCTCCTTGAAACGCACGGCGCAGCTGCTTGCCCAGCGCGTCAAAATCGGTCCCTGTGGAAATACTCACCGTCCGTGTCTCCGCCGTCCATGCTTTCTGCCAATCGGTATTCCATTTCAGCACAAGCTCTTCTAATGATTTCGAGAATCGCAATTCGGCGGGTATTGTCTTGTCGTTCTGATAGGCCTGCACGTAATCTGCGAAGAATGGAAACACACCCGCTTTGAAATAACTGTTCAGACGCTCGGCCCCGTACGCCTTCGTAATGGCACCCGCCATAAAGGCTCCGGTCTTGAGGAACGGCTTGTTTGCCGCAGGGTGCGGTCCTTCCAACACCTTTGTCCTCGCCTCCTCAGAATTCGAATCGAAAGCGTCTTTGCTCACCCATGTGTTGACATACGCGAACGCTTCGGCAAGTTCCTTCTCGTTTGCAGCAGTCCGTGCGCCATAGGTCTTGACGTCCTCCGGACCAAATGCAGTGATACTATAGAGCGCGCGCCTGACGCCATCGAGCGATTTATCCTGCGTGTAAGAGGGAATCGACATCGGCTCGCCGAGCACGATTGCGACAACGTCCTGAACAAAAGTGCCATCCACGTTTTCATAATTCGACGCGACGGCAAGAATGAAATTCAATCCGGGAAAATTATACAGCATCGTGCGCGTTTCGTTCTGCGAACCGCCGTGGCTGACTCGCAGCCGTCCATACGTCGTTTCGATGCTCCAACCCATTCCGTACGATATCATTCTGCCATTCTTGAGCACCATCGGCTCAAACATCATCGCGCGAGTAGCAGGCTTGAGCAATTTCCCATCGTTGACTCCCTGCGCAAATTTCAGCAAGTCCAAAACGGTGCTGCGCGTTCCACCCGCCGCAAACCGGCTGCTGATATCGACGTATTCGGAATTCACCAACTTACCGTTCTCCAATACATATCCCCGCACGCGGTTTGGGATAATTTCGCGCGGGCTATCCATACGAGTGTCGCTCATTCCTGCCGGTTCCCACACATACTTCGTCATATACTCGCCGTACGGCATTCCCGAAGCTCCTTCCACAACCGCGCCGAGCAGGTTATACCCGTAGCTCGAATAATTATAACGCGTGCCCGGTTCTGCAACCAAATCGAAGTCCTCAAAAATCGCAATCGATTCGCGCGTTGTCTTCGGCTCTTTGATGTGCAGCTCGTTCACCGGATCCTTATAATGGCTGATACCGCCAATGTGCCCCAGCAACTGGCGCACTGTGATAGGCCCTCGCTTGCGCGGGAAATAGGGAACATAGGTTTGCACTTCAGCGTCGAGATTAATTTTCCCTTGCTCGACAAGCTGTAGAATGGCCACCGCAGTCATCGGCTTTGTGACCGAGGCGAGGCGGTAAGCGGAATGCTCCGTCGCCGGGACTTTATTCTCCAAGTCCGCATAGCCAAAGCCCTTCGCCCAGGTGAACCCGTCCTTCATGAACGCAATCGAGATGGCGGTATTTTTGTTGACTGCCAGATTCTTTTGGATGGTCTCCTCGATGGCGGCAATCTCTTTGGCGTATTTGTTGGATTGTTGGAACGAAAACGCAGGGGTAATGCTAATGAAGACAAAGACAAGCAGGACACGGAGATACGCGGCAAATCTGCTCATGGTGTAACCTCCTTCTGAGACATTGTTCGATGGAATACAATCTATACGGTGGACAATGACAAGAGTTTCCTGTTGAATCGCAATTCTGGCGGACTACTTCTTCTCCTCTTTCTTCTCAAATAACGTGTCTGAAAGCCCGGTGTTGATGCGATAGTTAGAATACACCACAGTCATTGTGCCGCCGCGGACTTGCCCCATCATCTCCCTGAGCTGAGGCTTGGCTTGGTAGATGCCCGAGAGGCTGTCGGGTTCGGTTCCAACAAAACCGAATACCGCGTGCATCGTATCGGGAAGAAAGACACTCCCCTGCTGCGCGTAGCGGAACGTCACCGTCAGGTTTCTGCCCTCGTACGGAATCGTCTCGAATTTTGCAACCGTCCATCTCTCTGTATCAACCCACAGGAAGAGCTGGCGAATACGCGTCGATTTGTCCTTGGCAGCGAGCTGGAGCTTGTAGAGAATACGTGCATCGATCGTATCACTCCCGGCAAAAGTCGCGTCAAAATTCTGGCGCAGCCATGTAGGGTTAAGCGCAAAGCCCTCGCGCGGCAGCATCGCAAATCCAGAGGCTTCAAAATGCACTTTGTCCGGTTTTTTGAAATATAAAGTCGCTTTCATCCGGGGCACCCGCAAGCGCTGCATATCGACTTCAGCAACGAGATCGGCCGTATAGTCATTGACCGGCGCGAGCTGCTCTTCTACTTTGCGAAGAATCTCCTCGCCGGAGGGTTGTTGAAACAATAACAAGAGACCAAGGATAACAGTGAGAGAATACATCATCGCTCCATGTTTTCAATAAACGGTTTCCACTTTTCTTCCGGCGAGGGTGAAGTCGCCAAGCTGACAACGACTAAACTCAACAGTGAAGCCGCCACCGCAGGAATAATGATATAATCCGCCTCGACGAGAGGCTCAGCAAGAATGAAGTTGAGCACAGTAAGAATAACCGTAACACCCATACCGGAAATAATCGACGCGACGCCGCCGGCGACCGTTACGCGCTTCCACAGGAATGCCGCTAAGAGCGCTGGAGTGATTCCCGCACCGACCATCGTATACGCGGTGAGCGCCATTTCGAGAATGCTCGTGAAGAAGCTCGCGAGCACATATGCCAGTACGCCGAGAACAACAATCGAGATACGCTGGAAGCGGACGATGTTCTCTTGTGAGACATTCGGGTTAATGAAACGTTGGTAGATGTCACGAGCGATGTTCGTCGAGGGAATCATGAGGTACGAATTGGCTGTCGAGAGAATAATCGCCACCGCGGCACAGAGCAACATAACGCCTGCTATTTCTGGGAGGTCAAACCGTGCAAGGTGTAGGATGATAGTCTCCGTTGTGGCTTTGTCAAACGTTCCGTCCGGTTGTAAAAACGGAGCCAGCGCCGCGTACTTGGAGCTGCCGATGATGGCAAGCGTAGCTAAAGCTGTCTCGACAATAACCACACCGATGATCATGCCGATGACTGCGCGGCGCGCAGCACGTTCGTCTTTAGCGGCGAAGAATTTCTGGTACATTCCGCTCTCACCCAGAAGGAGGAAAAATGTCGGGAGGAAAATTCCGAGCGCCCACCACGCATCGTTGCCGCCGAAGACCATAAATCGTTCAGCGGGCAACGACGTGACTTGCCCCATGCCGCCTACAGCATCGACGGCAAGCGGCAGCGCAAGCAGGACACCGAGCGTCATCACAATCCCATTAAACAAATCAACAGAGATGATGGATACCATCCCCGCAGCTACGGTGAAAAGAATAACAACTGCGCAGGCAATCATTCTGCCGTATTCGGGGTCGAGTCCGGTAAGAATTTGCAGCAGGCGCGCTCCCCCGCGGTATTGGTACCCTACAATCGTTAAATACGCGATGATAATCGCGGAGGTACCAAAGAGACGGGCAACCACATTATAGCGCTTCTCGAGAATGTCGGACACCGTGTATTGCGAAATCCGCCTGACTTTATGAGCGATAAAATACACAATCACAATACCAACCCATGCGCCGGCGCTGAACCACAATTCAGAAAAGCCCGTGCGAAAAGCAAGCCCCGCGCCGCCAAACAAACTGCCGGAGCCGATCCAACTGCACACCAGCGTCCCCACCAACAGCCATGTCGGCGTGCTGCGCCCGGCGACCATGAAATCATCCTGCGTCTTGACCGTGCGGCTTTTGTAAATGCCCACTGCCATCAAGCCGCCGACATACAAGAGAATTGCTATCAAGTAGATGTCCATGAGGCTCCTAAAAATTTTGGGTGGCCACAACTCCCAAAGAGATTCCCTCGGAATTTCAGGTTGCGAGCAGCAATCAAACTCGTAGGCTGAAGCCTGCGCCTACCGAATTTTACTATGACAAAATATCCCGTTTCACAAAAATCACCCAAGCCGAAATGCATGAAACAACGGTATAAATTCCTAGTACGATTGCGCTGTGCTGAATATCATCCCACGGGATCGGGTCGGCAAACACCTTCTGCCACAGAACCATGTGCTTGGTAAAAAATCCATCGCGAATCGAATCAAAAGCCTCGAGCGGCAACACGGTGAGAACCAGGAACACGATTAGCACGCCCATGGTTGCAACGATGGGACCGATGGCATTATCAACAAACGACGAAAACAACAGCGCAATGGACGCTATCGTTAACATCGGCCACACCGCAAGAAGAAACGCCACTAAAAAACGCCATGCAACGGAAGATTCTTCGAGAATGAGAATGCCGTTTTCGATGACGATCATGTCCCCGCTGTCCAGCAATGCGAGCGCTAAACCCACGCTGAGCACACCGAGGAACGATACAAACGAAAAAGTGTATAACACGGTCGCTCCCAGCTTGGCGAGAAAAATGCGGGTTCGGGAAACCGGTCGAATCAAGAGCAAGCGGTATGTACCGGCGGTCGCTTCACCCGCAAGCAGGTCGCCTGCGACAAAGGAGATGAGCAGCGGGACGTGCACCCACAAGGCGTTCATGATCTGGTACGAGACAAACCAGCCGTTAAACAGGTTTCCAATAAAGAAAAAGTCTTCCTGCAAGCGGCGCGTCGCAACCTGCAAAAAGCGGTCGCCCTCGAACTTGATCGCAACCTCTACCAGCGGAACAATAATTGCTGCAATCAGGAAGCCAATGTATGTCCGCTTCTTGAAAAACGTCTTGATCAGTTCGTAGTAAAGGAGTTTACCCATGTGGATTCAATCGGAAATCTCAACGGTCGCTGGTCTGACCGTCCGTAAGCGACAAAAAATATTGCTCAAGCGAACGCTTCGGAATCAATGCACCTACTTTTACTTCGCCGCGCACGAGAGCAACGTTCAGCGCGGGAATATTCTTGAAGTCCATCCTAACTTCAAACGCTCCACCCCGCTCCGTGAAGCGCTGAACGATACGCCGCTGGCTTTTTAACACTTTCCGGATGCTCGTAGCCGGCGAGCCTTCAATAACTACATAATTGTCGCCTTTGGCGAGAAGCTCTTGCACGCTGCCCTGCACCACCAGCTCGCCGCGGTTAATAATTGCCATGCGCGTGGCAACCAGCTCGATTTCGTTGAGAAGATGCGATGAGAGGAAAATCGTTTTCTTGCGGTCTTGCGAGAGGTGCTGGATCAACTGGCGGACTTCCTTCATTCCTTGCGGGTCTAGCCCGTTTGTCGGCTCGTCGAGAATCACAAGCTCGGGGTCTGACAACAATGCCTGTGCAATACCCAGGCGCTGCTTCATGCCGTGCGAATACGTTTTTACTTTATCGGACCCCCTGTCCTTCAACCCGACAAGCCCAAGTACTTCTTGTATCCGCGCCTTGGTTGTCCCGCCGTTGAGAGCGCCGATGAGTTCTAGATTCTTGCGGGCAGAAAGATACAGATAGAAGTCCGGCTTTTCGACTATCCCCCCGACGGAACGCAGCGCGCGCGCGCGGTCGGTATGAAGTCTGTGACCGAACAGCTCGACCTCTCCCGTGGCAGGCTTGATAAGCGACAGCAACATGCGGATGGTTGTGCTTTTGCCCGCACCGTTGGGACCGAGGAAACCGAAGACATCGCCGCGATGGACTTCAAGGTTGAGGTTCTTGACAGCCCAACGTTTTTTGTACTGCTTGCTGAGGTTATGCGTTCGAAGAATACTGTCGTTACTCAAGTGCGGAGTTCTTCAGGAATGGTACGTGAACTTAGCGTTATGCACAACGCGAGAAAGGTAGAGCAAAATGGAGGGAATAGCAAGAAGAAACCCCGTTTGGGCTTTGGCGGATTGTGGAAAGTGGAAGAATGCCGTACTTAATGCTGGTTTTGCAAATTTCGGATCCGTTCGATGGCCCCTTGCACTGCTGCTCGCTCTTGCGTCGGCAATTGTTCGCCGAGCAGTCCGGAATACACCGTGAGCGCTTCGTTT
The DNA here is from genome assembly GCA_022616555.1 of Ignavibacteriota bacterium. GTDB lineage: Bacteria > Bacteroidota > Ignavibacteria > UBA10030 > UBA10030 > JAKEEG01. The sequence goes on along the minus strand of JAKEEG010000048.1, from coordinate 23,081 downwards.
AGCAACCTCATCGACTCAAAAGCGTAAGCAACCCTCATGCGGGCGTTAATATCGAACTGCAACGCAGGGTACAGACGGAATGTTTCCTTCGTTTGCAGGATTGAAGTGGCATAAAATGCATTATCGTATAACAATTTTGCACCCTGGAGCAACATCGCGCCCTCATTGGCCTCTGCCTGTTCTGTCCCCGAAGGCTCATTTTCTTCCATAACGGGCGCTTGTGGCGTTTCGGGCAACTCAGGCTCCTCTAGCGGCTCGGCAGCCTCGGCTGCAGGCACAATAGAGACCGAACTTTCCTCTCGTTGCGGGAGGGAGAGAATGTTTTCCATCGCAAGCCTTAATAAAAACTCTTCCAGTCCAATGTTGCGGAAATCGGACACATCGACAATTGTCTGCGCTGGAATGCGAATTTGCCTGCCTTCAACGAGAATGCGCGCGGCAGAGTTCTTCCCGGTGCGGATTGTGTCCTCCGGGCGCAGGTATTCACCCGCCTGCAGAATATTCCATTCTTCGGAAACTCCACGTCGTACTTCAACGGCGCCACGCACCTCTTTGACAACAGCGTCATCTGCCGCCAGTGAACAGTGAGACCCAAACGCCAGTGCCACAACAAATGCGGCCAATCTTCGTTTCATATTCGCTCTCCTTCTTTGGAGCGGTTATCGCGAATATAACATAACTCAGGTGAAATAGTATACTCCGTTTTTTCAGAATTATCAACTGGGGAACAGTTATAAGATTACAATCGGAAATATCCAAAAATTCGACGTCATACGAACACCAGGCTCATATAACGAGGATCGAGAAACTGCTTCAACCACCACTCTCTGGACGCCGGGCTTTACTCCCGCTTGTATCTTGCCGGCGTATTCCTGGCAAAAGGTAGAACCCTCGCGGCAATCACCACGCAGCCCAAGCTGCATCCGCGATACGGTAACCTCGTCTGCCATTAGACGGGCAACAACCATATTCTGCTCTATCTCTTTAGAACAGAGTTTCACCTCTATTCCGAATTCCTGTGCCGCCCTCAGGTGGGGCGTCATCGCTTTGTTGCCATTGAGAATGAAAGAATGCCGGAACGCTGAATGCATGTCGATCGACCCTCCCCCAACGGTCAATCGTAGTGCGGTAATCGCTGTATCCGGATTGATATGCGTTCCTCCCTGGCACCCTGAAATAAAAGCCATCTTCCAAGCTTGCGCGGGATCTAGAGAGTGATTCGTGCGATGAAACACAACGGTTCTGGTGCACGTTTCCTGGAACGGTTTAAAGAGGACCGCATGGCGCTTCCTGCGGCTCATATGATACGGAGCGGAAATTTTCATCGCCCCGTCGATGGTCGTCACAACTGTAGCTTCAACCGTATCCGGACTGGTTTTTACTAAGTTGACTGTTTCGCCTATATTCCTGGTCACTCTTCCCCAACGGATGTGTGCCCAGTTTTCTTGTTGAAACTCCGGCTTCCCGGTGTAATGACTAGGGTAAGCATCACCGTCGATAAGAAGCTCCACCGTATTGCTTAGCAACGGCTCGTTTTTGAGGCAATACTCAAAGTACAGTCGCTCCTTCTGGCTTACATCACCCACATGCTGTTCGCGTTTCACTGCTGCCAGGCGCACATTCGTTTTTTGTACGGTACTTGGCCTCCGGTGGTCAACGTGTGTCAGCACGGTATCCCGTTTTGTTTTTGTGGAGATGTTATCGCTCATATCGACTCCCTTGTATGAGGGTTCGTTTCTCGATATCAGATTTCTCTCATGGCAGCACTGCATCAGACTGAACGACACGGTGCAGAGCAATTGGTGTTGTAGGCATATCCAAACCCGTGCCACGTCCGTAAGAAATGAATCAGCAGCAATGCAAAAATGCTCAAACACTTTATTTACAAACAGTTATGGGGAAATCACCAGGTAAGGAGAAATAACGGAGGTAGGTTGTACTGCCGGAATTCGGTGCTGGTACTGCCGGAATGGACAAGATTCCTGCAGTACAACACGATAAAATCGTGGGTTAGAGAGCGTAATTATTACGCAGAGTGAGGGCTATCGGTCAACGGAATCCAAACTCCACTTGCCTTGTAAATAAGCTCTGATGACCTCGTTAAGCACCGGGTGATATCGCTGGGGCAGGTTCTTATACTTGGATTTAATGTTCGGTTGGACTTCCTCAAATGCCACTCCCGTCGGCAAGTCTTCCACGGCATTTTGGAGATACTCGATGAGCTTCCTTGTAACCCGGGTGTTCGAATCGGAGTTGGCTGAACTCGCGATCAACCGAACTGCACGAGGAACGTCCCACCCGCTTTCGAGAAAATAACGGAAACACGTGCCACGGAAATATTCCGCCACAGTGCCGCGGTGAAGACCGCCTAACTCTTGCGCCGTTTCGGAAATCGAGCTGCGTGAAAATCGCTTCTCGCGCAACAGCTCAAGAATTTGGTCTTCAAGTTGAATTTTGTCGTGTAGTACTGCAGCGACTTCTTCGGGGATATCTTTGAGCCGAATGAGCGTCCTGTCGTCGGCTTTTGCCAGAATCGCCGCGCGCTGGACGGCGCTCTCCAGTTCCCGGACGTTTCCGGGCCACGAATACTGCAAAAATGCATCCATCACGCTTGAGGAAACCGAGAGCGCTTCATCGGTACGCTTGAGGAAATACTTCGCCAACAACGGGATATCACTTTTGCGCTCGCGCAGCGTCGGCAACTGAACGGTAAAAACATTCAGGCGGTAGTAGAGATCCTCCCGGAAGCCTTTTTCGCGCAAGAGACTCTTGACGTCTTTATTGGTGGCAGCGAGGATACGGACGTTGACTTCTTTCGTAACGCTGGAGCCGACGCGCTCGAACTCACCGTGTTGAACAACACGCAGAAGCTTAACTTGAAATGCTTCGCTCGTTTCGGCAACTTCATCAAGAAAAATGGTTCCACCATCGGCATATTCAAACCGCCCTGCCTTCTCCTGAACGGCGCCTGTAAATGCACCCTTTTCGTGTCCGAAGAGCTCGCTTTCCAAGAGGGTTTCGGGTATGGCGCCGCAGTTGATGGCAACGAACGGTTTCGATACCCTTTTGCTCCTGTGATGGATTGCGTGAGCGACCAGTTCCTTGCCGGTCCCGCTTTCGCCGAGAATCAGCACATTGGCGTCGCTCGCAGCAATTTTTTCGACGAGTTTCACGACCTCCGACATCTTCCCGGAACGGTCGTACAATATTTCTTCATAGAGGCCCGGTCCTTCTTTCTGCCGGGGCTCGGCAAACTCGTACTTTACAAAGTCTGTTACTCGTGACGAAAGTACACTAATGTCTTTTTTATAACGATTGATTTCTTCGGCAAGGCGCATCGTGAGCTGCGAATCTCGCTGGCTGGCATTATCGATTTTGTCTAGGAGCTCGCGTTCCAGCATCTGCACTTTGAGCTCTTTGGCTCTAAGCTCGGAGTCCACAAGTGCCTTTTCGGATTCCAGCACAACGACCTTATTTTTCACTATCCGGTGCTCAAGGGCGACAGCCACAATCACTGCGAAAAACACTACAAACAGAGGTTGAACCAATGGCACAGTATAGTGCCATTGCTCAAAAATGAAATACGAAGCGCTTGCGTAGGCGAGAAAAACAATCAGCGTAGAAATGATTCCCTTCATCACGCTGACGCGGAGAGTCAACAGCACACCGATAAGCCCGAGAACAAACGCAATGCCGGAGTTGACGAGAGGCTCGGGCTCTACAAGAAAACGGTTGTTGAGTGCATTATCGATGACAGCACCCTGGACGGCAATCGAGGGATACGATGAGGTAAACGGCGACCCGACGAAATTGCTCCGCCCTTCCCCGATGATCCCAACGAGAACAATCTTACCCTTTAGCGCCGCGACGTCCAACCGCGACGTCAAGCCCTTTCGCTGCCTCTCAAACGCCCTGAGAACTTCTACACATCGGTAGGCTTTGAAGGACGCAAGTGTGCCTGGGAACATCACCGAAGTCCTTCCACCTTCCTTGAACGGAATGCGAACTGTGGAATGGTCGCCGAACGTCAGCTTATTTCCGGCAACTTGGATATGAGAAGGTTCAGAATGCTGATGGACACGCAACAACTCAACAGAAAATGCAGGTACGGAAAAGCCATTGCAGGCGATAAACAGAGGAATATCGTTTTCAGAGACCTCGGCAACATTTGTGTGTCCAACCCCGGCAGCGCGGACAAGAAACTCTGCGAGCGGCAACTGAAGTTGCTCCCGGCTTTCGCCCGGCATCAGAACGGGATAACGAAAGCGTTGCGGCAACTCGTCACTTCGCGGAGTGATTGATTGTGAATTAAGCTGGGGAAAATAACACGAGAGAACAACCCTGCCGGATCTCTCTACCCTTCGAGCCAAGAGGTCGTCGTATTCGGGATATTCCGCTTGCCGCTCGCCAAGGTGAGCGTCGATACCTATCGCCGAGGCGCCTACAAATGTCAGCACGTCAACGACGAGGGCATAGTAATTCCGCCTCAGGCTGCCGCCGCCTAGTGCTGCGATATCATCGTTATCGAAATATAGTATGACGACATTGGTATCGGCTTCGATCTCACCCCGTAGGGCATACTTGAGGTCGAGCGCCTGTTGCTCCAGCGTTGAAGTAACGGGAGACAGGAGCACAGAGAGCACCGCGAGGGCAGCAACAACAAGGATGGCAATAAGATATTGTTTGAGCATGCAGAGTTCTGAGAAGGTGCCATTTCACTTCAGGGGCGGTACAACCGAATCTCTCAGATGAACGCGGGGAGAGCCGATTTGTGACCCCGGCGCGAATCGAACGCGCAACCTACAGCTTAGAAGGCTGTTGCTCTATCCAATTGAGCTACGGGGTCGGTCACTTATCAATATACGAAAACTGGCTGCGCCTTTCAATTCCTTATTGACCACAGCAGCTGGATGGCACGATGCTTCCGTTCGCATCATCGCGGCAAACACCTGCCTTGGAATCCCACGTCAGTTGTCCACTTCCGCACGACGGGTCCGTCGGGCCACCGTCTTCTTCTTCACAAGCACTGGTGACAAACGCCATCACCACGAACACTAAAACAAGTAACCCGAATTGAAATATGGCAAAAGAATGTTTCCGCAAACGTTTCATCTCGTGCTCCTCATATTATTTCTGTTGCAGTGCAACCCGTCCTAACAATGTTTGAACGGTTGAAAAAATTTCGCTGGTTTCGATCTCTCTCATACAACGGAAGTGCGCTTCCGGGCAGCTCGGCTTCCCGATGTGCGAGCACGGCCGGCAATACAGCCCTTCGCGCTCGACAACGACAACGTCAATTCCGCGCGGAAAAAAGCCGAACTCCCGAACGGTCGAACCGAAAATGGCAACGAGCTTTTTATGCATCGCTGATGCAATATGCATAAGCCCGGAGTCATTCGAGACAATAACGTCGCAAAATTCCATCGCCGCGGCTGTCTCAAGCAAAGAGAGCTGACCGGTAAAATCAGTCACTCGTTCGGCATTTGTGCCTTCTACAATGGTGTCGGCGATGCGAAGGTTATACTCTTGTTCCTGAGGACTGCCAAAAATCAGGATTTTCGCATCGTGGTCCCGCACTAATCGAACGCCTAACTCAGCAAATCGTTCCCATGGCCACCGTTTGGTAAAGTGCCGGGAACCCGGGCACAACCCGATTGTTTTTTCAAACCTGCTCAACCGCAAGGTAGCGATTTTACCCGAAACACCAAACAGGATTTCATCCGGTATATGGAGCTCAGGACCCTTCCCGTCCGGGCGAATACCGAAGACATTCAACGACTCGATATAGCGGTCAGACACCGGGACAACATTTTTATAAAGGTTCTGCTTGAATTTTACAAGCACAAACCGTTCTTGCTTTCGTTTGTCAATACTAAGCACCTCCTGGGCACCTATTCCCGCCGTCAGGTAACGGCTTCGGAGGCTTCCGTGGATATCCACCACGAGGTCGTAGCGTTCGGCTTTGAGCTTGCGCTTGAGCTCTCGAAGCCCTTGAAGCCCCTCACGGACGTCATACTGATGAACGAGGTTCAAGTTGTGGTTGTTTTTCACAAGTTCGGCATATTCCGTCCGGGTCACAAAATCGATTTGGCTTTGGGGAAATTTCTCACGGAGCACTCGCAACAGCGGCGTGGCTAGGACAATGTCCCCAAAGCCAAATCGATTTTGTTTTAGAAGGTACCTCCATTGAATCAAAAGGTAGCATTTAATTGAAGGACTTTCAACAATGGTGGCGCGTTAATTTGGGTAGGCCGGACATTTGGCATTACCATCCCTTTGGCTTGGCTAACCTTTTCGGCGGACAGGCAAGAATGCCTGTCCCACTCAACAAACTGCATCGTATCTTTTTTGATTTAACTTGTATAGCATGTATCACTCATTACGTAGAGAGCTTATACTTCGAAATAACAATTTCACTATTTCGGCATCATTGCATTTTGCACCGAAGCCTTTTATATTGCCTTCGAGGACGTAACAACTATGAAACACGCATCCACAATCGGCGAGCTTCGTAAGAGCGGATACCAAGTCCAATCCGTAAAAGATGAGGTGCGTAACAACCTCATCCGAAAGCTACAAGCTGGCGGACCGCTGCTGCCTGGCATCGTCGGTTACGACCATACCGTTCTTCCGGCGCTCGTCAACGCCATTCTTGCAAAGCACGATGTTCTATTACTGGGATTAAGAGGACAAGCAAAGTCCCGTATTGTCCGCCTGCTGCCGACATTCCTTGACGAATATGTCTCAGTGATCAAGGGCTGCGAAATTAACGATAATCCTTTTAAGCCGGTTTGCAGACGCTGCACGGAACTCGTCAAACAATCCGGTGATGAGGTGGAAATTGAATGGCTGCACCGCGATGCGCGCTTCTCGGAAAAGCTCGCTACTCCGGACGTCACGATAGCTGACCTCATCGGAGATATTGACCCTATCAAGGCGGCAACTCAACGGTTGCACTACGCACATGAAGGCGCAATCCATTTCGGCATCATCCCGCGCACCAACCGCGGCATCTTTGCCATCAACGAATTGCCCGACCTCCAGCCGCGCATACAAGTGGGGCTTTTCAATATTATGGAGGAAAAGGATATTCAGATTCGCGGTTTCAACATCCGGATCCCGCTGGATGTGATGATCGTCTTTACAGCAAACCCAGAGGACTACACGAACCGCGGTAACCTCATCACGCCGTTGAAAGACCGCATCGACTCCCAGATTATTACGCATTACCCGCGGACACTACAAGACGCCATTGCCATCACCGAACAGGAAGCATGGTTACAACGTAACGGGCGCGAGATGAAAATACCGAAGTACTTCCGTGAGATCGTCGAGCAAATAGCTTTTGAGGCGCGCAAAAGTGAGTTCGTCGATCAAAAATCTGGCGTGAGCGCGCGCTTTACGATTTCCGCAATAGAGAATTTAGTCAGCAATGCGGAACGACGCGCTATTCTCCTTAATGATTTGTTTGTAGTCCCGCGTATTTGCGACCTACCCCACGCCTTGCCGGGCATGACTGGCAAGGTCGAGTTGGTTTTCGAAGGGGAGCAAGAGGGCCCGGTCAAAGTCAGTAAAGCGCTCATTGGGAAGGCGGTCAAGGAAGTGTTTAAGAATTATTTCCCGGACCCACTCCAACGACGTACAAAACAAACAGCGGAAAGCAGACAACATGATGATTCCGAGTACGCTATTATCGTACGGTGGTTCGAAGCCGGCAATCGAGTCGAAATTGCGGACGATATGCCGCTCGAAGCATATTTACGAGAACTTGATCGTGTGAAGGGACTGCGGGAAACTACCAAGAGGCATATGAACATCCCCGAAAGCAACTCGTACGAGTTTGCTTCTGCTATGGAATTCGTTTTGGATGGTTTACACCAAAGCTCAAAACTTGCTAAAGACGAAGTCGACCACGTGACATCATATAAGGATATGGTGGGAAGTATCTTTTCCGGAAGAGGAAAAAGCATAGAAGAAGAATTTTAACTCATGCGAATTCGCTACAGCCAATGGACACCACAATCGATGACCGACGAGCAGCGATTGCAATCGCTGACGTCGCTCTTTAGTTATCTCCTCGTCAAAACGAGCGGCGATGTGAACGAAGCGCTCGAATGGCTCCGCGAGGTTGCCAAGCAGTACGGCTTGTTCGATGAAAACATGACGCTCGACGACCTGATCGAAAAGCTCAAAGAAATGGGCATCATCGAAGAAGCGAAAGACATGTTCGTGCTGACGACGAAGGGCGTTCAACGGATTCGTCAGGATGCTCTGCGCGAAATATTCACTTCACTCAAGAAAGCTCCCAGCGGCAGCCACGAAACACCTTACACGGGCAAGGGCGTTGACCGTTTAAGTGAGACGAAAAAATGGAGCTTCGGCGACCAGCCGACAGACCTCGACCTCACTTCAACACTCACAAATTCGTTCAAACGAGACGGCATTGACGATTTTTCCTTGAAGGAGGAAGACCTGGAAGTGTACGAGACGGAGCACATGACAACTTGCGCTACGGTGCTCATGGTCGATATCAGCCACAGCATGATCCTGTACGGTGAAGACAGGATTACACCCGCAAAGCAGGTCGCTCTGGCATTATCCGAATTGATCAGCACTAAATTCCCGAAAGACTACCTTTCACTCGTCGTCTTCGGAGACGATGCAAAAGTGGTCAGCATGAGCGAGCTCCCATTTCTAAATGTCGGTCCCTACCACACCAATACCCGTGCGGGGCTTCAGCTCGCACGCAGCCTGCTGCGCCGCCGGGGCAACGTCAATAAACAAATCTTCATGGTCACAGACGGTAAGCCCTCGGCGATCTTTGACGACGCCGGGCGTCTGTACAAGAATTCCTTCGGGCTCGACCCGCGCATTGTCAACAAAACGCTCGACGAGGCGGTGCAATGCAGGCGCGAAAAAATCGTCGTCAGCACCTTTATGGTCGCCCAAGACCCCTACCTGATTAATTATGTGGAGGATTTTACCAAAGCGAATCAGGGGCGGGCGTATTATTCCTCCCTGAATAATCTCGGTAAGTTTATTTTCGTGGACTACCTCCGCAACCGCCGTAAGCGAATGAATTCCCGCCAGTAAGACAATTCCTACATCTTCACTTTCGTTCTTGCGAAAGTTTAAAAATTATCACACATTGATGCGTCTGTGTTATGCCTGGGGGGCGAGCAACAGTCAGCGTCTTAGCGGAATAAGGACGGCAGCCGTCTCCCGCGTTGTGTGACGTATGCTCTGTGCAGAATTTTGCTTGGGAGGCATTATGCTTGGTAGCAGGGACAGGTTGGCATTTCGTCTCATGAATTTCGTACCCGTTACCCGATTCCTCTCGTATGTCCAAACGAAAGCAGAGCAAAACGCGCAAACGAACACCCAGGCCACCTAAGCCCACCCGTGTACTTCCGCCTCAACAGTTTGCCCATCTACTGAATAACCTCACTGATGCCTCATTCTCGCTCGATACAAAATGGCGTTTTACCTACCTGAGCCCCAAGGCTGAAGATTTTCTGACAAGACTCAAGAAGAAAAGCTCGTCATTGTTAGGGAAGGATATCTGGAAGGAATTCCCGGAGGCTGTCGAGCTTAAAGGCTATAAAATTTTCCGCAAGGTGCTTGTCGATAAACAACCGGCACAGTTCGAAGATTACTACCCCCCACTCAATACATGGTTCGAAATTCACGTCCAGCCCGCTGATACAGGAATAGACGTCTATCTATTCGACATTACACAAAGGAAAAAAGCAGAATCAGCACTACGCGAAAGCGAAGAACGCTATCGCCTGCTCGTTGAGCATTCCCCGGAAGCGATCGCTGTGCATAGTGAAGGGAAAATCGTATTCGTCAATAACGCTGCCGTGAGCCTCATGCGTGCCCAGGCAGCGACCGAGCTAATCGGTAAACCTGTGTTGAGTGTCGTGCATCCCGATTATCATGAGTCCGTCAAAGAACGATTTGAACAGATGTTTAAAGAGTGGAAGTCGGTGCCTCCGATGGAAGAAAAATTCATCCGGTTGGATAACACTGTTATCGACGTCGAGGTAACCTCCTTCCCAATGATGTATAACGGGAAACCGGGAGCGCAAGTGGTGGTACGGGATATCTCTGAACGAAAAAAGACCGAATACGCGCTTCGCGACGCTCTGCATTTTAACGAGCGGATTATCTCAACAGCCGGACAAGGGATTGTCGTCTACGATACTGAGATGCGCCATGTGGTATGGAACGCGTTTATGGAGAGACTTACGGGCATAACAGCACAAGAGGCGAGAGGACAGCGCGCCGGGGATGTCTTCCCCGGTCTGCGCGATCAGGGTTTGTACGAACTGCTTCTCCGTTCTCTTACAGGAGAGACAACAAAGGCAGAAGATGTTTTTCTCTTTTTCCCAAAAACTGGAAAAAGTTGCTGGGCCATTTGCACCTACGCCCCTCATCGGAATACGCAGGGTGTCATCATTGGAGCGATTGGGGTCATCAGCGACATTTCAGAACAAAAACGGATTGAAGAAGCCGTTCGGAAAAGCGACGAGCGTTACCGCGCTTTCATCTCACAAAGCACCGAAGGTATCTACCGGTTTGAATTTCGAAAGCCAATGCCTACCGACCTGTCCGAAGAAGAGCAAATCGACTATATCTATAAGTACGGCTTCCATTCCGAATGCAACCTGGCGATGGCGCAGATGTACGGTTATTCCAGCTCGCAGGACCTCATCGGCAAACCGACAGAAGATCTTCTCCCCCGCAGTGACCCGCATAATATAGAGTACCTTCGCTCTTTCATTCGTGCACAGTACAGGCTCGTCGATGCCGAGTCACATGAACTGGATAAACATGGAAAACCAAAATACTTTTTGAACAACCTCGTCGGCACTGTTGAAAACAACCATCTACTGCATATTTGGGGCACACAACGGGACATTACCGAGCGCAAGCGTGCTGAAGAAGCATTTCGATTGAGCGAATCGAAGTACCGTCAGCTCATTGAACAAATGAATGACGGTTTGATGCAGGTGACGCCCGATAACGTGATCCTCTTCGTCAACAAGCAATTATGTGACTTAGTGGGATACTTGCCGGAAGAGCTGTTGGGCAAAGTAGCCACCGATATCCTGACAGACGAGGCCGGCAGGAATATCATCCTCCCGAAACTCAAACTGCGCCAGGAAGGAATTTCCAGCCAGTATGAAGTACAGTTAATTAGGAAATCGGGTGAACGAGTTTGGGTACGGATCAACGGTACACCCGTGTACGACCATAACGGGAAGGTGGTCGGTTCAATCGGACTCCACACAAATATCACAGAGCGAAAAATAGCCGAAGAAGCCCTGCGCAAAAGCGAAGACCAGCTCCGTCGCGCCCAACAAGTAGGGAAAATGGGAAGCTGGTACGTCAATATCGAAAAGAATACACTTGAATGGTCTGAGCAGGTGTACCGGATTTTCGGGCAAGACCCTTCGACATTTATTCCTACGAACGAAAAATTTTTCGCCAGCGTCCATCCGGATGACCGTGCTGAGATTCGCGCGGCGTCGGAGCTGGCAATGAAAACCGGGGAACGGTACGCCATCGAGCACAGAATCATCTTGCCTGACGCTACAGAGCGCTGGGTCTTCGAGCAGGCTGAGATTTCACGCAATGCAGCGGGAACAGCTGTCGCCATGATTGGCGTTGTCCAAGATATTACAGAGCAAAAGCACGCCGCGGAAGCGTTGCGCTCGTCCGAAAAGAAATTCCGCGGGCTGTTCGAAAACGTGCCCGATGGAGTTTACCAGAGCACGCCGGACGGCGGAATTCTTGCAGCCAATCCCGCTCTCGTTCGAATTTTGGGGTATGATTCTGAAGATGAGCTACGGTCAGTCGGCAACTCTGCCAAGTTCTACGTCCACCCGTCACAGCGAGAGCAATTCAAGCGCACCTTGGATTCTACGGGAGAGCTCCGCAATGCGGAGCTTGTCCTGCGGCGTAAAGACGGTGAAATTATCACCGTCCTTGAGAACTCACGCTGCCTTCGAAATGACCGCGGCGAGATATTGTATTACGAGGGCACACTGACCGATATTACAGAACGCAAACGGGCCGAGCGCGCGTTGCAGGAAAGTGAGGAACGGTTCCGAAAAATCTTTGAAGAAAACCCTACCGGTATCGCACTCATTAACACAAACTTAGAGATCATTAGCGTTAACGACGCGCTTTGCAAGGCATCGGGCTATTCAAAACACGAATTTACCTCGCTGGCGTTGAAAGATGTTACACACCCTGAGGATTTGAAACTCGATCTAGAATTGACCCAAAAGTTATTCCGGGGAGAGCTGCCGAGTTTCCTGGTTCAAAATCGATATTTTGCGAAGAGCGGAGAAACAATCTGGAGTAACGTCACTTCCTCTTTAATACGCGATGATAACGGAAAGCCATTGTATTGTCTCCGGATTGTCGAAAACATAACCGAACAGAAATTAGCCGAGCTTGCCGTTAAGGAATCCGAGCGCAAATATCGCATCCTGATCGAACAATCAAACGACGCCATCTACTTATTGTACGACAAAAAATTTGAGGTGGTCAACAAGAAATTTATGGATCTTTTCGGCGTTTCAGCCGAGGAAGTACGCTCCCCAGAATTCAATTTCCTCGACCTTGTGGCGCCCGAAAGCATCCCGCTCATCGAGGAGCGTCAACGGATGGTGGGACGCGGGCAAGAACCGCCTCTCCGGTACGAATTTCTCGCTCGTTCGCGTGACGGAAGGCTGATTCCGGTCGAAGCATCGGTCTCCTACATCTCCTACAAAGGGGGCACTGCTGTCCAGGGCATCCTTCGTGATGTTACGGAACGCCGTAATGCTGAAGAGGGTTTAAAGCAAATGCTCTCCCTCTTACAAAGCACACTGGAATCGACCGCAGACGGCATTCTGCTTGTCGACCTCAATGGAAAAACCGTAACGTTCAACCAACGTTTCTCGCAACTCTGGAGAATTCCTCAAGAAGTCCTCGATCGCAGCGACGACGGCGCGCTGGCTTCTGCTTTGGACCAGCTCAAGGACCCGGAAACATTCCTAGCTGTTAAACGTGAGCTCGAGGCGAAACCCGACGGTGAAAGCTTCGACATTGTCGAATTCAAAGACGGTAGAGTCTTCGAACGCTACTCCATCCCTCAGCGAACCGAGGGTAAACTCGTCGGGCGCGTGTGGAGCTTTCGCGATATCACCACGCGGCTACAGGCAGAAAAAGCTGTGCGCGAATCCGAAGAAAAGTACCGCGCGTTGTTCGAAGAGTCAAAAGACGTGGTGTTTATCAGCTCGGTTGATGGGCGGTTCGTCGATATCAACCCGGCAGGTGTTGACCTCTTTGGGTTCTCATCAAAAGAAGAAATGATGCATGTCGATATTGCAAACGAGCTCTATTTCAACCAGAATGACCGTAGAACCTTCCATCGAATAATCGAGCAGCGTGGGTTTGTCCGCGATTTCGAGCTCACGCTCAGAAGAAAAGACGGAGAGAAACTTGTGGTACTTGAGACGGCAACCGCCGTGCACGACGACGACGACGGAAAAATCATCGCGTACCGTGGCATCATCCGCGATATCACCGAGCGAAAGCGACTTGAAGAGCAACTGCGCCAGGCGCAAAAGTTACAAAGCATCGGAACACTTGCCGGCGGCATCGCTCACGATTTCAATAATATACTCGGCATCATCCTCGGGTATATCTCACGGCTTGCGCGGGATAAATCTAATGTTGAGCGCATCGAGCAGTCTATTACCGCCATTACGAAAGCCACCGAGCGCGGCACGGGTCTTGTCCGCCAGCTGCTCACGTTTGCTCGCCAGACCGACGTTGCCCTCGAGTCTGTCAATATCAATTCTGTCATAGATGAAATCGCTCGCATCGTCAACGAAACATTCCCCAAGACAATCACTCTCACAGTTGACCTCGCACAGAATCTGCCGACAATTGTTGCGGACAGCAACCAACTCCACCAGTCTTTACTGAATTTGTGCCTGAACGCGAAGGACGCTATGCCACAAGGCGGCCAACTCCTCATCACGACACAACTGAGAGATGGATCAAGCTTGAGGCAAAGAAATTCCAAAGCACATGAAGACAGTTACGTGTGCATCAGCGTCTCGGATACGGGATCCGGTATGGATGAAGCAACGCTGAATAGAATATTCGAGCCGTTCTTTACAACGAAGCGGCGTGGCGCCGGTACCGGACTTGGGCTGGCAGTCGTGTACGGCATCGTTGATAGCCACCGAGGCTTCATCGACGTGTACAGCGAACCAGGACGCGGCACAACGTTCAGGATTTATTTACCCAATCCACAGGGGGAGGTCGAGCGCACTGCTGCAAAAGCGCAACGCACCGCAAATATCCCCGGCGGCAGCGAAACAATACTTGTGGTCGAAGATGAAGATATGCTGCTCGACTTGATCAAGAGCACTCTGGAAACAAAAGGCTATACCGTATTGATGGCGCGAGATGGAGTTGAAGCAGTCGACGTCTTCAGAGAGCACCACCAGGCAATAGCCGCTGTGATCACCGACCTTGGCCTACCCCGTCTTGGCGGGCTGGAATCATCGTTGGAAATGGTCTCGATTAATCCTCACGTAAAAGTCATTTTCGCAAGTGGGTACCTGGACCCGAATATCAAGGCAGATCTCAACAAAGCCCGCGCGAAAGCATTTATTCAAAAGCCGTATGATACCGATGAAATACTCCGCCGCGTGAGGGACGTCATCGACTCAAAAGTATAAAAGAAGTATTCTGGCGCATTTGTCAACAATCCACTGTTAATCCCATGGAAGCAGAGAACAAACAACTTCATTTCGGAAAACAGCGAACAATTCTCGTCGTAGAAGATGACGAAATGCTGCTCGACCTTGTCTCCAGCGTGCTCGAAGATTACGGTTATGCAGTCTTGAGAGCGGAAGACGGAGTCCGCGCAGTCGAGCAGTATACGCTCCACAAAGACAATATTGCAGTTGTGCTCTCGGATATGGGCCTCCCCAACCTCGGCGGCTGGGAGGCATTTCTCCAGATGAAAGAGCTGAATCCAAACGTGAAAGCCATTCTCGCGAGCGGCTTCTTCGACCCGAAGCTACGGGAAGAGATGGTGAGTGCAGGCGCGGTCGATTTCGTACAAAAGCCTTACGTGATGAACGAAGTAGTACAAAAAATACAGGACATTATCGGTTGACTTCACAGCCGTAAGTAATCCACCTCATCACTCCCCATAGTACTTGTCCCTTTCCTTGAATCTCTCTCAAAATTTCAGCATTATGGTAGTAAGATATGTAGGCATATCGTATGTTGCTCATCTTTCCGACAATAGAAATAAGCAGAGAAGCCTGTATTTTCCTCGTGCGCGGGGAGCGCGGATCTAAAAGGTCATATTCCGTTGACCCCGTCCAAATGGCAGTCCTTTGGCGCGGTGAGAACGCGAAAACTTTGCACGTAGTAGACCGCGATGGCGTTGCCGATGGAGTCGTGAGGCATTTTGATGTACTCAAGCGCCTTGTTGAGGCCGTCGATATCCCTGTGCAGGTCGGCGGCGGGTTGCGTTCGTACGATGAAGTAAAACGGTTGCTCGATATCGGTGTGTACCGTGTCGTCATCGGGACGGCATCCGTAGAAAACCCGGCACTGGTCGAGCAATTGATCAAAGAGTTCGGCGCTAGAAAAGTCGCTATTAGTGTCGAAGCTAGGAACGGATTGGTACAGCTCGCAGGGGGCACAAAACCAACGGACATCACACCGCTTCAGTTAACCAATAGTATGAAGAAGCTGGGTGTTTGCCGTGTACTGTATTCAGAACTCAATCCGCCACGCGAGGAGTTGACGCAGGAATACTATGACACGCTGAAAGAGATTGCGACACAAAGTGGTGTGCGGGTCACTGCTAAAGACTGCGCCTACAACTATCGAGACCTTATTCGTCTGCAGGAGTTGGAAAAATTTGGGGTTGATTCCGTTGTGCTCAGCAAGCCACTCTATGAGAATAACTTCCCCTGTCAGGGGTTGTGGCGCATCAACGAAAAAGAATTGACCGATTTGGGTCCGACCAGGAGAATGTAAACGAGCGGTGAGCTGCAGGTAAGTCATTCTCATCGGAATCCTCTCATTCGATTCACAAGAAACTTATAACAGAGTACCAATGACCATTACCGTCATAGGCCATTTGTGCATTGACGAACATCACTCTGCCGAGGGGAAGGAAACGCAGGAGATGTTCGGCGGAATTATGTATTCGCTTACCACGCTGGCAAATCTGATGTCCGGGAGCGATACAATTTACCCGATCTTTCCTGTCGGACAAGATGAATACGACAAGACGATGAAGTTTCTTCGGCAGTACCCCAATATCAATACAGAGGGAATTTATCGTATTGATAGTCCTACAAACCGCGTCATACTGTTTTATTATGAAGGTGGGCAAGGCCGGACCGAATGTTCGAAACACATATCGCCGGCAATACCGTGGGAGCGGATTAAGCCATTCCTCAACACAAACGCCTTACTCATCAACATGGTATCGGGGTTTGACGTTACCTTAGAGACCCTCGACCGTATTAGAATGGAAGTACGCGAAAAACAAACGCCGATACACTTTGATTTCCATTCCTTAACGCTCGGCATCGATGGACAAGCCAAGCGCTATCGCCGTCCGCTGCAAGATTGGCGACGATGGTGTTTCTTCGTCAATTCTATCCAAATGAGCGAAGAGGAAGCGAATGGATTAACAACAGAGCACTACGATGAGCCTACGCTTATCAATCAACTGATGCCGCTCATGGTTCAATCCCTCTTGATTACACGCGGTGCACGGGGAGCTACGTTCGTGCATCAAAACAACAAAAAATTGACGAGACACGACATCGCGGGTATCACCGCGACCGGAACAATCGACCCGACTGGCTGCGGGGATGTGTACGGCGCGGCGTTTCTTTTCCATGTTGTAAAATCGCACGACGCGCTGCAAGCTGCCCGCTTTGCCAACACAGTCGCGGCGTTTAACGCATCGGGGAAAGGCCCCGAGGCGCTCAATACATTTAAAGAACATTCCGCCACAGAGATTCCTGTATGATCGTGATGAAATTCGGCGGCACGTCTGTCGAAGACGCGCGCGCTATGAAAAATGTGATCGACATTGTCACACAAGAGCGCGGTAGAACTCCCCTTGTCGTTGTCTCGGCAATCTCCGGAGCAACCAATACTCTGTTAAGCGCCGCTGAGCTCGCTGTTGATGGAAAAATTGAGGAGGCCATTAACAGTCTTAACGATTTGTACGAGCGGCATATCCTGGTACTTGAGAATCTGATTGATACTCGCTCAACCGTCCAACAGTTACTGCTCGAAACCCGCCGCAGGATCGACGAATTGAAGCATTTGTGTCAAAGCATTGCCGTGCTGGGTGAGCTGACGAAGCGTTCGTTGGATGCCATCGCATCCGTCGGCGAGCGTCTCTCCTCATTCATTCTCACTGAGGGAATGAAGGAGCGCGGCTTGCCAGCAGTACTCGTGGACGCGCGGTCTATCATTATAACGGACGACCATTTCGCATCGGCAACCCCCCTCTTCAATCATATCGAAGAAAAAGCGAAGGCGACCATACAGCCCTTGATCGACGACAAAAAAATTATCGTCACGCAGGGGTTCATCGGCTCGACAACAAAAGGCATCACGTCAACATTGGGACGTGGCGGGTCGGATTACACAGCAGCAATTTTGGGGTCGGTGTTAAATACTGAGGAGATTCAAATCTGGACTGATGTGGATGGCGTGTTGACCGCTGACCCGCGCATCGCACCTGCGGCAAAAAAACTAAAAATCCTATCCTTCCGCGAGGCGTCCGAGTTGGCATATTTTGGCGCAAAGGTTCTGCATCCCAGCACCATACTGCCGGCTGTTAAAAAGAATATCCCTGTTGTGGTGCTGAACTCAAAACGGCCCAACTCGAGCGGTACGCAAATCGTCGCCAACCCGCCAAAGTCGAACGTCGCGGTCAAAGCCATCGCATCCAAAAAGGGCATCACGGTTATCAACATCCAATCAACGCGCATGCTGATGGCTTACGGCTTTCTCGAGTCGATTTTTTTCATCTTCAGTAAGCACAAGACGCCTGTCGACCTGGTGAGTACTTCTGAAGTCGCCGTGTCACTCACGATTGATAACACAGCGCGTTTAGAGCGAGTGGTGACCGACCTTGAGGAATTCGCCGAAGTCACCGTGTACGACCGCAAGGCCATCGTCTGCATTGTCGGCGAGCAAATGCACTCGACGGCAGGTGTTGCCGACCGGATTTTCCACGCCTTAGGCAATATCAACGCGATGATGATTTCCCAAGGCGCTTCTGAGATCAACATGAGTTTGGTTATTAATGAAGCTGATGCTAATGAAGCGGTCAAACGGCTTCATGCTGAATTCTTTGAGCCTGTGCCGGAAATGGAGCTTTTTGAAAGCGTCGGAGCAGCGTAATGAATGTCGCTCTGATAGGCTATGGCAAAATGGGCAAGGAAATCGAGCGGCTGGCAAAAGAACGCAACATGAATATCGTCGCGAAGCTTAACTCACAATCGACGGCTATTTCCGATGACCAGCTTGCCAGCATAGACGTAGCAGTTCATTTCGCGACGCCCCCAACCGTCCTGAAACATATCGAAGAATGGGCAGCTAAGAAAAAACACCTCGTCGTCGGCACAACCGGTTGGCATAACGAACTGGAACACGTCCGAAAAATAGTCGAACATCATAAGATAGGACTCGTTTACGCTTCGAATTTCTCCATAGGCGTAAACATTTTCCGGCACGTCCTTCAACACGCGGGGAAGGCGTTCAATAAGTTTGCCGAGTACGATGTTTCCATCGACGAAACGCACCATACTCAGAAGCTCGATAGTCCGAGCGGCACTGCACTGACACTCGCGCGCACGTTGCTTGACACTGTAAAGCGAAAGACAGAGATCATCAGCACGCCGCCTGAGCGGAAAATCGAGCCGCATCATTTGCACATTGCTTCCAAGCGCATTGGAACCGTGGTGGGAACGCATCGCGTTGTTTTTGAATCCGACGCCGACCAGATTGAGCTGATCCATACGGCAAAGAACCGGACGGGGTTCGCTTTGGGCGCTCTTCTTGCCGCCGAATGGGTTCTCGACAAAAAGGGCTTGTTTACCATGGACGATGTTCTAGGGGACATTCTACAATAGACGGAAAAACGATGGCAAAGACTAAACGATTTCAGGGTACAGGAACAGCAATTGTCACGCCGTTTAAAAAAGACGGCTCCCTGGACGAATCCGCACTTAGAAAATTTATCGACTTCCAAATTAAAGGCGGCGTGGAAGCAATCGTTCCCGTCGGAACAACGGGCGAGGGTCCAACTCTCTCGGCAAACGAGCACCAACGTGTGTTCGAGATTACAGTCGAGCAGGCAAATGGACGCGCGAAAATTTTCGGTGGCACAGGTAGTAACAACACCGAGAAAGCAATCGAACAGACGCGAATGGCAAAGAGTGTCGGTTTAGACGCAGCGCTGATTGCAGGTCCTTATTATAACAAGCCGACACAAGAAGGATATTTTCAGCACTATCGCGCAATAGCGGAGGCGGTGGATATTCCCATTATCGTTTACAATGTGCCCGGACGAACGGGCGGGAATATCGAAGCTGCAACGACAGTACGTATGGCGGAAAAAATCCCCAACATCATCGCAATCAAAGAAGCTTCAGCCAATATCGGTCAAATGATGGAAATCGCTCGCAATCGCCCCGCGCATCTTTCCCTCCTTTCCGGCGATGATGCCTTCACTCTGCCGCTTATGTCGGTCGGCGGAGACGGGTGTATCTCCGTCGTTGCAAATGAAACGCCGCGCGAGTTCTCAGATATGGTACGTGCAGTGCTTGCGAACAATTGGGAAAAGGCTCGCAAGCTCCATGAAAAACTCCTGCCGCTCATGAACGCGAATTTCATCGAGTCGAACCCCATCCCGGTTAAAGCCGCTCTGGCGATGATGGGTATGATTAAAGAAACGTACCGTTTGCCGCTCGTGCCAATCGGTGCTAAGAACAAAGATAAGTTAAAAGCGATACTGAAGGAATTGGATTTGCTATAACCATGGCTCTCAAAGACCAGATAGAATCTTATTACACGCAAGAAATAGGCAAGGTGGATAAACCTGCGGCGTTGCGCTCGTTCAACGAGTTCAAGTTTTTCCTAAACGGCGGCGAAGTGCGCGCCGCTCAGCGTTCCAATTCCAATGGCAATCACGGTGGCTGGGTGGTGAACGACTGGGTCAAGAAAGGCATTCTTCTCGGTTTCCGGCTCGGTGAGCTGGTTGAATTGCCGATTAACGACCAGTTCAGGTATTTCGATAAAAATACGTATCCTCTCAAAAAGCTTTCACTCGAACATCAAGTACGCGTTGTGCCTGGCGGAACGACCATTCGCGATGGTGCGTTCATCGCCAAGAACGTGATCGTCATGCCGCCCGCGTATGTCAATGTCGGCGCGTTTGTGGATGAAGGTACGCTGATCGATTCTCACGCGCTCGTCGGTTCGTGCGCGCAAATCGGCAAGCGGGTACACATCAGTGCAGCGGCGCAAATTGGCGGAGTGCTGGAGCCAGTCGGCGCAATGCCGGTTATTATCGAAGACGACGTGCTCGTCGGTGGCAATTGCGGCGTGTACGAAGGCACGATCGTAAAACGCCGGGCTGTCATCGGAGCCGGCGTTATCCTTACCGGCTCGACACCGGTGTACGACCTCGTGAACGAAACAATCTACCGCCGAACGACAGAGTCGCCGCTCATCATCCCCGAGGGCGCCGTTATCGTTCAAGGCAGCCGGCACATCGACGCGCCGTTTGCCAAACAACATCATCTCGCTCTCTACACGCCGGTCATTATCAAATACCGGGACGATAAAACTGACGCCGCCTCAGCATTGGAAGAAAGCCTCCGATGAAACGCATTCTGATTTGCGGCAGCAACGGTTTGTTGGGTCAACGGCTGTGTCTTATGTTGGGTAATCAAACAGAGTATGAAGTCCTAAACACATCGCACCACCGGTCATTCGTGTTGGAAAACCAACTATTCGATTATACACAGCTGGACATTACGCACAAAAGCGACGTGAAGAGCTTGATTTCGAGTTTCCAGCCTACGGTAATTTTCAACGCGGCAGCGGCAACGAATGTCGATTGGTGCGAGACGCATCGCGAAGAAGCATGGAAAATCAATGTTAATGGCGTCGAAAATCTTATTGAAGCCGCGCGGAAGGTCGAAGCAAAACTCATTCACGTTTCAACTGATTATATTTTCGACGGAAAGCATTCGCCGTACCGTGAAGACGACCGGCCTGAGCCCCTTTCGTACTACGGCAAGTCCAAGCTTGCTGCGGAGAACGCACTCCGCACAAGCGAGATTTGCTATGCCATCGTCCGAACGATTGTCGTGTATGGCTATGGAATAAATGTGAAGCGGAATTTCCCGCTCTGGGTGCTGGAAAACTTGCGCGCGGGAAATTCAATACGCTGTGCGGAAGATCAGGTCAACAACCCGACGTATGTAGGCGACCTCGCCAGGAGCCTCGTTAAAATCATGGAGCGTGACCGAGAAGGCATCTATCACGTCTGCGGCAGTGAGGCGGCAAGCCGGCTAACGTTCGCCCATCGTGTCGCCGAAGTGTTCAATCTTGACGCGTC
This sequence comes from Ignavibacteriota bacterium, assembly GCA_022616555.1. Taxonomy (GTDB): domain Bacteria; phylum Bacteroidota; class Ignavibacteria; order UBA10030; family UBA10030; genus JAKEEG01. The sequence goes on along the minus strand of JAKEEG010000048.1, from coordinate 1,381 downwards.
GCTTATTCATTCTGTCAAAAGCTCGGACTTGCAGCTTGCGGCGAGGAGACCGCTCCAAACATCTTTCGTACTGGAAAAAGCGCAACGCGATCTGGGCATTGAACCGCTCGACGTGCGCCAGGGTCTCACGTTACTCAAACAAGAACTCGAACAATCCCGAAGAAACTGATGGAAATCATACTCCCCCTACTTGCTGGATTTACACTTGGATGCATTCATGCGTTCGACGTTGATCACATCGTCGCAGTGACGGCTTTTGCCAGCAAACGTCCATCAGCGGCTGGCGCGGCAAAGTTTGGATTCATGTGGGGACTTGGGCACACGACAACCCTCGTTATTCTGGGTGCTCTCTCAATTATCTTCCGGTTTGCGATTCCTCCTCTTATGGAATCTATCGCTGAGATGGCTGTTGGACTACTTCTCATCGCTATCGGCGTGTGGGTTGTATGGACTACCGTGAGACGGAAACACATCCATGTTCACAAGCACACACACGACGGTGTCGAGCACGTGCACGTGCATTCTCACGAGCACGGTGAGGACCACCGCCATTCACACTCGATGTTCTGGGTTGGGGCAACTCACGGGTTGGCAGGCACAGCCGCGGTGATGGTTGTTGTGCCGGTCGCTATTTCGCAATCAATATTTACCGCATCGCTCTACCTGCTGCTGTTCGGCGTCGGCACAATGACGGCAATGAGCATTTTTGCCTATACCATCGGCACGCTCGTCGCCCGTGTACCATCGAACTCGGTGTTAACGTGGTTTCAGGCACTTTCCGGTTTGGCAAGTATCACAATCGGATTTCTTTGGATCGGAGCAAAAATCATCTGATGCAATATTTCCGCCTCTTGTTCGTCGTACTAGTTATCGGGCTTGTGGGAGCAGGTTGCGCCACACACCAACTCCCTTCCGAGAAGAACATCCTCCGAGTGTTGACGTATAATATCCATCATGGAGAAGGGACGGACGGGAAAATAGACATTGAACGAATAGCCACGCTCATCAAAGACTCGCGAGCAGATATCGTCGCGCTGCAAGAGGTCGACCGCTGGACGAAGCGAACGGGTAGAATCGATATCATGAGCGAGCTCGTTGACCGTACCGACATGGCGTATGCGTTCGGAAAAACCATCGAAATCGACAGTGGCGATTACGGCAACGGTATCTTGACACGCTACCCAATTTACGAAGAGAGCAATTTTCTTTATACGTTCCCCACCGATGTAGAACAGCGCGGGTTGTTGCAACTCGTGCTCAATGTCCGCGGCCAGGAAATCGTATTCATGAGCACTCACCTTGACTATTGGGAGAGTGATGCTGACCGCATTGCAAGCGTAGAACATATTCGTGAAGCGGCGAAACGTTATGCGCCAAGACC
>JAKEEG010000047.1 GCA_022616555.1 Ignavibacteriota bacterium | reverse complement strand
GGTTCTTCGCGTTGCATCGAATTGAACCACATGCTCCACTGCTTGTGCGGGCCCCCGTCAATTCCTTTGAGTTTCAACCTTGCGATCGTACTCCCCAGGTGAGATACTTAACGCGTTAGCTTGGACACCGAGCCTTGCGGCCCGACATCGAGTATCCATCGTTTAAGGCGTGGACTACCAGGGTATCTAATCCTGTTTGCTCCCCACGCTTTCGTCCCTGAGCGTCAGTTACGGACCAGAAGACCGCCTTCGCCACAGGTGTTCTTTCTGATATCTACGCATTTCACCGCTACACCAGAAATTCCATCTTCCTCTTCCGTACTCAAGACCGACAGTATCGCCGGCAGTTCTGAAGTTGAGCCTCAGAATTTCACCAACGACTTACCGGTCCGCCTGCGGACCCTTTACACCCAGTGAATCCGGACAACGCTCGCACCCTACGTATTACCGCGGCTGCTGGCACATAGTTAGCCGGTGCTTATTCATGGAGTACCGTCACGTTCGCCTATAGCGAAACATTCTTCCTCCACAAAAGGAGTTTACGACCCATAGGGCCTTCATCCTCCACGCGGCGTCGCTGCATCACCCTTTCGGGCATTGTGCAATATTCCTCACTGCTGCCTCCCGTAGGAGTCTGGACCGTGTCTCAGTTCCAGTGTGGCTGGTCGTCCTCTCAGACCAGCTACCCATCGTCGGCTTGGTGGGCCATTACCCCGCCAACTACCTAATGGGACGCAGGCCCATCTTCAGGCGTCTTGCGACATTTGAACCAGCCACAATGCTGCAGCTGAATGTCATCGGGTATTAGCCTCGATTTCTCGAAGTTATTCCCGTCCTGAAGGCAGGTTGCCTACGTGTTACTCACCCTTGCGCCGGTGTACTCGGGATATTGCTACCCCTTTCTCCCTCGACTTGCATGTGTTAGGCACGCCGCCAGCGTTCGTCCTGAGCCAGGATCAAACTCTCCGTTGTAAAATTTTTACTTCATTCTCAACGTCTAGTTTGATTCGTGGCGCTATGAATTTCACTAATGAGATCCATATGCCTTGTTGAAATCTTGTCAGATTGACTTGGCCATGCACACTTTTTCAAAGAACACTTTTTCCTCGCTCCACACGATAAAAATGCCCATGTACCATGGGCATTTTGTAAACTTATACAAAAGATCGTCTGGTTGTGCGAGCCGCCTGAGCTTTCTCAGGGCGGGCTATAAATATACCGCGAAAGTTTTCAAAAGTCAACATCTTTCGCGAAGTTTCTTCCAATTTTTCTAACTTCTCTTCGTCTTTATACGTATAGGAAAATGTAATTCGTAGGACTATGAAGCCTCAAATTCGCTTGATTTTAAGGTTTTTCATGATGCTTCCAGTTATGATTGATTTTCGTTCATTTGTAGGCTATTATGCTTCAGTTTACTATTGCTAAGGAGATACCATGACTTTACTCTATGTGCTAATCGGCGTAGTCGGCGTTATTGTTTTGTGGGTGATTGCAAAGTATAACTCGTTTATCACTCTGCGCAATCAAACGACGAATGGCTGGAAACAAATCGACGTCCAGCTCAAGCGCCGCCACGACCTGATTCCGAACCTCGTCAACACCGTAAAAGGCGTGATGGAGTTCGAGCAGGAGACGCTGCAAAACGTTATTAAAGCACGCAATTCCGCCATCTCTGCGACAGGCGTTGCCGATGCCGCCGCGAAGGAAAACATGCTCACCGGGGCATTGTCTAAACTCTTCGCGCTCGTTGAGAATTATCCGAATCTCAAATCCAACGAGAACGTGAAGCAGTTGCAGGAAGAGCTGACGAGCACGGAGAACAAGATCTCCTTCGCGCGGCAATTCTATAACGATATTGCGACGCAGTTTAACATTGCCCAGCAGCATTTCCCCGGCAACATCATCGCGTCGATGTTTAGCTTTAAGGCGGCGGAGTTGTTTGAGATTACCGACGACGCTGAGCGCGCCGTGCCACAGGTGAATTTGTCGTTAAAGAAGTAAGATCTTATTGAACCCCTTCAGGGTTCAAGAGCATTGGTTTGGGTTCCGATGGCGTTGCCCTCGGTTTTCATATGATTCCCCTTCGAGGAATTGGGAGATATGCAGACCCCAACGGGGTCTTATAATCCAGGTCAGGACAACGTCCTGACCTGAAAAAGAATCATCGATACCCTGAAGGGGTTTCATAATTTTTTATGCCTCCTCCAACACGCAACCTGTATCAACAACAAGCCCATAACAAACGGCTCACGATCGTCATCATGAGCCTTTTTGTTGTGTTCCTCGTGTTCCTCGGCTTTGGGCTGGATATGTATCTTACCGGCTCGCTGGAAAATTACATCCCGCTCGGCACCATCGCTGCTGTCGGTATTGGTTTCGGCTCATCGTTCTGGAGTTTATCGGGCGGGGCGAAAGCGGTGCTTAATTCTACCGGTGCTGTCCCTGCCGACGAGAGTAATCCCCAGCACAAACAGCTCATTAATGTCACGCACGAGATGTCGATTGCATCCGGATTGCCGATGCCGAAGGTGTATGTTATACCCGACCCGGACCCGAACGCCTTCGCAACAGGCAAAGACCCGCAGAACAGCCACATCGCCGTGACGCAGGGTTTGCTGGATACGCTCAACCGTGAAGAACTGCAGGGCGTCATCGCCCACGAAATGAGCCACGTCCGCAACTATGACATCCGGCTGATGACGGTGATTGCCGCGCTTGTCGGCTCGGTGCTGCTGCTCTCGGATTTCGGGCGAAGGGGGTTATTTTTCGGAGGCGGGCGACGTGGTAAAAGCGATTCGAAGAGTTCCGGACAGCTCGGGCTCATCTTGCTCGTGCTCTGGATTATCGCCATCATCCTCGCGCCCATTGTGAGCCAGATGCTGGCGTTGGCGGTCTCGCGCAAACGGGAATATCTCGCCGATGCTTCGGCTGCCGAACTTACACGCAATCCTTTAGGATTAGCGAGCGCGCTGAAAAAAATCGAGAATGCTTCCGCGCCGACCCAATCCATCAAAAAAGGCGCCGCTCATTTGTGTATTGCCGATCCGCTCGGGAAAAAGGTTAATGCGAAGGAGGGGTTTACCGCGGATTTGTTCGGTACCCACCCGCCGATTCAGAAGCGCATCCTGGCGCTCCAGGCGATGGCGTACCAGTACCAGACAGCTACGACTTCTGCCTGAGGATTTCTTTGCGAATCTGCTTCTCGAGCCGCAGATGCTCGTCCGCAGAAATATTGAATTGCTCGCGCAGCATATCCAACCGCTCGGAGTCTTCCGGCGTGATGGAGCCGTTCTTCCAGCTATCGACTAATGCATTCAGGTAAATGCCCAACTGCATTTCCTGCGCAAACTCTTTCTCTTGCTTATCGGTGATGTTAAACGTCTTGCGGAGAATTTCGAGGATGGCCTCTTCCTCGCGACTGATCATGCCGTCTTCCAACGCAATTTTCAGCACCTCGCTGTACGCTTTTAACACCAGCTCTTGGGACACAGCCCCTGCTGTTGACGAAGCAGACGCGGCTTGTGCGGCCTTTGAAGCGGCGGCTTTTTTCTTTGCTTCGTCTTCCTTTTCTTTCTGACGGCGCGCCTCTTCCGCCTTGCGGGCGGCTTCCACTTTTTCCTTAATACGCTCGTCGGCAAGCTCTTCGAGTGGCTTCGCCGGGCGCTCTTCTTTTGGCTCGGGCGGCTCGGGCCGCTCTGCGACTTCCACATCGCCTCCGCTCGGTTTACGCTTCTGCTCGAGGATTTTCTTCTTTAACTCCTCAACCTTGCGCCGTTGTTCTTCTTGTTCATTCATACT
>JAKEEG010000046.1 GCA_022616555.1 Ignavibacteriota bacterium | reverse complement strand
TCGACATGGGCGGAACGAGCACCGACGTGTCGCGATTCGACGGCCGCTTTGAATATGAATATGAAACCGAAAAGGCCGGCGTGCGAATCGTGGCCCCGATGATGGCGATTGAGACCGTCGCGGCCGGCGGCGGCTCGATTTGCCGCTGGGACGGCGTGAAGCTGGTGGTCGGTCCGGCAAGCGCCGGCGCCGACATATTGCCCTGTTTCTCCAACACGCCGACAATGCGATAAGGATGACTGCCCAGTTTAACCGTTTGCAGAAGGGGACTTTCGTTCGGGAATAAATTCTCTGCGATGTCCGAGCCGATAACGCACACCGGGCGGCCGCCGCTCACTTCAAGTGCGGTCAAAAATCTGCCAAGAGCAAGTCCAGTGCCGACTGTTTCGATAAACTCTTCGTCGGTACCGACGACGATTGCGCCCTCAACGACCTTGGGACCGTACTTCACGTTGATGATCGTGCCGCTCACCGGCGTCACCGTTGAGGCGAGCGTGGCACTTCTCTCAATCGCCTTCGCGTGCTCCATTTTGATATCGCGGCGATTGCGAAGCTCCCACCATTCTTCCTGACCAGCCCATGGGAATTTCTGAACGTACAACACATCCGCGCCGATTTTAGAAATGCTATCGTTGAACGCACGGTCCAACCCTTCAATGGCAGTTCCCATCAGCGTCACTGATACGATGCCGATCACGATACCGAGCGTCGTGAGAACGGAACGCATCTTGTTCGCGCGAATCGCCTGGAACGCGATGAGAAGGCCCTCTTTAATATCGGAGAAAAGGATAAACATACGTTATGCCGGTTGATACACAACACGCTTGCGTTTGGCCACAGGTTTATCACTTTCTATGTGGCCGTCACGGACGCGAATAACGCGATGTGCGTGCTCTGCGATGTATTCTTCGTGCGTCACTAAGATGATCGTATTCCCGTCTTCGTGCAGCTTCTCAAACAATCCCATAATTTCATCACCGGTTTTCGTATCTAAGTTACCGGTCGGCTCGTCTGCAAGGATAATGGAGGGATTGTTTACAAGTGCCCTTGCTACGGCGACACGCTGACGTTGACCGCCGGAAAGCTCATTCGGTTTGTGATGCATACGATCCCCCAGCCCGACTTTCGCCAGCGCCTCTTGTGCAAGGCGCTTCCGTTCGCCGGAGGATTTACCGCCGTAAATCAACGGCAACTCCACATTATGAAGCGAATCCGAACGCGCCAGCAAGTTAAACGTCTGGAACACGAATCCAATTTCCTTGTTCCGGATTTTTGCAAGCTCGTTGTCGTTCATTTCGCTGACATTCACACCGTTGAACGAATACAAACCCGACGTTGGCGTATCCAAGCAGCCGATGATATTCATGAGTGTGGATTTTCCGGAACCCGAGGGGCCCATAATGGCAACATATTCGTTCCTATGGATCTCAATCGAAACGCCGTCGAGAGCATGAACGGTGGTATCGCCCATGACATAGTGCTTCTTAATATTTTCCAGTTTAATGACTGTGGGCATAGCTATTCCTTTACTGTAAGTCTCTGATTTTTTTTTCGATTTCCGTACGTTTTTCTGTGTTCGTTTCAAGTGTGGTGGCCTTGAGATATTCGTCTTTTGCTTCTTTTTGTAATCCTTTCAGTTCGTATGCTTGCGCCAGCTTGTAAATTGAAGAAAGGAAATTCGAGTCGATTGATATCGCCTTCTGCAACACCGCAATCGCCCGGTCGTACTGTTTCGCTTTCAGCAATCCTTCAGCAAGGCTATCGTAGGAGTCCGTCGTGTCAGGCCGAAGTTCTACATATTTTTCGAAAGATGCAACGGACTGCGCAGGACGCTCAACCCTAATATAAAAGTATCCGAGCGTTTTCCATCCCCGCCAGTTGCCGGGAAGCCTTTCCGTGAGCGTTTGAAGCTCATGTTCGGCTTCATCCACCCGTTCATCACGATACAACAATTGCGCCCTCTTTGCCCTGCCTGAGAACTCGTCAAGTGCAAGAATTGCCTCAACTTGCTCCCACGCCTTCTCGTCGCTGCCTCCCAAAATCCCGGGAGCGATCTGGTAAAAATCCGCCAACGCTCCACGGGCGTTGATATGCTTCGGGTCTAATTCGACAGATTTCTGAAACGCCGATTTAATTTGCGGAGCGAGCCATGCCTGCGTGAACGGGTTCGCTTCCATTGCCGTCAAACCTAGAGCAACGCCCAACCCATAGTGATATTCCGCATTCAGCGGACCCAATTCCACCGCACGTTCCATGCTCTCAATCGCTTCGTCAAAATCCCGTTTCTCGGCCCGGAGAAACGTCCAGCCCATCCAATAATATGCTTCAGCATTCTTCGCGTCGGATTGTAATACCGACTCGAGAATCACTCTAGCCTGCGACGGCCTCCCTTGTTCTAATTCCGCGCGAGCTGCGTCGATAGTCTGGGCATTACCTGCTTGCAACACCAGCAACAGCAGGAAAGCCGGCGCAGTTCGTTTCATTCGTTAGTTAGATTGAGCGACCGATGACCCTGTTTGCCTTGTTTGTTTATTGTCTACTTTAACGGCAGTGCCTTCCTGCAAATCACGATTGATTGCCCTGAAGGGTCCGGTGACGACTTCCAGTCCGGCTTCAAGGCCTTCAGTAATCTCAACGTAGGTATCGTCGCTGATTCCGCGCTTCACAGGCACAGAAATGATTTTGCCATCCTTTACGGCAAACACTACTTCCTGAAGCTTATCCTCTTCCTTTTTCTTGGCATCCTTTTTCACGAACTGCGCCTCACCTTCCTGCGCCTGCTCTGCCGGCGCCCCGGCAGGTGTTTCCTTCGGCTGGCGTACGGTGACCGATTGGATCGGGACGGCAAACACACCAGAACGTGTTTCCGTGAAGATGTCGGCAGTCATCGACATGCCGGGACGCAATTGGACATCCTCGGGCGGATGCATCAGGATCCGGACTTCGAAATTCACCACCTCGTCCTGAGTTCCGAGACCGCGCGTCTTCGCCGTATTGGCAATGCGAGAGACTGTGCCGATAATTTTCCTTCCGGAGTAGGCGTCTACTTCAACGGATGCCGTATCGCCAATGCTGACCATCACGACGTCGTTTTCACCCACGTCTACACGGGATTCCATACGCGAGAGGTCCGCAACGGTCATAACTTCCGTGCCTTGCGTAAACTGGCTACCGCTCACGCGCACACCGACTTCGAGTAATAATTGACTCACGACGCCTTCCATCGGTGAGTAGATGGTAGTCTTCGCCAGCGTTTCCCGCGCTTCTTTCAAAGCAGCAGAAGACTGGTTGAATGACGCTTTTGCACTTTCGAATGTTGCGCGTGCGAAATCCATATCTGAACCCGAGACCAGGTTCTTATCAAACAATTCGGAAGCGCGCTTAAAATCCGCTTCGGCCTTTGATAAATTAGCCTTGGTGATGGCAAGCGCCGCCTGTGCACGCTCCACCTGCGCCTCGTAGGCGTCGGGTTTGATGCGGGCGAGCAGTTGTCCCTTCTTAACTCGTTCGCCTTCTTTGACAGGGAGGTCGATAATCTCACCGCTCACTTCTGCGTTAATTTTTACCTGCACTTCCGGTTGAATTTTCCCCGTCGCTGCGACAGTTTGAGTAATCGCGCGTTGCTCCACCGGCTCCGTTTGTACTGTCACTACTGTCTCTCGGTTGCTGCCGAGGATCACCAGCAGGACCAGTACTGCGACCACCACTCCGATGATCGAAAAGATGATTATTTTTTTCTTAGACCGCTTACCGTTTGTTGCCATTATGATTAAGCTCCTCTGTGTATCCTATCTGACGACAGGGTGGTTAAAATTAATATGCTCTTTCGCCGATCGCGAATTCTAAATTCCGTTCCGCAATAATGTAGCTGTACGTGGCGTTGACTTTGCTGACTTCGGCGTTTACCAGTCCTGCGTTCGCGACGAGTAAGTCGAGCAATGTGCCTGCGCCAAGGTTGTAGCGCTCTTCCGCCACTCTTCGATCTTGGGACGCCGACTGAACACTCTTCAAGCTCACTTCGTACGCTTTGCGCGCCGCATCCAAATCCAACAAGGCTTTCTTCACGTCAACACTGATGTTGCGCTCGGCTTGTTGAAGCGTGAGCTCGGCGTTTCTGCTTTGAGCCGCCGCGCTCTGGATTGCCTGGTTCGTTGAAAAGCCGTCGAAGAGATTCCAACTCAAGCCCAAACCCCAACTCAAACCTCTGTTCACACCGAGGAATTCGTACTCCCGGTGCGAGGTGCTGTATCCAGCAGAAGCGCTAATGCGCGGATAATACCGGCTTGATGCGGCAGTCACACCCCAGTCCGAGGCTTCATAGTTCTCACGCGCACTCTGGTAATCCGGTCGAACGCTCAAAGCCTTATTGCGCAGCATGGAAAAATCCTGATACTTCTGCATAGTTGCAGCAAGCTGGTCTGAATCGATCTCCGTCGGAAGTGTAGGGTCGATAATTTGAAAATCTTCAGACGCATCAACACCGATAAGAGCGAGTAAATCGGCTTTCGATTTATCGTACGTGTTTTGAGCGTTGATAAGGTTTAACTCGTCCGTGGCGACCTGCGATTGCTGTCGATAGACATCGCCGATTGACAACGCCCCGACACGGTTGGATTCCGTGATGCGTTCCAGTTGACGCTGGTCGCGCTTGAGGTTTTCCTGAGTGACCTTCAACAATTGCTCGTTGCGCAGAACAGTGAGGTAGGTTGCCTGCACTTGAAAGACAATTGACTGGCGGGTGCGTTCCGCTGTTTTCTCTGACGAAACAGCGTTCGAGACAGCTCGGTTGTATCCTGCTTCCCGATTGAAACCATCAAAAATAGTATATCCAATCGATAATCCGCCTGAGAAGTTATTGGCAGTATTTGAAGCTGCCGGGAGAGGAACAGGAACACCTTGAATGTACTCTGTCGTTGGTCCTCTATCTGTTTGAGTACGGGACCAACCGCCACTCGCAGAAAGCGTCGGCAAATACGACCCATATGCCGTCAGCACGCCGCTCTGTGCTGATTCAACATTGTTCTCCGCCTGGCGAATGCTGAGGTTACGCTCCAACGCTATTTGGATCGCTTGTTCTAACACCAGCGTTTTTTGTTGCGCGCCGAGTGTACCCCCAAGAGTACCTAATGAAAACACGACGAGCAACATCAGTGAAAAGGCCTTCTTCATAACTCACTCCAAAATGAATAGATTATCGGGATGACTAAAAGGATTGTTATCGGAACTGTCGGTAAACACTACATAATAGACGTGAAAAGATGCATAAAGTTTCATTTAATCTTGTCACTGCGAGCGCTTTTCAGCGAAGCGGTCTCGAAGCATTCTCAAGGTAGATTGCTTCGGCAAAAAACGCCTCGCAATGACAGGATATTACTAAGCCTACGCCTCTTGCGAGAGGATTTCGTCCTTTATCTCCATTAGATACCCTAACGCAGCATCGTGCTCATTGGGTATCTTCCCATCAAGTATAGCGTCAGTGATGGCGTCTTTGAGCCGTCCTACAGCCGGGCCCGGTTCAAGTCCGCACACCTGCATAATCTCGTCTCCCCGGAGCGGAGGCTGCCAGTTGCGGAGCCTATCCTTCTCCTCCACCTGCTGCATCTTTTTGACAACGTTATCGTAATTACGCTTAACCTGCTCAACAAGTTTCGGGTTCTTCGACGTAATGTCCGCACGGCAGAGTTTCATCAGGCCGTCAATATCCTGCCCGGCTTCAAACAGCAAGCGCCGGACGGCAGAATCCGTCACGTCTCCATCCACAAGCGCCATGGGGCGCAGGTGCAAGCGCACGAGCTTCTCTACATATGGCAAGTGTTCCAACGGAAGCTTAAGCTTGCGGAAGATGGGCTTCACCATGCGAGCGCCAACATCTTCGTGGCCATGGAATGTCCAGCCGGTCCCTTCGACGAAGGCTTTTGTCCTCGGTTTCGCAATATCATGCAGCAGCGCCGCGAGCCGAAGCCAGAGGCTATCGGTTGTCTCCGATATGTTGTCTACCACCTTCAGCGTATGTAAAAATACATCCTTGTGGTGATGGTCTTTGCGCTGGTCTACGCCGGAAAGTTGTGAGACTTCAGGAAACACCACATCCATCACTCCCGCGTCGAACATAAGCTTCAAGCCTACAGAGGGCTTTGGACTCAAGAGAATTTTCAAGAACTCATCGGTGATACGTTCTTGCGAGACGATCTTTAACCGCTCGCGCATCTCTTCAGCCGCTTTCAAGACGGAAGGCTCAACTGTAAACCCTAACTGAGCCGCAAAACGGAATGCCCGCATGATGCGCAGGGGGTCGTCATCAAACGTCTCCTTGGGGGCAAGCGGCGTCCGCAGGATACCGGACCCGATATCCCTTTGACCACCAAAAGGGTCGAAAAGGTTTCCATATTCGTTCTCGTTTAGCGAAGCTGCTATTGCATTGACGGTAAAGTCTCGCCGGGAAAGGTCGTCCTCCAACGTCCCAATCTCGACCACAGGCTTGCGCGAGTCTTTTGAATAGCTTTCCTTTCGCGCCCCGACGAATTCGAGTTTCACATCATCAAGCTGAAGCATGGCCGTACCGAATTTCTCGAACGTGACGAGGTTCGTCTTTCCTAATTCCCTTGCTACTTTCGTTGCAAACTCCACGCCGCTGCCGATGATAACGATGTCGATATCCTTTACCTGTTTCTCCAACAAAAGGTCGCGTACATAGCCACCGACTACGAAGGCAGAGACACCTCCCCTGTCCGCAATCTTGCCGATACGATTCAATAAAGGGTCTTGTATGTTGATGTGCTTTTTCATTTTTTTGTAGGGGCGCGTTGCAACCTGCCTACCGGCAGGCAGGCGTGCCCCTAGTGTAAAATTATTTGCCCGATTCGATAATTCTTAAAATCTCCTGTGCGACTTCCAACGCCTGCAAGCCATCCCTGCCAGTCACCAAAGGCTCGACGCCGTTTTGCACGGACTCCACGAACAATTTTAACTCATGCTCCAGCGCGTTGACTTCTTTAATATCCGGCTGCTCATAGACGATAAGCCGCTTGCGTTTGCCGCTCTCGATTTGCCCAAGCATCAGCGTGGGCTTTAATGCCCGGTCGCCTTCATCCACAAGCCGGAAAACCTCCGACACGCCTTGCGAAAAGTCAATGGAGATGTACGCGTCGTGTTGAAACAACCGCATCTTGCGCATCTTGTTTTGCGAGATGCGGCTAGCCGTCACGTTGGCAACGCACCCGTTCTCGAACTGAAGCCGGGCGTTGGCAATATCTACGCTCTCAGATACCACCGCCACGCCGTTTGCGTCGATACGTTTCACGGGGGAGCGCACAAGGCTCAGGACAAGGTCGATATCGTGAATCATCAAGTCGTGTACGACCGAGACATCCGACCCACGCGGGTTAAACTGGGCAAGGCGATGCGACTCAATGAACAGCGGCGTTATTTTATACTGTTCTAAAGCTAAGATCGCCGGATTGAATCGCTCGATGTGCCCCACCTGCAAACGAAGTTTTTTTCCTTCGGCTACTTCTACGAGCTTCCTCGCCTGTTCGATTGTTTCTGTAATGGGCTTTTCAATAAAGAGATGAACGCCTTTCTCCACCGCTTCCACGGCAAGCTCAAAGTGCGCTTTGGTCGTTGCGGCGATGCTTACCGCTTCGACTTTACCCAAAAGCTCCGCGAGGCTCTTGCACGGCGTAGTATCATATTGTTCCGCTGCGCGCTCAGCTTTTATCGTGTCAGCATCGTACACGCCCACCAACTCCACCGAATCCAATCCCTGATACATTTTTGCATGCAGGCTGCCGAGATGCCCAGTTCCAATAACCCCGACTCTGAGTTTTTTCATAAGGGCTTTCGTTGTTAACAGTTCTAATCCGTCGGAGCGTTTTGCCCCGAACTTTGCCCCTGCACAAATCCCACTATGCGGTCGAACCCACCGTAGCGGTCATCATTATAATAGATAAAAGCTGAATAGACATTGATTGTGCGCCAATCGTTGCCTTCCAGTGCTATCCAATCGTCATTAAGGATATACTGGTAATCGTACAGGCCGCGTCTGAGCCACGTGATAAGGATAAAGCGCTTTGTCCCAGCGTCGTACGTCATCATTGATGAGTCATTTGCCTGCCAACCGTTGAAATCTCCGACGACGTATATCCTATCGCCGGAGTCCTTTGGCTCAACAAGATACTCAAACTGAACCTGCACATAATCAGCATAACGATCCCCTCTCGTCAACGTCGAAAGCCCGTTGTTATCCCTCGGGGCCTTGAAGAGCATCCGGCTGATATCCGCACCCTCTCGTTGGCGCAGTACCGTGCCCGCGGGATAGTGGCTGACGTTGCGGAGATCGAGGCGCCGGTATTCATTTCCCGGCTGAACATTGTACGCTGTAAACTTCAATCGTCGTGTACCAATGCCCTCGACAAATGTGGAGCTGCTCCGGTCGTTAATATCGATTCTATTCCGGCGCGATATCTCTCTATTCTTATACACATCTACCGTCGTAAAGAACAGTGGGAGCATCACCTCTTGTTCTTGACCGTTCGGGCTTGGCTGCGCGTCTTCCTTCCTGCCCGTGCGTGTAATGAATTCAGGAATTGAAAACTGGACGTCCACCTGATTCACCATATAACGCGGATGGTCCGTCGATGGATCGCGCCTGTTCGCGATACGCATCGCCGCAGCGATTGTCCGCTCGGCAACAAAGAACCTCCCGCGGGCAAGGACTTGCTCGCGGTTCTCATCCCATATTTCAAAGACATAATTGCCCGAATACTCAAAAGTCTGCACTTCACCATGCCCCGGCAACCTCACCGTGTAGTGCCATTGATAATGCTGAGTCCCGGCCGGCGCGCGGTCGTAAGGCAAGGGACTTTTGGTCATGTTACGGATGTCGTCGTTCACAAATGACGAAACCGTCCGCTGCCAGTTTTTATCGCAATGGTAGAACTTGATGCGAAAATCAGCCGGATACTCGTCGTTGGAATCGAATTCAATCGTAATAGACTTCGAACCTTGGACAACCACAGGAACTCCTGCTCTCATATCGCCCGTGACACGCAAACCCTTAATGCGCTCAGAGAGAATCTCCTGGCCAACGGCTGAATGAAACAGAACAAATAAAACAAATACGCAAACAGTGAATACCCTACGCAGCAGCACAGCATGCTTCATCATCGCACCACTTTATATAACGTGAAATACACAGGCTCGAGCCGCATCACGCCCAGGCTTGGAAAAAGTTTCGTCATCACGGGCTGAAGCGTTTCCGACTGTAATCGTTCGGGTGTGGTGCTACGGTCAAGAATATAGTCGGGTTCAACAACGGCTCGGTACAGGTGTTGAAGCATACCGGCGTCGAATGTCACCTCATGCAAGATGCGCCCCACTTCCGGAGAAATCAATCCTGCGGTATCGAACATCTTCCGTTCGGATATGTATCCGACCATCCCAACATCCGTTATGAGGACCTTGGCGTCCGGCTCCGTATTCTCATGCAGCCAATAGGCTATGGGTTTCAGCACGTCGTTCATACCGGTTGTGAATTGTTCCATATGCGGCACCACATACGCGCGATAGACATATTGATTGATTCCTAATGTTAACGCCGTGAGCACAACGAGCGCTCCAATCGCTCTCCGTTCTGCGAGATTCCCGCTTTCCTCGAGCTTCTTAATACCCCAGAGTCCGTAGATCACAATAAAGGGCGACACGATCAGCAAGTATCGCGAGATTATTTGAACACTCATCACAAGATAAGCCAGGGGCAGGAGAACAATCCACAAGATGCCGAGGAAATCCAGCCGGACGAGCTTCCATCCTTCCACCCTCCAGTACACGAACAATCCTATAACGAGGGCGGCAAGGCACAAGACGTGCGACGTTCCAACCACCTGCCCTATGGTTTGTAAATTGAGCACAACACTCTCCCACCACATGCCGAGACTGGATTTCGACGCGAGTGTGTTTGGCACAATAGTACCGAAATACACTGCCGAAAAGACCACCCACGGAACAACAACCAGCGCATACATTCCACTCGATAGGAAAAACGAGCGCAGAGCGGGTTTGAATTCCTTTGTGTTCAAAAAATTATCCACCTGCAAGGCGATAAACAACAGCGAGCCTTCAGGCCGCACGAGCGTTAACACTCCAGCGGCAAGAGCGGCAAGCTGATACTCGTTCCTGTACACGTAGAGGAAGCTTAGCAACGTCAGCACAACTGCCAGCGAAGTTTCCATGCCGGTGCCCGCCCAACGCAGGAACCATACGTCAAACGAAAAAAGCGCGGCACCGATTACTGCGTAACGTTTATCCCGCACAACAAAGTACGTGAGCACATACACCAGGGCAACCGCGATGCACGCAAACACCAAGTCGAGTGTCTTCGCAACGACATAAGGGTCGAGCCCCATTCCCGTCCCGGCGGCGACTAGCAACGTCCAGAGCGGCGAAGTCACACCGTAGCTCGGCATACCGGCATTGAAGGTGAATCCGTCCCCGCGGGCGATGTTCTTCGCGTACTGCATATAAATGTACGTATCGTCCGGCGTGTAATCAAAGTGCATCGTCGTCGTGATATAGAAGATCACCACAATCAGCACAAACCCATATTTTACCGCAAACGCCCAGAACGGCGAGAGCGACTGTTGTTCAAGTTCCATAAGA
Source organism: Ignavibacteriota bacterium (assembly GCA_022616555.1). GTDB lineage: Bacteria > Bacteroidota > Ignavibacteria > UBA10030 > UBA10030 > JAKEEG01. The sequence goes on along the minus strand of JAKEEG010000046.1, from coordinate 6,598 downwards.
ATTAATTAACTTCCTTCTTCAACCATAATGCGAACTCCTCAACACTTTGAAACATATAATCTGCGTTCATCTTTAGGACTTTCTCTTTGGCGTAGGAATCCCACAGCACAGCGGCGACCCTTACTCCCGCCTCGCGAGAAGCTTTCACGTCCGCCACAGCATCGCCCACCATCAGCACTTCTTCCGGCTTGAGGGAAAAATGCGACATAATCTTCCGAATTCCTTCGGCAGAGGGTTTGTGGTTTACCACATCATTGCCCGTGACGACATACTCGAAATATTCCGTCAGTCCAAACTCCCCAAGAGTGATCCGCGTGGAATGCGTGCCTTTGCCCGTAAAAAGCGCGAGCCTGCATCCTTTGCTCTTGAGGAATTTCAAAATATCGAGAATGCCGGGATAGATCCGCGCAAGCTTGTTATGGTTATTGCGATAGAAATCCAGATACTGCTCCATGGCTGTATCGAGTTTTTCAGCGCCGACAATCCCCACAAGAGCACCTTCCTCCGGAGGGCCGAACATCGCCGTAATCTCCTGCTCACTGTACGTTTTCTTCTCGTGCTCCATTGCAATATGATTGAACGCATCGAAGATCAGTTGATTCGTTTGCGTCAGCGTCCCATCCATATCAAAAATCACACATCGAAATTTGCTCACGTCTTTTCCTTATTAATTTAACCCAGCCCCCTCAGCCCTCCGGGCTTCGTTCCCCTTCCCTAAAAATTAGGGAAGGGTCAGGAGACGGGTTCCGTGAAAAAACAACGCCCCGCACAGCGGGGCGCGTAGGGGTTCAATATATTGAACCCCTACAAAAAACATCCACGGACACCATTACGCAATCGTTACTTTATCGGAAAGATACACATCCTGAATCGCGTTCAGAATCTGTACGCCTTCCTTCATCGGGCGTTGGAACGCCTTCCGTCCGGAAATCAATCCCATTCCGCCTGCGCGCTTGTTGATGACCGCAGTCTTCACAGCTTCTGCAACGTCATTCTGCCCGGAAGGTCCACCGGAGTTAATCAACCCCGCCCTGCCCATGTAGCCGTTCGCCACTTGATAACGCGTCAGGTCAATCGGGTGGTCGGTAGTTAAATCGGAATACATGCGCTTATCGGACTTCCCGAAGCTCACACCATTCGCATTGAGCGCAGGGTAGCCGCCGTTGTTTTCCGGCAACTTTTGCTTCACGATATCAGCTTCGATTGTGACGCCCAGGTGATTCGCCTGTCCGGTTAGATCGGCTGATACGTGGTAATCTTTTTCCTTCGTCTTGAACGCCGAATTGCGCGTGTAGCACCAGAGAATAGTCGCCATACCCAGCTTGTGCGCTTGTTGGAACATCTGGCTCACCTCCCACAACTGGCGGCGAGATTCAGGCGAGCCGAAATACACCGTTGCTCCGACTGCAACAGCGCCCATGTCGAACGCTTGCTCTACACTCGCAAACATCGATTGGTCGTACGTGTTCGGATACGAGAGAAATTCATTATGATTGAATTTCAAAATGAACGGAATTTTATGCGCGAATTTCCGGCTGACCGCACCCAACACACCGAGTGTTGATGCGACGGCGTTGCATCCGCCTTCCATAGCAAGGGTAACGATATTCTCCGGGTCGAAATACATCGGGTTCTTCGCAAACGACGCCCCTGCCGAATGCTCAATCCCCTGGTCGACTGGCAATATCGAAACATACCCTGTGCCGGAGAGCCTTCCAGTGTTAAACAACTGGTGCAAGCTTCTCAGTACTTGCGGCGAGCGGTCAGAGTGAGCGAACACGCGGTCCACAAAATCAGGTCCGGGTAAATGCAGAGACTCTTTGGGAATCGTTTTACATTGATGACCAAGATAAAACTCAGCCTCTGCTCCTAACAAACTTTCAATATCCGTAGCGGGCGAGCCGTTCTTCGGCTTTGTTTCTACTTTTGTGGCGGTTACCATGATAAGCTCCTTAATTTACGTTGTCATCCTGAGCGTAGCGAAGGATCTCGCTCTTGGGGACGAGAATTCTCGTAGGATTCAAAACTAGGCTTAACATTTTGAATACTGCAGCAATTGTAAAGATTGCTACAAAGCAAAACTTAACAATTGTAATAATATACGATTAGTCTCGGATTACTGCAAGAAAATCGATTTAGAAGCGTTGCAAAAGTGGGGTAAATGCCATAGATTGGCGCTGATTGGAGAACGATATGCCTAAACACAAGAAATCTCACAGGCCTTTGGCTCGCATTGAATCACGCATCCTCGCCTTTCGCGGACACAAGGTCATTCTCGATAGCGACCTCGCTGCTGTGTATGGAATACCAACACGAGTATTAAACCAAGCGGTCAAACGGAATCTTGACCGTTTCCCGGAAGATTTTGTTTTCCAGCTAACAAAAGTCGAGTATGATAACCTGCGGTCACAAATTGTGACCGCATCTTCAGAGGCTGAGGCTCCATCTTTAAGATCACAAATTGTGATCTTAAAAAAGAGCCGAGGGAAACATAAAAAATATCTCCCCTACGCCTTTACCGAACACGGAGCCATTATGGCGGCGAACGTGCTAAAGAGCAAACGGGCAGTACAAATGAGCGTTTTTGTTGTGCGGGCGTTTGTGAGACTGCGCGAAACCGCCATCGAGCACCGCGAACTGGCTGAGAAACTCAAGGAACTCGAGCGCCGCGTTGGGCAACATGATTCGAACATTTCCGCTATTATCGAAGCAATACGAGAGTTGATGACACCACGCGAGAAGCCCAAACGAAAAATCGGCTTCGAAGTGAAAGAGCCGAAAGTAAAATACTCCGCTCGCTAAAACTAAACAGCATGCTTACAAACACAACAGCCCGCCGGACAGAACCGCGCAGGCTGTTGTGAGGCATCTGCCTTGCACTGGCTTCGAAGGATGCAAGGAGTGACCTATGAATCGGTTACTTTGCTGTCAGAGAAATCGAGCCCATATTCGTGTTGTTCAGCCGCGTCACCACAACCCCGGGGACCGTCGCACCGAAGTACAGATCGGACATCGATTCGACATTCACTGTGTATGCGCCTTCCGGCATCGCCATCAGTTTGAACGACCCGTCAGCTTCGGCATACGTGGACACCGTGTCTTCACCAACGGTCGTCCAGATGTAGGCGCCGGCATTCAGCGGCGTGACCGAGCCTGAAATCGACCCCGAACTGTCGGCACGCTGTACGCGTATCACCGGGTGCAAACGGTAGCTGCCCGAGTTTTCCTCGCGCACTGAGCGCTCTGCATCGAAGTCCAGATACAACTCAACCGTTTCCCCCGCTTCGATGCGGAATTGGTGGTTGAGCTTGACGCCTGTTTGGAACCCGCTTGCGACCTCAAGGTCGTGGTTTGTTCCATCCACGGTCACGTAACTGCCTGCGCCGAGGATCAAGCGTATTTGCGTATAATGCCCGGCATCCAAACGGGCACCACCGAGAACGGCACTCGCGCCATTTCGCAATGTCAGCAGGTCGTAACTCGCCGGCTGGTCGTTCACCGTCCTCCATCCACTCACGCTGTCCGAGCCTACCATGTGGACTTCCACGCGGCTCACAGCAACAACAACCGCTTCCATCTCTGCGGGTGAATCAACCATGTACATGCGTATCTCCCCTTGCCCCGACGGGTCGGTCGTAGTATCGCACCCGATACACCAGAGCACCGTGAAGAGCGACATGGCTATGAGTACTGAACGCATAACAACCTCCAAAAATGTTGAACATGCACCACAGGTTCTTTCTGAACCTACCTGCAATATACGTGAGCGCTGAAGAATGTTTATGATGAATATCACCCAAAAATCCCGGAGACACCCGAATGAGAAATTCTTACACGCGAAACGAATGATACAAATCACGAGTGTAATTTCTTGCGAGCATTCTATGCTCGTCTCGGTCGGATGCCTGCTTGTGGCAGACATTCCTTCGACAACAACAGAATTTTGAGGGGCCTGTTCGACGCAAAGGTATCGATGGTTTTCTGATTTCTGACTCCTGACCTCTGATTTCCGAGTTTGCTTCTCGCTCTAAATCTCAATACTTTGCAAGTATGAAAAAGCAAGTCACTCTCCGCAAAAACGAAGAACATCGTATTGTGAAGGGACATCAGTGGGGGTTCAGCAACGAAATCAAATCCGTGCAGGGCGATCCGGAGGCAGGCGATATTGTCGAGTTGCTACGCCACGACGGGAAGTTCATGGGTATTGGGTTGTACCATCCGCACTCACTCATTGCCGTGCGTATGCTCAGCCGTGAGCGCGAGGAAGTTACTTTCGAATTTTTTGAAAGGCGTATTTCCACCGCGCTGCAGCTTCGCAAACGGCTGTTCCCGGATTCCGAGACCTACCGGGTAGTGCACGGGGAAAGCGACTTTCTGCCCGGCTTGATCATCGACAAGTACAACGAGTTTCTGTCGGTACAGGCGTTCTCCTATGGCATGGAACGAAGGATGACCCTGATCTGCGATGTGCTGGAATCTATCTTCCACCCCAAAGCCATTGTCGCCCGGAACGAGTCCCCCTTACGTGCGCTTGAACGCCTCGCACTGGACAAGCAAGTTTTACGAGGCACTCTGGATCAAACCATCATCAGCGAAAATGGTCTAAAGTACAAAGTGGATTTATTGAACGGACAGAAAACGGGGTTCTTCCTCGACCAACGCGAGAACCGCAAACTCATCCGGCGATATACTGCGAACGCAGCTGTGCTGGATTGTTTCTGCAATGACGGCGGTTTCGCGCTCAATGCGGCTTCAGGCGGTGCGGCGAACATTACCGGACTGGATGTTTCTCAAACCGCTACTGCAACAGCGCGCGTCAACGCCACATTAAACCAAATGAACTCGATGCACTTTGAAACTGCCGATGTGTTCGAGAAGCTTGCATCGTTGGAGCGCGAAGGAAAACGGTTCGATGTGGTGATACTCGACCCGCCGTCGTTCAGTAAATCCAAAAAAACTGTGGCAACAGGTTTGCGGGGGTATAAGGAAATCAATGCAAATGCATTAAAAGTCATGAATCCGGGCGGGATTTTGGCAACGGCGTCATGCTCACATCATGTAACCGAGGAGTCGTTTTTAGATACCGTTGAAGCGGCGGCACGAACTGTTCATCGGTCGTTACAACTGCTCAAATTGTCCGGCGCAAGCCCGGACCACCCCGTGCTGACGTCAATGCCCGAAACGAAGTATCTGAAGTTTGCAATCTTCGCCGCGAATTGATACATTGATTTAGTGGTGCAACAGGAACTCTTCATTGCCGGCACTGGTTGAAATAGTACACACTCTAAGGGGATAGCCTCATGCGCACAATTCTTTGTCTTGCCCTCGTTTCTTTTGTCTCGCTCTCGATGTTTGCGCAGAACAATCCGACAACGGATACGACCATTGTATTTGAGCCGTCGTCACCAGACTTGATTGCCTCAACGCAGTACCAGCCCTTGCGCAATGCGTGGGGTATCGATTTAATGGTCTCCAACAACGGCTTCGGGCTTGGAGGGTTCTGGCGGCATGAGTACACCGACGAGCTTTCCGGTTTTATATCACTCGCGCTTTCGGATGTGAAGGATGAAGCTGAAGTCGAGTATTTCAACCAGTTTACAGGACAGTCGTTCGTCCCGGGGAAAAAGAATCGTCTGTTGATGCTGCCGGTGACTTTCGGTGTGCAATACCGGCTCTTCAAAGACGACATCGTCGATAACTTCCGGCCCTTCTTAAGCGCGGGAATAGGGCCTTCAATGGTCTTTGTGGCTCCGTATTCAAAAACAACTGTGTACGATCTGGGAAACGGTCAAACATATACGGACACCGAGCAAATCGAATTCTTCAGCAGTCTAAAATATGGCCAAGCAAAATACACGGTCGGAGGTTTCATCGGCGGAGGGGCGTACTTTGGCCTCGATAAGGGCACGCTGAGCGGCGTCAGCTTTCGGTACTACTTTATTCCGTTTAAGAAAGGGATTGAAATTCTCGATCAGGTGTACGTGAAGCACTTCGGCGGGTTCTTCATCACGCTGAACTTTGGGTCGATGTACTAAAAAAATGTGCGACGCATTCCCGTATGCGTCGCACATGTAGCACCCTAAAAAAATACCTGAAGCACACGGAAAACGAAGAGCCTCCCCTTAGCTCCCCATCCTCCAGCAGCACTTCAGGCATTCGTCTCCAACATACGGAAGAGACGAATGCCGCACAGTGATTCGTATCACACATCGTCTATGGGTAAAACCGAAACGCGATGCCAACTTCCAGACCCACGCCTACGCTCGGCGTCAAGAGCAGAGCAGGGCCAACTTCAAAAGCTATATCAAACGGATGGCCGGGCACGATATAATCAACGCCGAACATGAACCTTCCGCCTAGCGCCACATCGCCTTTCTCATATCTCGGTCCGCCAAAACCGGCAGAGCCGAAAAACAATCCTGGACCATAGTAAAATGGGACGTTTGACTTATTGAATGCATTCGTATGGATGAGGTAGTCCGCCCCGACTGTGAGCCCACCAGACCATGCACCTACTGCACCCTGAATCGCATAGCGCGAGCTTTCCCAGTATTTCAGTGAGAATCCGGTCGGCGTTCCGATAACGATGCCGATGCCG
>JAKEEG010000003.1 GCA_022616555.1 Ignavibacteriota bacterium | reverse complement strand
TCATACTGATTCCGTTTCTTGACTCTTTCCATTGCGGACCTCCTTCTGCCACCAAGATAGTGGCTTTTCTCTGTGTCCGCAAAATCGGGGGAAGATCAAATGTCATAGCACTAACCTGACGGTTACCTCCAGGCAAAGTACGAGTGCTCGCTCATCCGACAGCTTCGAACAAACGACAACACACAGCACTACAACGGGAACATTGGGAGGAGAAAATACGGAAGGCTGCCCACCAACGCATCAACTCACTGTTACAAAATTGTAACTATTGAGCGCGCCGAGCTCTCCCCCATTTGAAAGCTTATTGTGAATTTTTTAAAGATAGGTACTGTGAGAAGACAATCCTCTACACGGTGGCGTGGCTTACAACCCGTCTCCTCACGTGGAACTATAGAGAATCACAAAAACCCCCTATAACTCGGCGAGCATTTTACCGAATTTAAGAATGATTGTCAATAGCATCTTCTGCGATTATGGTAGGTTGTGTCCTACAACACAGTGGATTTACAGGTAGTTTTTTGATTTTTCCTACGGATTTCCGGGGTTTAGTCTAGTACGACCTCATTTCCATACCGCAACCGCTATCTACGATACGTACGGAAACTCCCCGTTTGGGGATGGATTTTTCCCGTCCTCTCCTGGTGGTATCTCGATAGTGTCAACTGCCACAGTGCCTATAAAACGAGCTAATGCACGATCTTTGAAACGATCAAAGCAGAATCTCGCAAAGTCGCAAAGAACGCAGAGTTTTGCTTCATTCAATATTCACCCTTCGCGACCTTTGCGCCTTCGCGAGATATAACTCTTCAAAGCTTACTTTACAGACACAACCTGCGGCTGCTCAACCTTAAACCAACGCGCTCCAAGTTCAAACAATCCGAATAACGCTCCGGTGTACAGCAAATCGCCGGCGACGGTGTTCTGGAAAAACGGTATGGCTGCTACATAGCAAGCGACCAAGCCTTCCCACGTCTTCGGATAAAGTGCCCCTGAGCCCATGAACCAGACGGCAAAGTTCGTCACAACAAAAAACAGTACTGAGCTTGTCAGTGCTGCTCCGGCTACGAACAATGGCTTCTTGTGGGAGCGAAGCCAGAGACCCATGAGCGCGATCAGCGCAAAACAGCCATACACCCATATCATTCCACTGTGGAAGCCGAGGATCGCGTCACTCACCAGCATTGCCGCAAGCGGAATAATAAATGCGTATTTCTTATCCAGATACACGGCGGAGCTGAGCGCCATCGCCGCAATGGGTGTAAAATTGAATGGATGCGGAATCAATCGCGACAACGCCGCCGCCAATATTAAACCAGATGCAAAAATAATATGCTTCATATGAAGAACCTCCTATAAGAGAAAATAAATCAAACACCTACCGTATTCGTTTTACGCATCACTGACCAATCCAGAGCATCCAGTCCCACATAAGAATCGTACACCCTCTCTTTCCATCGTTCAAGCTGAAGACACCCGTTCATCAAAGGGCTTCCTGCAACCAATGTATGATATTCCCCTTTTTCTCCACAAAAATCAAGTCCACCCTTAGCCAATACCTCACGGAATCTATCATCGATCTCTTTCCCTAGCCACGTTCTATCGATTTTCGAGCGGTCCACGCTCACAATAACACTCTGGAGCGTTCGTTGCGCATCAACGATAGAATCGATACTCTTTCCCCACAGGGGGAAAAGGGGGGTAATTCCGCTTTTGGCACAGACCCGCTCATTCCACGTTTTGTGTTCTTCGAGATAAATATCGCCGAACACTGCATGTTCGATGCCCTGCGGGACGAGGCTGAGCATAATATCCCCCAGCCGCGGCCCGTACTCTTCACGCGTCACATACGCTTCCTGTAAATAGATTCCCAGCAGCTCCGCCTGGTCATGGAGCAAACGAGCCGGTAATCCATGCGACAATGATAACCGCGTCCTCGCGTCGAAGAACGTCAGCAAGAGCTCAACATTGTATCCTTCGTCAAGCGCCTTCTGTAAAGCAAGGTGACTATCCTTGCCACCGCTCCAAAGGCAAAATGCGCGCTTGCTCATAACGCCTCACTTAACTCATAGCGCAAGCTGACAAAGACACCCCTGCCACGAGTATGATAACCGTTAATCTCGCGGTACGGCTCATTGAGAATATTCTCCACTCTCAAGCCGGCGGAGAACCGCTCAGAAAACTCAAACTGCTGCGTTAGATTGAGCAGCGTGTACTCTTTTACCGGAACACTCCCTAGCGCTCCATAGGGTCCGCGCTGTGAATCATAATACACATCCAGTCGCGAACCCGCATGTTTCACGTCCAACCGAACGAGCCATTCGGGAACGAGTTGATAAATCAGCGACATGTTATACACATTCGGCCTGCGGACCAAGCCTGTCGATTCGACATTCCCGGTGAGAAACTCACCGCTGTTGTACAGTTGCACATGATTGCCTTGTGTGTATGAGCGGTCGATGTCGGCAGGAGAATATTCGAGCCTCCCGCTTACAATGCTCATATTCCCCGCAAATGAAAGTTGGTCAGTTAAAGCCGCTGTGACAGTAAATTCGAAGCCGTCGGAAATCTGTCGCCCAAGATTCAAATATGTGTCCCCTCGGTAATCGTCCCGGAGAAAATCATTTCCGAGGTCTCCGATCGGGACGTTATAATCCCAGAGGTACACGTACTCAATCGAATGGTTAATAACAGTATGGTAATAGCTTAACGTTAGCCGCGCGTTGTTTCCTAATGAATGCTTAAAGCCGACCTCAAACGTCGATGACTCTTCCGGCTGTAAATTCTTGTTCCCCCGCGAAATGTTTGAGGTATAATAGCTTTCGGGTGTAAACAACTGATACAATGATGGTGCGTTGAATCCCGTGGAATACGAAAGATACGCCAAGCCCGCGTCGGTAATTCGCACGGTCGGGTTAATCTCGTATGTCACCGCGCTGCCAAACGCACTGTGGTCGTTGAACCTGGCCCCAAGCCCAAGACTGAAATGCTCAAGCGAAGAGTGAAACAGATAACCATTCAAGTCAACATGCGCGAAAATATTCCGTGTAGTCGCATTAAGCCCAAGTGTGTCGAGATCGGTTGAAAGCTCAAAAGGCCCGAACGCGTCGGAGTAAAAATACGACTTCGAACTCATTGTTTCATGGTACTCGCCTGCACCCACAACTGCCTCAAAACCAACCAACCGGATATTTGTTTGCAACTCGTTTGTGGACATCGTCCCCTCCCACTCCTGCTCATAATACGTCTGGTCGGTATTGCCGGAGTTATTAATAACAGAAGAATCGTCCACTGCCTCGCGGCGCATATCCGAATACCCACCGAGGAACTTCACACTCCACACATCACTAAACCTATACGAAGCGCCGTACGTCAATAAATTGCGCCGGAAATCCAGCGTGTAGTTTTCGTCGTCGAGATAAGCGGATTGGTCGATGTCCTTCTTCTCCCGATGGTTCTTATAAGCGGCGTACGCGTCGAACCTATCATTCTTATACCCAACCTTACCCACAAGATCAAGCGCTTCCAGCCCATCCTTGTCACGATTCTTAAACGCCGCGGAACTTGTCACCGTGTCAATCGAGGCGTCCATCCCGTTCACGCGGGAATTTAGCACTTCACCATTCACATAGAAGCCGGAGACGTCTGTATAATTCGCACTCACATGCTGATTAAACAGCAACGTACCGTCCCCAAACGTGCCCGATCGCAATTCCGCGTCTGCATGCAATCCGGGCTGTCGATTTTTTGGCGTAAAGAGGTTCACTACTCCCCCAATAGCCGATGAGCCATAGAGCGTGCTGTGTGCGCCGCGAACAATCTCCATCCTCTCCAACCCTGCAAGCGTAAACTCAGAAAGGTCTAACGCATTATTCACGCCAGACGGGTCGGTAATGCGAACCTCATCCACCATAAACGTCGTGTGGTTACTTCCAGCTCCGCGTAAAAAAATGCTTTGGTTAGCCCCTAAATTCTGGCCTGCTCCCACCAAATACAAGCCTTCGGAATACGATAACACCTCCGCAAGGCTATGCGACAGCGAAGTCCTGAGAAACTCACCCGATACAACAGAAATGCTTCTCCCAATATCGTTAGGGTTGCGCTCCCCGCGTGTCGCGGTAACGACGATCTCCGGCAGAACGTACGTTTTCACCGTATCGTTTGCCGTTGTTTGTGCTGTATCTTGCGAGCGTGCAACGGTTGTAACCGCACACGCAAGCGCGAGAAGTACGATGTTCTTCATACAACCTCCTGTAATGGATAGTTGAACATGTGTACCTCGCACGAAAAATGGTTTGATATACTCATCGGCCCTCAAGAAAAAGCCCCGTCCCGCTCGAAAGCGGGACGGGGCGTAAGCTCATACATCTAACACATGATGAGAATCAGCCACCTTCCCGCGAAGGCTTGTGAATGACACACCATGGCAGGTCTCCTGACTTATGAGGGATTAGAGCAGCCTAAGCACCTTCCCATAACGCTTGCGCGTTACAGTGGCAAGCCTAAGCTTCCTCATTCACAGTTGCGGGGCAGTTTCCGACTTGTCTGCGTAACACGCAGCACGCACGGAATTCCCATTTTCCCCCCATCCGCTGCCAGCGGACGGGACACCATAGTATCGATAATGAAAAAGAACAGTGTTACTGTACTAATATAGGAAAATATCTCGTGATGTCAATACCCTATCGCCGCCCCGTCGTCATCGCGTGGGTCTGATGCACCAAGGCGTAAGCCGGTCTCAGGGTCGATGATGATACCCATCGCTCTTCCTTGATAACCGCGCCACCGGACATTTCTGTGTCCCAACATATCAAGCAATCGTTTGGAATCCATCGTAGTTGAGTACGGCTCAAGCCGTACCTCGTCCGGCATCCATTGATGATGAATCCTACCGGCAGAAATGGCTTCTGCAATGTTCATTTTGAAATCAACGACATTCAACACCACTTGCAACACTGTGTTCATAATTGTCCGCCCACCGGGCGAACCGATTAACATCCACGGCTTTCCATCCTTAGCGATAATCGTAGGCGTCATGCTGGAAAGCATGCGCTTCCCAGGCGCAACAATGTTTGCCGGCGTCCCGACTTTCCCTGTGCTATCGGTAAAGCCCGGCACGGGATTAAAATCCCCCATCTCATTATTATAGAGGAACCCCAAGCCATCAGCGACAATCCTCGACCCGAACCAATACTCAAGCGTATACGTCACCACAACAGCATTGCCCTCTGCGTCAACGACAGAGTAATGAGTCGTCTCTTCGCTCTCTTGCGCTTCTGCAACGCTCGCGATCTCAATCTTGGAGGCTTGACTCAGGCTTATCCCTCGGCGGATTTCCTCTGCATATTCTTTTGATGTAAGCCGTTCAATTGGAATGTCGGGATTGAAATCTGGGTCGCCAAGGTGACGCGCCCTATCGGCATAGGCATGCCGCATCGCTTCAGTAAGCAGATGAAGGTACGTCGCTGAGTTATGCCCGTACGACTTCAGGTCGAACCCTTCAAGAATATTCAACATCTCGATGAGCGCGGTGCCTCCCGAGCTTGGCGGCGGCATCGAATACACGTCATAACCCTTGTAAGTTCCATGCAATGGCGTACGCTCTTTTGCTTCGTAGGCAGCTAAGTCAGCTTCGGTGATAAGCCCACCGTTTTTCTTCATATCGGCTGCAATCAACCGTGCGGTCTCGCCTCGATAAAACCCGTCGCGCCCCTTGCTCTGGATGCGTTTGAGCGTTTTCGCCAGGTCAGGTTGTTTCCAGATATCGTCCGCTTCGTAGGTGAGTGTATCACGTTTGAAAAATGACCGTTTGGAAGCGGGATATTCCAGTAAATCTTCCTTGAGATCCGCCAAATCGTCCGCCAGCCCCCATGTAACTGGAAAACCCCTATCAGCTAACCGCACCGCAGGCTCGGTCAACTCTTTCCATGATTTCGTTCCGAACTTTTTTAGCGCAAGGTCAAAGCCGGCAACCGTTCCCGGCACTCCTACCGAAAGATAGCCGTCGTGATTAAGGTTTCGAACATAATTCCCCACGGAATCGACATACATGCGCGCATGCGCTGCCGCTGGCGCTTTTTCTCGAAAATCAAACGCAGTTACTGTGCCATCCTTAGAATACACAATCATGAATCCACCGCCGCCGATGTTCCCCGCTCCCGGCAACACCACAGCAAGCGCCATGCCGGTCGCTACCGCCGCATCCACCGCGTTGCCGCCGTTTTTCAACACCTCTACCCCGACTTGCGAAGCAAGGATATGCGATGATACGACCATTCCTTTTCGCGCTCGTACTGGTTTGTTGGAGCCGGCGAACGAGTCTAAGGATAGTAAACACAAAAAAAGAATTGCCGCTGCGGGCTTCATAATCTGTCTGAATCGGATCATAAGTATATCTCACAAGTAAGAAAAGGCGGCGAGATTGCCTGCACACTCGCCGCCTTCTGAAAAGTTAGGGTGTTGTGAATCGATGAATTAAAACGGCAGGTCGTCGGATTTTTCCCCGCCTTCCTGCTGAGCGGGCGGGGCCGACTGCTCCATACTGGAGGAACTTTGACTGCCTCCGCGGCTATCGAGCATAACCATCTGGTCCATCACGATTTCGGTTACATAGCGTTTCACGCCGTTTTTATCGTCGTACGTACGGTATTGCAGCCTGCCCTCTAAATAAATCTTCCCGCCTTTTTTCAAATACTCGCCACAGATTTCCGCCAGCTTGCGCCAGGCAACAATATTGTGCCATTCGGTTTTCTCTTGCGGATTGCCATCTGGGTCTTTCCATTGCTCGTTCGTAGCGACGCTGAACGTCGCAACAGCGACGCCGCTGCTCGTATAGCGCAATTCCGGGTCCTTGCCCAAATTGCCGATTAAAATTACCTTGTTAACACTCCTGGCCATAACAAACCTCCTCGTTAAAAAATATAACCTAACCAAAAACCGAACTGGCTGAAATTAGCGGAAACACCCCTCAATGTCAAGTGGAAAGCTTGAGCATTTCTCTTGGGTACTTTTAAGGTCGAGTAATAACTTTCAACACAACTACTTTGCGCGGGGTTAACAAATAAAGTGTGTCCCCGGAAAAGGCAACGTCCTGAAGCGGAGCTAACAGAACGCTCGCTAGAATCTCTGAGATAGAATGAGAACGAACAAATCGCCCGTCTTGTTGAAACCATACGATGGCGCTGTCGCTCACGACAACTATTCCGCCCTTGTTCGCATCAAAGCCCCTTGCGTTACGAAGCACGCCATCGCCTATAGACCGGACATAATTTCCAAAGTAGTCGAATTCAAGAAGCCGGTCGGCGTCCAAAACAAAGACCCGGTCATCAGTGGTAACAATCATTTTAGAAGGGTTCTTGAGCTTACCACGCTCCGTTTCAATGCCGCCGAACGACCGTTCGAATAATAGCGAACGGTTAAATTTGAGCACACGGGCGTTTTCTGAGTCGAGAACAAACAAATCGCCTAGCCGAGAAAGGGCTACTCCGGAAGGATAACCGAAACGGGCGGCAACAACATTGGTGTCGCGAGTAAAAAAAGTCGAGAGGTACGTTAGATTGCGGTCAAAACGCTGAATGCGGTGGTTGTGGTAGTCCGAAACATAGAGCGTAATTCCGTCCGTGGCAATGCCTGTCGGCATGTCGAACGATGTCGCTCCCCAGCCGTAGCCTCCAACGGTTTTTGGTTTCTGCCGCGGTGAGGTAAACAGTGAAATGCTATGCTCACCCGCATCCGCAACGATAATCGAGCCCTGTGCGGTCAGCAACACACGATGCGCTTCACGAAATGAGCCGAAAACGTATTCCTCGCTCAGCAACGTATCCGCCGCGACAGTGAAGTGCATCGCGGCTCCGGGTGCAGCTTGAAAGAAACAAAAGCCGAGAGCAATAGCAGTTATTGCAAATTGCGCTGCCAATTCTCATCCTGAAGTTCGCCGCGCTTCGTCGAGTGTACCAACGTGTAATCGCCGAAGCCCGTCCGGTCGACAAAAACAAAAAGCACGCCGTTCTCTAAGCTATAGTAATGCCATATCTCGTGAGGCTTGGCGTTGTTTTGGCTTGGCATACGTTCCAATTCGCCCGGCTCGCCGTATAATATGTATACTCTGCCGCGTTCGGTAAGCCATCCTTCACGGCCCTGACTTCTATACCGTTGGTTCGCTATCGTTACCCGGCGCAGGTATTCCGCCCTGGTAATAGCAGGCTTGCCGGACTTGCCAATCTCCGCTTCCACCCAAAATTTCGCTAAGAATTCTCTTCGACCCTCAATATTTGATATCCGCGAAAAAATTTTGATCTCCTCTGTCGTCGCGAGATACTGTGCTTGGCGAAATTCCGCGGCAAGCTCATCAGCCGTCAGGCCGGAAAGCTCGCCCGATTTAATTTCCGCAGCCGTTGCGTCTGGTACTTTCAAATGTGGATTGTAAATAAAGAATGATTTTTCCATGCTGGCAAGCTCGCCTTTGCCCTCTTCCTCTAGAGAAAAGAAAAACTTGTACTTCCCCGAGGCGAGGGCTGTGACGTTCATCGTTCCGACATCCACAGCGTTCGATACGCCAAAGGTGCGTTGTCTCGAGACATCGCGCACCACTTTCTCCGATGCATCGACCAATCGGGACCGGACACCATACCGCTTACCCGGCTCCAAATTATAGAGCTCAACATAATGGAACACCACCGGATGCGCCGTTATGCCGAACAGCAAAGCGGCATTCGGCACAACTTCCAACGAGTTCTTGTAAAACGCATTGGATTTGTCCTGAGAAGATTTTATTTCCCCACACAACTCAAGGTCGCTTACAGTAGCAGTTTGGGCGAACGGCTTTACAGAAAGCGAGAGTGAGATACTGTCCATACGAGTAGGGTCGAGTGAGTCTACTGCAGTCACCTGCAGCTGGTATTCTCCGAACGGCAGGGCATATCCCGCCTGCGTCAGGAAATCTCCGCCTCCGGAAATCCCCGTTGTGTCGGGAAAACTCACGGGAAGCAACGAATGCTCTTTCCGCACGACGATGTTTGTCGCGTTATTGCTGATCGTGGTCTTAAGGATAATCCCGCCTGAGAATCCGCTTGCGGATTGATTCAGGGTTACCAGTTTTGGGTAGAACCCATAGTAAATTTCAAGGTAGAACGATTGATCATCGTACTTGAACCGCGCATAATCGACGTTCATGACAAAATTTGTGTTCGGGATGTGCTGGGCTGCAAGGCTTGTAACCGCTAAAAAGCATACCGCAACGAGAATAAGTGTTCGTGTGAGAACCATAAGCGACTCCTTTCCAACAATATATCAACGTGCAAGGATGTTTGCAAGCAGTCGAAACGCCCCAGCATGGATATTCAAGAATTGATGGTCTAAATCCAAATCAATATACGTATACTGGCCTTTCCCGTGTTTGTACCCCACCACCACCGGGTTGTTCGTCGCGGTGTCCTTGACCAGAACTCCGAGGGAAGCCGACGGTCCGAGCGATATCGAATTGTAAGATCGCCGAAAGATCCAGTTCATCCAATCCTCTTCCGTAAGTTTGTTCGGATACAGAAATGCTGCGTTGAGGCTATCGAGCTCTACACGGCTTTCTGCCGAGTAAGCCAGTGAGCGCTTGAGATCCATGCCAGGAAAGAGCGGAGCTGTATTCCACACCTTGGCGTCTTGGACAAGAATCACGACATGGCCGCCATTCTCCACAAAACGACTCAAGATTTCCCTCTTGCTCAACAACTCAGGGTGCACAGTCAGAGCGCGACGGTCTAGAATGAGTACGTCGAACATCGAAAGCAGCTGGTCTGTCAGTTCCTGGAATTGCACTCCGGTTGCGCCAATACCTAAGCGGCGAAGAGCGTCGCGGGTTAGGGAATGCCCAATGCCTTCCACAAAACTAATTCTTTTGGAAGAATCGATCGCAACATAAAAACTTCTGGCGACATAGGATTCGACTACCTGCTCTCCGATTTTCAGCGGTAAGATATGGCTCCCTTCGGGCAGCTCCTCAGTCCAGTTCAACACCAAGGTATCCTCGTGAACCGACCCTTTCTCGTTCAACCGGAACTGGCTCTGTGAAGAAACCACAACCGAGTCATTCGCATGAAAGATATCTCGAATTCCATCGCGCGAATTATTGGTGATCCGGAATGCCAGCCGCTCGTTGGGAATCGCCCGGACAATGGGCGTTAGAACTTCAGGCATTAAGCGCGGGACATAATCCATTGGGATAATCATTCGGTAAATGAAATTTTCTTCCCGTTGCTTAGCTTTGTGAATAATAAAAACATACAACGGCCGCCCCAGCGTGTTTTCCTCCAGCCCAAAAAACCAGTGCGGAGAGTTAAACGAGCTCACGTCGCGAAACAACAATCTGTATCCTTCCTTCAGCGTCAGAGGAAGCTTACTCTCCAATTCTTCATTTAGAATGATCCCCTTACCCACAGCCGGAAAATAGATTTCCGTTTTTCCCGAATCGCTTAAGCCGCTCACCGAGTCGATGGAAAAATAGATAAGCTGCATGTGCGTCACCGCCGTGTGCGATATCGTAAAGCTAACGGTAACGCCTAACAACGTCAGCCGCAAGTTCTCAAGGTCTTCTTTCCAGTCGAGTAAAATCTTCCGTTCTCGGCTTGGTATGCTGTAAGCCCGCGCGAGACGCATATCAACTGCCTCAACTGCGTCCGCAAGCTGTGTCAATACCGGTCGTTTCTTTGCTGAGGTTTGCTCCGGCCGTAACTGAGCGGCTGCTTTCATGACTTTTTCTACGAGCCGAGAAATCTCACCCAGCTCAGACGGGATCGCCTCCGGCAGCCCCTCATCCGGCGCACGAAGCTTTTTCGTGCTCGCTGGGACTAGAACCTGATAACGTACGCCCTTCTCCGCACTCCACTGCCTTCGCTGAAGATTCAGCGAGACATACTGCTCAGCCGCTTCCTTGCCGATTGCATCATATGTTTTCTTCCAGACGGGATGACTTGTATGCGTCGGTAAAGCCAACCCTTTCCCCGTCCCATCGTCCGCGATGACACGGCTTACCGTCCAGCGCGGAAATGGCGATAACTCCTTAGGCTGCTCGCCGGGCGCGCTCTGCCTTAACCGCTCAACCGACCGTACCACATCTTCCATCAATGCTGTCCACCTGAGGCTTCGCCCTTCAGTTTCTTGATCGCGTGCAATGAGTATAATGTCGGGACGAACTTGTGAGATCACCTTCATCAGCCTATATTGCACGGAATCCCTCGGCCATTGCTCACGGGCTTCTGCCGCGCTGGGGACAGCGGCCATATCAGGCAAATTCAAAAAGTACGCTTCGCCGTTGAGAAGTTTCATCGCAGCACCGGCTTCTTCGCGCCTCGTCGCCGCAAGCTGTTGAGGATATACTCGCTCTCTATCGCTTTCACCTGCCTCACCGTTTGTCGCATACACGCTCGTTACTTTAGCGCCCTTACCCATCCGGAAATACGCCAGCGAGGCCAAATCCTCAAATCCCGGGTGGATGGCTATACTTAAGACGTGCAAATTTCCTTTTACATCCTGTATCCGCTGGTGTAATGCCGCAGCGCCCACTTCGGGGAAATAATCTTGAGCGGGAAGTGAAGCAGTAGTACAAAAAATGGCTATAAAGCTATAAATAACAATAAGTAACGGGAATAAAAGTCTTGTTTTAATCATGGTTGTCTAAAATAGGATATAATCACAACAAAACAAATAGGAAGTTTATTACTTGACAATACAATATAACATTCGCAAGTTAACCTGAGTAATTAATTACGATTATACTACCACCATCATGCCACTACTCCACTCAATCTTACCCGTGCTTCTCTATTGCATCTTTGCCACGTCAGGCTTGCTAAAGTTGTTTGCGAGCTGCCAAACGAAATCCTTTCTTCGCATCCCGATCATCCTTCTTTCACACTTAGATCAGCGACTAAGAGGACCACCTGGTGAGGGCGTACCAACTACGATCCCCTAGCCTAACCAGCCGCAAAAGAGCAACGGGTTAGAATCATTTTTGTTTGTTAGCACAAGATTTTACATACAGTGAGACACTTTTTTCGTTTTCGGCGATGTGAACTCTCTCGATAACGAAAATATAAATTTATAATTAACAAATTGAGGAGACATTCATATGTTCTATGCTAGATTTTTGGTAATTATTGCTGTGTCGTATCTCAATTCGTTTGCACAGCAACCACTAAATAATTTGATCCCTGCGAGCCGCATCGTAGATTGGCATAATGTAGGTGTTGAAGGTGGAATACCCCGCAACGTCAGTCACGAAATCAATTTCCAAACCTTAAAAAATGCAAATCCCGGTCTAAATGATCATCAGGTTTTTAATAACGTAGCACTCGTTCAGGCAAGGACGTATAAACAAACATATCCAGCGGCTAGGGTATCGATTTATTTCCCTGCAGGGAGTTATTCATTTAGCAGTCCCATTCAGTTTTTGCTTCAGGACTCCAATCTTATTATTCGCGGCGCGGGTTCGAATAATACAACACTCAATTTCAACGTCTCGGTTGGCAACTTGATAAATATGTCGGGCAGTATCTCTAGCAGTTACTATAATCTTGATCCGGTTCAGGGTTTTTCAAAGGGCAATAAGATTATTAAGACGACCAGTCCGATAAATAGTGTCAACAACGGTGACTATATTGAGCTTGTAGAAAGCAACGGCCCTTGGATAGGGAACTATGATGGTGGCAGCGGCACCCCGCCAGCTGATGTTGTTGGCCAGATTGTAAGAGTGAAAACAATTAGCCAGGACAAGACCGTTATAGAATTATATGATGAGTTAAGAATTAACTATTATGGCGATTTGAATCCTAGGATTAGAAGGATCGAACCAATTCGAAATATTGGTTTCGAAGATTTGAAAATTAATAGTTTAAGTACAACTACTGCTAATGGTGGACCATCCAACTTTAGTTTTAGCTATGCCGTCAATTGTTGGATTTCAGGTGTCGAAAGTTACAATGCCTGTACTGCACACGTTGGAATAAGTTCTTCATCACATATAGAAGTCAGAGGCTGTTATTTCCATGATGCCACGACCTACGGAGAAGGAGGTCATGGCTATGGTGTCTCAATTGGAAATCATTCGACGAATTGCCTAGTTGAAAACAATATATTTGCACATCTCAGACATGCGATGATTATTTCGCGAGGAGCAAACGGGAATGTTTTTGGGTACAACCATTCTAGGGATCAAGTTGACGACTTGCCGGTAAGTTTATCCGACATCAATATCCATGGACACTACGCATTTGCAAATTTATTTGAAGGGAATGATGCGCTTTTCGCAATGGCTGATAATTATTGGGGGAACAATGGCCCATACAATACATTCTTTCGTAATTACTTTCAAGGCGATATTATTCTAGAAGCAACAGACTACACAAACGCGTTGGGAAATGAGTTTTACGGGTCTCCACATGGCGTAAACTATGATGGAACGATCTTTTTCGATGGAAGTAACCCTCAAACTCAATTTGATCTCTACGGGTTGTTTAATGATGGTGGTTCAGGGTATGGATGGCCCACACATGCACAGGCTACTGTTGCTGGACCACTTATGCTCAATTATTGCTTCATCAATGATGCTTCATATTATCGAACCCAAAGACCGAGCTTTATGGGTTCCCCCTCCACCTACAGTTGGCCTGCAATGGGACCGGGATTTGATTATAATCCGAGTACACATTTCCGTTGGCTTACAGCTCAAATCATTCCAGCCTTAGATCGATGGTACGAACCAACAAGAACTGTTGCTAGTGACCCATTAATTTATCCTGTTGCACCCGTTGCGACCTCTGCAACCAACGTCACATCCACGAGCTTTACCGCCAATTGGCAAGCTGTGGCTGGAATGACAAATTATCGTTTGGATGTTTCCACAAGTAGCAGCTTCTCATCGTTCGTCAGTGGCTACAATAATTTAAGTGTTGGGAATGTAACATCGAAATCGGTTACAGGGTTGAGCTCGGGTGTTCAATACTGGTACCGCGTCCGTGCGGAAAATTCAGCCGGCGTGAGCCCAAATTCAAATGTCATAGGTCTCCTTAAAGTGACTATGTCGGGTCCAACAACAGTCTATCATGCAGATCCAAAAGGGCAGCCGGCGAATTGCCATACGTGGACAGCAAACGTTACCGGTGGAGTTCCTCCGTATAGTTACGTTTGGTCTTGGCCCTCATACGGGACAAATTCCTCATACTCCGAATGCTTCTCCTGGAACGGTTACGGCGGCGGGTCGTACCAAAAAACATTCAGGGTGGATGTGACTGATTCACAAGGCGCAACGGCGTTTGCAACAAAAACCTTTACAGCATACAATTCTTCCGGTGGAATTGCTCCTCGACTTGGAGAAAACGGAGAAATTATTACAATGATACCGGAGGAGTTTGACTTAAGCCAAAACTATCCCAATCCGTTCAACCCTGAGACGGAAATTAGTTTTGCACTTCCGGAAGTTTCTACCGTTAAATTAACTGTTATAGACGTTTTGGGACGTGAAGTCCTTACACTTCGCGATGGGCAAATGAGTCCCGGCTATCATCGTGTAAAATGGACAGGTCGAAATGCATCTGGGGAGCAGGTGGGAACGGGCGTTTATTTCTATCGTCTCCGTGCTGTAGGCGAAAGTGGCAAAGAATACGTCAAGACCTCCAAGATGTTATTAGCCAAGTAATCACAGGTTAAAAACACGATAAAAGGCTGTTCGGAATCATATCCCGGACAGCCTTTTGTGTATCGTACATAAAGAAAGCGACGATTTCGCAACCGTCGCCTTCTTTACTAACTAGCTACTGCTTCTTAGAAACCAAGCTTCAGCGAGATCACCTGATTACCGTCGAAGTACTTCGTATCGCGATACGCATAATCCAGCGTCAGGTTAATGCCGCCCGTCAAGTAGCCCACACCGAACCCGAACGTAGGCCCGAAGATGTCCTCATCGTCTTCAGCCTGCGGCACCATCCCCACGCCCGCTCTGCCGAACAACTGCAGATCTTCCATCTTCACGCCGTACTCGCCGCCGAGACGGTATTCATCCAAGTACAGGTTGTTGTTCGTAAACGAGCTGTTCAGGGTCCATTGCATATTGTCGCTGACGGTTCCCGAGTACCCCAAGCCGATCTCAATGACTGACGGCAGCTCGTTTGACGCTGCGTCAATCTTGAAGAACTGCGCAGGACGGTTTCCGCCCGGCGCTTGCGCGCTCTGGTACAAGCCCGTGCCGTCATACTTCATTTGGGGACCGATGTTCTTCACCGCAACACCCATCTGCAAGCCCTGCACGCCGGCAAGGCCATGGTATTGCACGCCGAAATCAATCGCCACACCGCTAGCGCTCGCGCGGTCGATCTGTTCGGAAACCAATTTCACCGTGGTTCCCACGGCAATGGCATCCGTCAGCGTCTTGGCGTAGGAAAGCCCCACGGTCACAAACGTCGGCGAAAAGATTCTGCCGCCTCTGCCCTCAGAGTCATCCTGAGTGGTCAGCGGAATATCGCCAAAATCCAGCGACTTCACACTCAGTGCGATGTTGCCGAATTCTCCCACATTGGCTCCAATGGCGCCATAGCTGATGCCGATATCGGCAATGTAGGTCATCGA
The DNA here is from genome assembly GCA_022616555.1 of Ignavibacteriota bacterium. GTDB lineage: Bacteria > Bacteroidota > Ignavibacteria > UBA10030 > UBA10030 > JAKEEG01. The sequence continues at coordinate 11,515 of JAKEEG010000003.1, read as the reverse complement.
ACTGAACATTCCTTCTGCTCCATAGCTTAAGTGGCCCAACCCGGCGGGGTTCCAATGGATCGCTTCAATGCCTGAGGTGTTCGCCAACGAGGCGCCCCCCATCGCAAGATCCCTGCCGCCAACCGGGATCAATAACTCCGTCGCCGCTGCCGTGCCCACGCGCCGGTTCTGAGCAAACGTATCAACCGTGCTCAATGCCACCAGAGCCAGCAGGCAGACGACAGCAGTCATACTTACTTTACTCCGTTTCATAATGTCGTTCTCCTTTTTCATTTGTCTGACGTTCTATGAGGAGTGCGGGGAAGCGCGCCGTTCGGCGCGCTCCCGCGCGTCCATTAATAGACATCGAGCACTTCTTGCTCTTGGATGATTGCTAATTTAAGCACTTTCGACACCCCTAGATCCGGCATGTCGATGTGCGCCACATACATCCCGCTTGCTACCGGGAAGTTATACTGGTTCAGCAGGTTCCACCGCATGAACTGCGACGTGTCGTCCTTATCGATCGTCCTTACCAATTGACCGGCGAGGTTGAAGATTCTGATGGTCGCCTTGCGCGGCAAGTGGTTGAACGTTACGAACCTCGAGAAACGGCTCGTCTCAGCCGGGTTGAATCCATAATACGGGTTCGGGAACACGCCGATATTCTCAGCGCTTTGCTTCTCAACTGCTGCGCCGGTTGTCGGTGCAAGTGAATCCGTATTCACCGTAAATACGTCTGAGACTGAATTCGGCTTCGTTGAGATTATCCGGATCACGTTCCCCGTCGCCGGTATTAGCGCATTCAGGTTCGCCGGGTAGCTGGGGTCACTTACCGAGCCGCCGTTAAAGTTCACTAACACCAACCGGGCAATTACTTCCCCGCCCGTGCCTTGGGAACCATCATATCCGGCACCAGCGGCTACAAACACATTATACCCTGCAGAGCCAGGAGTCTTGTCTGTCGGCTCACGGAAGTAAATCCAGTCCAGATACGGGTCGTTGTCGCCGCCAGAGGACGGGTGGTCGGATCCTGTCAAGTTATAAAGATCATCGCCCAGCTCGTCGAAGATCCAAGGGATCATCCGGTAGTCGTCAGACGCATCGTTCGGAGTCCCTACACCGATATTCCACAGCTCAAACGGCACATCCACTACCGCCCCTGTGCTGTACGCCATGAACGCTCGCCCGCCGGCGGCCGTAAAGCGAATCTCAAAATCATACGGCACAAAACGGGTGAAATTATCATTGCGGAAGGAGCGTGCCACAAATGTCGCATACGAACCATCGGCACCTCCACCCTGATTGAAGCCCCACGCGCCGCCGCCCCAGTCAGCGATCGGACGGTCGGGGTTGCCTGGCAACGTCGTCGGGAACCCTTGGAACCCAAACGATGCATAGCTCGGCGGGTCAATCGGGCCTGATGGGCCTGCGACGTGTTGTGCATCCTTCAGGTCGTTGGGCGCTCCGCCAACTTTCCATTGGATACCTTCAGCAATCGGTGAAAGCGCATCTGCATTCTCGTTGGTCTGGCCTGAGAGCAGAACCTGGCTGGTCGTCGTATTCGTTAGACTCCAGGTCTTCCCCGCACCCGTACCCGAAAAGCCTACCTGGTAGGTATCTCCCGTCACTGCCGCCGGGTTGATCACCACGGCATTCAGAGTACCGTCACTAGGACCGGCGTGGTCGGCTACGGCTATAACGCCAAACTCCGTATTAAGCTCTTTGCCGAACGGAACCTGCGGACGGACAGTGTAAACTGTCGGGGACGACTCCAGCTGGGCAGGCAAGAAACCAGCCTGCTTCGCTACAGCGTATGCTGTGACAGCCAAATAATATTCTTGTCCGTTATACAGAGCGTTGATATCGCGGATGTAATCACGATCGAAAACAAACGTTCTCTGGACACCGCTGTTACGACCGAACTGCACAGGCTTGAACAACACCAACCCTGATGCAAGGTCGAATTGCTCGTCAAGCACCACTGCGGGGTCGGTAGGCAGATCGAACGTTGTAATTCGGTGTGCATCGGCAAGAGTCGACCCACGGCTCGGCAGTTGATAGATGTTATATCCTTCAAACTCGTACTGCCCGGGTTGGTTCACCCTGTCCTCAATATCGGTCACACGGGTAGTATTTGACCCCCATTCCAGCACGACCTTGCCGTCTAGCTCTGCGACCTTGACGTCAGGCTCCAACGGCGACTTTGGCACCGCGAACAGAGCATCAAACGTATTTTGCGCGAAGCGGTCGTTAAACTTCAAGACTGCAACAGAGGAAATACGGTCGGAACCCAGGCCTACCACCGTACCCGTTGTCACCTCTTGCGTGTCGCCAGGATCCAGATTAAAAGGACCTGTGTTCAACAATAAGCGGCGGTCGCCCTGGGCAAATGACCAGTCTTCGCCCAAACCGTCGAGCCAACCTGTCCCGGCAACAGGATCCCCGGAAAGCGGGAACTTCTGCGCTATTGGGTCAGTAACCTCAGGAGGAAACGCGTACGGTTCATCTGGACCATCAAGCGGAGCGAAACCGCGCATCATCTTATACCACCGGATAACGCCCTGCGAATAGTTGCCCGGAGGATCCGAATAGGGGCTACCTGCGGAGAAATACGAGAACCCCGTCATCGGAAGATTTCTGTAATCCCCCCGGTACTTCAAATCGAATACCGCCGTGTCTCCCAGCGAGGAGACAATCGGTCCAGCCAGGAAGTCGTAACCTGAAGAAGGCGGAGCTAAACTATATTTCGCATATTCTTGATCGATCGCGTTGCCGTTATACACATAACCCAACGAAAGCACCGTATCGGTGCCAAGCAAGTCATCGCCCGCGTTGCCTAAATCCGGGTCTGACCATTGCGTAACGTACATGCTATCGACGTACAGTGAACCCTTTGTTCCAGAGCCATCAATATCAACACCGCCCTTGTTAATGATCTTCAAGCGGGTGAAGTACAAATTGCCCAACGCATCGGTGCGTTTGTAACCCCAAACCGTTTTCTGAATTTCCACGCCGAACGGCTCGGAGCCGCGGGGAGTCGCAGTTTGTGTGCGGTTGAGGTCGTTATAGACCGTCCACAGCACCTGGTCTGCTGGCGAGTTGGGGTCGGAGCCGGAAACACCCGGCTCATCTCTGCCCTGCACAATTAAGCTATCGACGGTAAAATTATCCGTTTCGTCGTCAGGGTCGCCAATGGTAAACGCTGGCGGAGGATCGTACACGCCGTTGCCGTTTCTGTCGATGTATGGTGCGCCATACTGAACGGGCCACGCGTTCCAGTCCGTCTCATACTGAGCAAAGACTGCCTCCATATCGGCATCCGAAACCTCGGGGGTCGAGATTTCATTCACCTCTGCAGCGTCGCGGCGCAATTCCTCTGTGTACGCGAGCGTTTCTGGATCCTTTAATGTATAGTAATCACGACGAATGCGGTACATGCGTGCCGCCGCGTCGCTCGGGCTTACGGCTGTCGCTCCCGCTCCGGTGCCAGTCACCCAACCTTCAACAGTTCCTGTACCGTAGTGTGCGCCGCCAACACGAATCAATTGGCTATAAGGGCCCGGCGTGGTGTATGCCGCGTCCGTATATACCTTGCCGCCCCAGAGAATACCGTCCTGGTAAATTGCCCACGACGTGAATCTCGGGTAATACAAACCGTTGTCTGAGGCCGGGGAATGGTTCGCTAAACCGTCGCTGCGATGCCAGCTATGCAGGTTATTGATATTCAATACCGCATACCTGGGAGTCCCCGCTCCCTTATACAACTGGTTCTTCTCCTTCCGGCCGGCAGGATTATCCGGGTCTTTTGCAAACCCGAGGGAGAACCCCGCGAGCGTTGCAAGAATCAAGGCCCGAAAGAAAAAACCTTGTGTAATCTTGTGCATACAAATACCTCCTCGCTGTATGAACGCTGATGTATTTTTTTATTTTTTATTCTACTTGAATCGCCCGTTCCTCCGTAGGAGTTCCTACGGGACAACACGCCGGGCTGCGGGCTTACTCCCGCTCCTCATGACCTCATTGGGCGAGGAGCGGGGGAAGCTTCGTAATACATATTATATTTCTAACTTCAAGCCGACACGAATCTGACGCGGAGTGCCGAAGATATCGTTTCCGGTCGCACCGATATAGGCGTGACGGTTATCGATATTGACAGCGCGGTAGAAGTCCGCATAGTTCTCTGTCGCCACATACGACCTTGCCAACGGGCTGCGCAGCCATCCGTCGTCCGTCGGAGTGCCGGTGTTCGGGAAGATGTTATCCACATGTTTCGTGTCGAATAGGTTCAGCACGTTCACGTACAACTCAGCCGTGAAACCTTCGAAATAAAATACCTTGCTCGCATTCAAATCTACATTGAGCACCCACGGCGTCGATGACGAGTTTAACGGCTCGACCGGGTTACGCGTGCGCGGGTCGATAATCGGACGCACACCGATATTCCACGGGCTTGCTTGACCGAGGTTCTCGGGCTCCTTAATCTTCGTGTACGCATGGCCGCTGTTAAAGGTCATCAGGAAGTTGGCGCCGAAACCTTCAAGCACCGGACCGCCGTCGCCCTTACCCCAACGGTAATCCACTAAAATCGAACCGCGGTGCGGCTGGTTGTAGTCCAACGGGTTGATGAACGACGGGAACAACGTGCTTGTTCCTGAACCGTCGGAAACCGCATTTCGAGAAGATGACGGGTTGGACGCCGTGCCGCGTGCATCGGAAAGCGTATAGTTGATGCGCGCCTGCACACGGTTCGTACGACGCAGCTCAAAGGTCAGCTCCAAGCCCTTCACTGTGCCGAAATCCGAGTTGCCGTAAGCAACGAAGATTGGCACACCCGCAGAGTTATAGATACGGTTCTGTTGAATCTGATCGCGCAGATCCTTGTAGAAACCCGTAGCTGTAAACGCAAAGTTATCCGTCAACGTCTGGCGAATACCGACTTCGTATTGAGTCGTACGCTCAGGGCTCACCAAGAACCCAGTGCCCGCCGGTGACGAACCCAACGAGTAACCTACGCGGCTGCGCGGGCTAATGCGGGCAGCAAGTTGCCGCGTGCCGTCATACAAGCGGTCCAGCACCGGGTACTGCGCGTATTTTCCGTACATGCCATAGAACACTGTATTGTCCGTGACCGGGAAGGAGAAGCTGACGCGAGGCAGCAACAAATGCACCGGGTCTGTCTCTTTTAACTGGCTCTCCTGGTCTGCAAAATAGTTAATATCTTCATTCCAGGTCGGGTCGACATAATTAGTTGGAGCGACGTTCTTCATGTCGAACAATTCATACCTCACACCGGCGTTCAAAACCAAGTCGTCAAATTCGAACTTGTTCTGAATGTATGCTGAAGCAAACAACGGCTTACGAGGACCGTCAAAACCTTCGTCAATCCTGTGGCCCTTGGAGTCGTACCCGTAAATATTCATCACGCCACGGCGCTGAATCGTCAGGTCGTACTCTAATGCTCGCTCAGGGAAAGCAGCAAGCGAATCAGCCGCGAAATATGTGCCAGGGTTATCTAAAAAGGTATTGTATGATGAAATGTCGCCGACTCGGAATTGACTCATGCTCCACGTGTCGATACGACCACCCGCCTTCACTTCCCATTGCGAGTTGACCTGCGACGTGAAGTCGATCGTCACGCCGATATTCTGCTGGTCATTCTTCTCATACGCATTATTGACTTGGTACTCGTGCGTCAGTCCGAACGCGTATATCACAGAATAGTTTGGGGGTCCCAAATACCGGGTTTGGAATCCGGTCGAGCCGTCAGCCATGATGTACCCCTTCCGCCGCGCTGCGGCGCTATCGCTATACTGTGTCCAGTTGTGCTCGTAGTCCGGGTCATACGCCAAGAAATCCCGTCTCATCATCGAAATGCCGACTTCGTAGAATGTCTTTGAATCAAGAACATGCGTGAGGCGTAGGTTACCGAGGTAACTATTCGTCTCGTTGCGATATTCGCGCTGCCAGAGCAAATTGTTCAACCCGGTCGGCATGCTTCTTCCGGTGGGCAGCTCGAGATTCGTGTAACTGCCGGAGAAACGCACTTTGAACGGCTGGGCATCCCACAACAACGTGCCCTGAACAGTGTTCTCATTTCTCCAGTTCTTATAGAGATAATTCTGTTTCATTTCAACCGGGCCCGGCAGTGCCGTGCCTTCTGGCCACGTACCAAACCCATCGGTCGTCAGGTTTTCAAAACTGAACGGCTCGATGAACATGTGCGTGCGGTTGCGCAAAAAGTTATGCTGGCCGGCGAGGAAAAATCGCAAGCTCGGCATCATCGGAACCGGTCCGCTGACCGTCGCCACCACGTTGCGGTAGCCGCGGGCAGACGTGCCTAAGAATTGTTCGCCGGGTGAGGCAAAGTCGTCCGTCTGGTAATCAAACGTCACTTTCAGCGCAGAGGAGGAACCGGTTCGCATCGTCGTTTGAACGGATCCCGAATTTGCGCCAGGCCTATCAGCCGTGTAACCACCCGATTGCAATTGAATCTCTTCAATCGCTTCCTGGATCGGGCTGATCCCTTCGCTGTTATACAACGGGTTGGTTGCCGTAGCACCGTCGATGAAGTACGCGACTTCACCGGCGCGGCCGCCGCGAACATAGAGGGTTCCATCCTGCTGAACAACACCCGCGCTTAACGCGATGATGTTCTGCAAACCGCGGAACGGAAGCGTCTTAATATCGTCCTGCGTCTGCATCCGGACGGTGTTCGTCGTGTTGCGCTGAATCAAAGGACGGGCTGCAATAACTTCAACCTCGCCGGTTTGAATCGCCGTGCTGCTCAACTGAAAGTCTTGCGTGGTTGTAATGTTAGAATTGACGCGGACATTGCTGATGGTGACCGGCGCATAACCGATGTACGACGCCTTCACCGTGTACGAGCCCGGAGGCACACCGAGGATGATGTACTCTCCGTTGATGTCCGAGGAGGAACCAAGTGACGTTCCATCAATTATCACGTTGGCACCGATGAGCGGCTCACCCGATTGGCTGTCCGTTACCGTGCCGCGCAATTTTCCGTCTTGCGCGAACAACATCAACGGTAGGACAAGCACAAGGGCTACAGCCGACAATAGCTTGCGGTACATAGCTACCTCCTTCTGAAGTGAACAATGTAGTTAGTAAAACTAAACCGTATTCGAATTGCGCCGATTCTTTTGGGTGTGCCATCGGCTAGCACGATGGTAAGCTTTATCAACTGAACAGTTGCCTGATAAGCTCGCACTACGAGCTTTCGGCTAACGTCACCTCCTTCTGGTGTTCGTTGCGTTAAGAGTTTATTCGGAAAGAAAAAAATGAGAAAAGTTCTAGCAACCAACCTGACGCCGGAGAAAGCTCGCTCGTGCAACGCTTAGCTTTCTGGGCTTAACCATCACCTCCTTCATGAGTGCGTAGGTTAAGAGAGTATTAAGAGTTAGCAAAATATAGAATAAGAGTTATTTTTTGTCAAGTCTTTTTTTATAGAAACGACATATCTACATACTATTAGGGCGGTTCACCTTACTAATTGTCCGCCTTTTCCCGTAAACAGTCGAAAATGATGTGAAAATAATCGATTTTAGAGCTTTACCGTCCTTACTTCAAATACCCCATCTACTTTCTCTAATTGTCTCAAAATCTGAACAGGAATAGGGCTATCTATATTAATGATCGTAAGCGCCTGCTGCCCGGGCATATCCCTTCCCAATGCCAAACCCGCAATGTTGATTCCCGCCTGCGCAAGTATCGAACCCACCGTCGCCAGCATACCGGGCTTATCGATGTTTCTATAGAAGAGGAGATGCCCCTCAGGATTAATCTCCAAATGGTAGCCGTCGATTTTTACCACACGCAGGTTCGAGTTTCCAAATACCGTCCCGGCGAAATTCTTTTGTTCCTTATCCGTTTCGTACTCCACCGTCAATAAATGAGTATATGCCGCGTGCTCTGATTCCTTCTGCTCTTTGATTACTATTCCCCGCTCCCGCGCTAAGACCGGGGCGTTAATCAAGTTCACCGGCTCTGTCATCACATGCGAGAGGATGCCCTTCAGCACCGCAGCGGAGACCAGCTCACTCGACTGCACCAGGTACGACCCGCTGCACCGGACATTCAGCTTCTTCAACTGACCGTTCATCATCTGCGCAAGCAAACTTCCGAGCTTCTCGCCAAGCTGCACATATGGCTTGATTTCTTTTTTGGTTGCCATGTGGATAACATCGGCGTTCACCGCTCCGGCAACCCCGCGGTCTTTCAGGTAATCGGCAATCTGTTGTGCGATTTGTATGGCGACTTTCTCCTGCGCTTCCTCCGTTGACGCTCCAAGATGCGGCGTCGCGATGACTTTCGGATGCTTGAGCAAAGGATGATCCCCCGGCGGCTCGGTCTCAAATACATCCACCGCTGCGCCCGCAACCTTCCCCGATTCCAACGCTCTCATTAATGCCGCTTCATCGATAATGCCCCCGCGCGCACAGTTCAATACTCTCACACCCTGCTTACATTTCCCAAACTGCGTATCGGATAACAGTCCCCGCGTCTCGTCATTTAGCGGCGTGTGCACGGTGATAAAATCCGAGCGCTGATAAATCTCTTCTAGCGACACCAACTGGATGTTCATCTTCGCGGCGATGTCCTCACCAAGCACCGGGTCGAACCCAATCGTCGTCATCCCGAAGGCCTGGCACCTCACCGCCACTTCGCGGCCGATCTTTCCCAGCCCAACAATTCCTATCGTCTTGCCGAATAACTCCGTGCCGACAAACGTCTTCCTATCCCATTTGCCCTGACGCAACGAGTCAAACGCCTGCGGGATATTCCGCGAGAGCGACAACAGCATAGACATCGTATGCTCGGCAGTGGAAATCGTATTCCCGCCCGGAGTATTCATCACCACGATGCCTTTGCGCGTCGCGGCGTCCACGTCGATGTTGTCCACTCCCGCCCCTGCCCTGCCAATGACCTTCATCACACCTGCGCTGGCGATCACATCCGCCGTCACATTCGTCGCACTACGCACTATCAACGCCTCATACGAGCCTATAGCCGACTTCAGCTTTTCGGCGGGCATCGTCTTTTCGACATCCACCTGAAAGCCTTCCGCCTTCAGCATATCCACGCACACCTTTTCTACCGCATCCGTAACCAGAATTCTCATACGTTATCCTAAACTTGAAGGGACGGTTCTTCCGCAGGAGTACCTTCGAGAGAATCGTCGCCTACTTAAATTGTCCCCCTCACCGAGGGAGGATACAGGGGGAGGTTGCAATCGAAAGCGAGGCTGCCCGCCTCGCCTGCTACTTGATCGTGTACTTTTTACTCTGGGTCGTTGCCTTTGCGATCTGCCGGCTTCTTGTATAATTTCTGCTTCACTTTTATTGCCGCCCACACAGGGAGAATCAACATTGCGAAAACATACAAAAAAGCAACAACGGGATTCAAAAAATCAGGCAGTACGTCGCTATGAGGGCCGGCAAGAAAAATGACCGGAAAAAATCCCCCAGCGCCCACCACAAACAGGCTTATAACATACACCAAGATAACGATGCTCCAAAGCTTCAGCCTCTGGGAAAACGATTCTTGCTCCATGCATTTGCCCTATTAACCTTCCCTTACTCCATTACTCCACGACTCAAAAAAACGTCCCTTGCGCCGCCTTCACACCAACTCCCGGCTCAAACTTATACCCGCAATCCCTCAGCGTCAGCTCCAGTGCTGAAACCATCGCTAGCATCTCTAGCTCGTCATAATACCCAAGATGCGATATGCGGAAGATCTTCCCCGTCAAATGCCCTTGCCCACCGGCGACCGTGATCTTATACGTCTCTTTCAGCACTTTATTAAACTTCTTCGCATCGATACTTTCCGGGATAAACACAGCCGTTAACGCATTCGAGGGCGATTTCGCCAGCAATTTCAGCCCCAGCGCCTGCGCGGCCGAGCGTATCGACTGCGCCAGCCTCGCGTGCCTCGCCCAGACATTCTCTACACCCTCCTCCCGTATCATCTCTAAAGCCGCATCGACTCCAATAAACAAGCTGATGGCGGGAGTCCACGGCGTGTCGTTCGTCGCCAGCGATTTCCGCGCCTTCTTTAAATCAAAGTAATACTTCGGCAGCTTCGATTGCTCCACCCGCTTCCACGCCCGCTCGCTCAGTGCAATAAACGCCAACCCGGGCGGCACCATCAGGCCCTTCTGCGAGCCGGTCACCGCCACGTCGATGCCCCAGTCATCCATCCGCATCTCCATCGCTCCAATTGCGGTAATGCCGTCCACTACAATCAGCGCATCAGACTTCTTCCGCACCACCTCCGCAATCGCTTTCACGTCCGTTGCAGCTCCTGTTGATGTTTCGGAGTGCGTCAAATACACCACCCTGACGTCCTTGTTCGCCTCTAACACCTTCGTCATTTCCTCCACCGTAACGCTCTTGCCCCACTCCACCTTGATTTCAATAGGTGTCACTCCGTACGCGCGCATCAGCTCGCCCCAGCGCTCGCCGAACTTCCCGCCGTTCACAAACAACCCCAGGCCTCCCGGATTGTGCAAATTGCACACCGCCGCCTCCATCGCTCCGGTGCCGGAGGACGTGAGCGTAAGGACGTCGCCCTTCGTTTGGAAAAGATACTGGAGGTTCTTCGTAACGCGGACAAACAGCTCTTGGAATTCCGGATGGCGATGATGAATAATCGGCTCTGCCATCTTGAGCATTACAGACTCCGGTACCGGCGTCGGCCCCGGAGTAAACAATCGTTTCTTCAATTTGTATCCATTCCTTTTTTATGTCATTCCCGAATGCCTTAGTCGGGAATCTACAACGTTTTTGATTTATAGGGTTAAAAACAAGGACAAAGGCTATATCACGCAAAGGCGCGAAGGACGCAAAGACAATACTCTTTAATCTTTACCTTTGCGCTCTCTGCGCCTCTGCGAGAAACAGTCTTTACGGCGAGAAATCAATCAAGTATAGCAGAAGATTCGGAGAGAATCAAGATTGGAGTAGGGGCGTTCAACTGAACGCCCTAAAATAAAAACCGCCGTCTTAACCACCTTTCTCGCGTTCCGGCGTTGCAAAATCATAAAAGACACGAAACACATTGCCGTCCAAATCTTCAGCCATAAACTCGTGCAAACCCCACGGCTTCGATTCCGGTTTTGACACCAACTTCGCCTGCTTGCTATTCCACAACGAGTATAACGCCTCGACTTCCTCTTTACTCCCGACATTCAGCCAGGTCGTAACCGGACCGACATTGCCGCGTTGCTTTCGATAGCCCGGACTCGCCAAAAATATCCTGCAATTCCCCTGCGAGATTCCTGCAAGCCCAAGCTCTTCGTCGCTCCAATCCACTTCGAAGCCCAATTTCGTCTCGTAATACGCCGCCGCCTGACCAATGTTGCTGACGGGTATTTCAGGAACTGCTCCCGGAAAGTCCATTTTCATCGCGCCTCCTCATGTTAGAACGTAGGGGCGACCGACCCGTGGTGAGCCTGTCGAACCATGGTCGCCCAAATATATTGGAGAAGGCGACGTGGCGCCACGTCGCCTGC
>JAKEEG010000045.1 GCA_022616555.1 Ignavibacteriota bacterium | reverse complement strand
CTCTCAGCAAAAAGCGGCAAGAAAGCCCTGTTTTTCCCATAAAAATCAGCCCTCCGCAGAACCCCTCTGGCACCGAAGTTGTTTTAATAATAAGGAGTTCATAACCCCAAGGTGCCTTATGAAAACATTCCGAATCACTGTCATCCCTTTGTTGTTCCTGATAGGATTAACGTTCATTCTCTCCGGCTGTTACACGCAACTTGCATCGACACGGGATGACGATTCCTACGGCTATTCTCCCGGCGATGACCAAGCTGTCGGCGAAGAAGATTCTTCATACGTTGATGAAGAATACTATGATGATTACGACCAGGATGATGATTGGCGCTGGCGCACGCGCATTGGTTTCCGCTATTACTCCCCGCGCAACTATGGATTTTATACAGGATGGGCGTACGACCCCTGGTACTATCCGGGCTATTACGACCCATGGTACTACAGTTACTATAACTGCTATACATTTTACGATCCGTGGATTTGCGGAAGCCCGTTCGTGGGCAGGCCGTACTGGTACAATCATTACTGGGCTGGCTATTACGGCGGTTACTATCCTAACTACTACGGTTATTACCCGCATGTGTATGCAGGAGGCAGTGGTGGCACGACGCGCACACGGGATTCCGGCTATCGACGTTCAGGCGGTTCACGTAGAGACAACGGAGTAAGTGGTAGGGCATACGGCACCAGCGGCTCCGGTTATTCTGCTCCTACAGCGGGAAGAAGTTCCGGCGGCAGCAGGGGTGATGGCGTATCCCGAAGTGGGTCCAGTGATGGAAGCTCAAGCACCGGTGTTCGGTCTTCGAGTGGAAGCCGAAATCGCGGCAGCGGCGAAGTGAGGAGCAGCGGGCGCGGTTCTTCATCGGGCCGTAGCTCGTACTCACCACCAAGCCGTTCGAGCGGTGGCTCTTCAAGCGGACGCAGCAGTGGCACGAGTAGGAGTGGCGGCCCGCGTGGCTCCGGCTCATCGCGCGGTAACAGGCAAGCTTCCATGCCTGATGGCGGAGGCTCGTCAGCTCAAAGTTCTCCTCCGTCCTATAGTCCTCCGCCGTCGGCACCTGCTCCATCATATACGCCTCCAGCGCCAGCTCCCTCGAGCAGCGGAGGAAGCAATCGCAGTAGCGGTTCAAGCCGTTCGCGGTAGAGGACTTTCTGAGAAAGGCAACGAGCAATGTGTACTCTGACTAAAAAACTAAGCGGGTTATTGATTATTGGTTCTTTCGTTGTTGTGAGTGAATCCCGCGCGCAGTTCGCGGAAGATGTGCTACGGTTCTCCCAATTCAATTTAGACGTCGGTGCGCGTTCGCTGGGAATGGGGAATGCCGGAGTCGGACTGGCGGATGATTATTCAGCGCTCTTTCGGAATCCGGCAGGGCTGGCGTCTCTGAGAGATTACGAGTTCTCTTTAGGACTGTCGCAAGTCGGTTACAAGAATGATGTAGCATTTCTCGGAGCCAATACGCAATCGAACCTCAATTCACTCAATTTGAATAACCTAGGACTAGTCTATCCGATCGCAACGGTACGTGGCAGTTTGACGTTCGGCATTGGTTATGGACGCGTTGCGAATTATGCGACGACCGCAACGTATAATGGGTTCAACGCGCGGAGTTCAATTATCGACGCGATGACGCCGTACATTAACGTGGGTAATCTGTCGGCGGCAGACCGGCAGGATCTGCTCGATAACAATATTCCCTTTCAGATTTTTCTAGCGGACACGTTGAATGGGGATCTGTTCCCCGTTGTGACGGATAGTGTTCAGCAGCGCGGTGTTGTAGAAGAAGGCGGGGGAATGAGCAACTGGACGTTTGGAGGGGCGGTGGATATCAGCAGGAATGTCGCCGTTGGTGTGAGCCTGAATATTTTGTCCGGCTCCTATCGTTACGACCGTGAGTACACGGAAGTCGATACTCGGGACGTGTATACGTACACGAATAGGTACGATGCATTCCATCGATTTACGTATGTTAGTACCATCAACAGCGATATTAGCGGCTTCAACGCGCTGTTCGGTGTGATGTTCCGCAGGCCCGGCGTGTTTAAGATCGGCGCAACGATTCGTACGCCGACTGTGTATTCGATCATTGAAGATTTTGGAGACGAGGGCGAAAGTGAGTTCGACCCGAATTCGAGCAATCAAGTTGATATCTTCAACAAGTCCGTCTACGGGAGAACCGAATACGACATCAAGACCCCGCTCGTATTAAGTGCAGGCGGCTCTGTGCAAATAAGCGATTTCCTCGTGCTTGCGGGAGATGCCGAGTATACGGACTGGACACAAATGGAATTTACGACGCCGAATTCCGACCTTGAGGCTGAGAACAGGCTTATCAGGCAGATTTTTGAGCCAACGACAAATCTGCGCGGCGGTGCCGAAGTAACACTCTGGGATGCCGGCATTATTTTGCGCGGCGGTGTTGTGTGGAACCCCTCGCCGTATAAAGAAGATCCGCCGGAGTTCGACCAATTGTACTACACGGGAGGAGTGGGCCTTAAACTTGACGAGAATCTCACCCTTAATAGTGCCTTTGCTCTCGGCAAGTGGACGACATTCCGGGATAACTATTACGTGCCGGGGCTGTCAAACGCTTCGCGCACGGATGAATCCGTACAGCGAAGCAATATCAATGTGACGCTATCTTACCGCTTTTAAGCGCTTATTTCTATAGAATGCACATTCGACTAACTGAGGAGGTGTGATATGCGCATGGTGAACGTGTTGTGCAGTCTGATAATTTCCTCGCTTGCTGTTGCACAGGTAGAGCCGTGTCTCAATGTCACTTCACAGACAAATCGCGACCTGAACGGTAATTCAACACAATCGCTTGTCCAAACCGCGATGCAGAAGCCGGGGATAGTCGCGCAGAGAAAACTCTCGCCGTATCGTCCGGCGCTCGGTGCAAGCCAGTTTCTATTCGACGGCCAGTCACGGACAGCGCCGGCAATGGGCATCCAGTACGTTCCGACAGAACATTCGGCTGGTAAATGGACGTTTAGCGGAGGACTTGTGTGGCTGCCGAAAAGTTCGACTGTCATAACGAACAGCGTCGGCCGTCCCCAGTTTGCTGGAGGGGGATATGGGCAATCGTTGCCGTCATTGTTTCTCGGTTATGCCGGGGCGGAGTATCGGTACTACCTGCTGCAAGGCGACGTTCAGCCCTATGTCGGTGCTGGTGCGTACGGACTTGGATGGAAGTACGGCTCGCTTTCTGGCGCTACTCTTGCTCCAAGCGTGATGGGTGGCGTGAACGCGGAAATCTCCACAGTCTTCAGCGGGTATGTGGAGCTCCGCCAGCTTATCGGTGTCGGCACATTTCTTGGGAGTTCAACGTTCGGCGGCTCGACGAACATTTCTGCCGGGCTTGCCTTTGCGCCGAATCTTTCGAGGTGGTGAGGCTGAAACATGTGAGACGAATCAAATAACGGGCTGCGAAGCCCGTTTTTTATTATTGCGTTGCAACCGCCGCTAACTTTCCTTACATTCTGTCCGATATTATTTTGTTGAACTCTTCACGTATTTCTCCAGAATATGCGCCTTTCTATAAAAGTGTTACTCGGGTTTTGCATTACGTTTGCCGTTGTCTTTGTTGCCGCGCTGTTGCTTTCCTATTATCTTGTCACCAAATCCTTCCCGGATGAAGACGGTGCCGTAGCGTTGCAGGGCGTTGAAAGCGAAGTGCATGTTTACCGTGATGAGTACGGCATGCCACATATTTACGCCTTATCTGAGAACGACGCGTGGTTTGCCGTTGGGTACCTTCACGCGCAGGATCGGCTCTGGCAGCTGGAAATCATCCGCCGCGCCGGCATGGGGCGGCTTGCCGAAATATTGGGCGAGCCCGCTTTGAACGTGGACCGGATGTTTCGGACCATAGGACTTCCACATCTAGCACACCAACTGACTGAAGAGCTTGACGACCAAACCCGCCAACAGCTTGACGCGTATGCGAAGGGCATCAATGCGTACATTCAGTCTAATCAAGGCCGTTACCCGGTAGAGTTCGACGTCCTGAGTTTTGACCCGGAACCATGGAGAGTGGAGCACAGCGTCGTAGTTTCGCGTCTTATGGCGTGGGAATTAAACCACGCGCGTTGGGTTGATGTGTTGCTGTCGGAACTCGTTGAGCGTTTTGGCGAGCAGAAGGCGCGTGAGATTTTTCCCGAATGGGATGAAGACGCGCCATTTATCATTCCCGAAGTTCCGACAGGAAGGCGGATTGCACAGTCGTTATTACCCCTTCTTAATGCGGACAAAACATACCGGGCACTCACAGGCGCTCCGGGGTTTCACGGCGGAAGCAATGGCTGGGTTGTGTCCGGTGCAAAATCTGTAACAGGCAAGCCCATACTTGCTAACGATCCACATCTGGTGTTGACCGCGCCAGCGCGCTGGTATGAAGCGCACATTTCCGCGCCCGGCATCGAGGTAAGCGGTGCGACAATACCCGGGGTTCCCTTTGTCGTCATCGGCCGTAATCGGTACATCGCATGGGGTGTCACGAATGCTATGGCAGATGACGAGGATTTTTATATCGAAGCAGTGGATTCACTTCAGCATCCGACCGGTTATCGTTTCGAGGGAACATGGAAGCCGATGACTCAACGCATCGACACGATTTTGGTGAAGGACGGTAATCCTGTACTTCTTACGGTGTATCAAACACACCGGGGGCCGATTGTCAATCGGTTCGAGCCGGTTGCACAATATGCCGAGCAGCTTATTTCGATGCGTTGGGCGGGAAAGGAGGTTTCCAATGAAGCTAAAGCCTTCTATATGATTAACAAGGCGACGAACTGGAGAGAATTCAAGGAGGGTTTGAAACATTTTGCCGTGCCCGCTCAGAATTTTGTGTATGCGGATGTTGAAGGCAACATTGGATATCGAACGGGCGGGATACTTCCCATCCGCCGAACGAAGGGAGCAACATTGCCCTATCAGGGGATGACCGACGAGCATGATTGGAAAGGCTATGTGCCGTTCGAGCGAATGCCGGAATCATACAACCCGGACGAAGAATACATCGCCACGGCAAATAATAAGATTATTCCGGATACCTACCCGTACCATATCTCGCATCACTGGGAGCCGCCCTGGCGGGCAATGCGCATCAATGAAGTCCTTCGCAGCCAGGAAAAATTCTCCGCGGAGGATTTTCAGCGATTGCAAGCCGACGTGACGTCGCCGCATGCACGCGAGATTGTTCCATTGATTTTAGACGCATACGTCGAATATGACACGCTCGACAGCGAAGTAGGAGCGGCGCTTACGATACTGCGAAATTGGGATTTCCGGATGAACACCGATGATGTTGCAACGAGCGTGTTCCAGTCGTTTTTTGTAAATGTCATACAACTGACGTTCGAAGACGAGATGGGTCCTGAGCTGCTGGCGCTATACGATACGCTCGCTAGTGTCCCGTTGACGGTTACGACACGGCTTCTGAAAGAAGGCTCGTCAGCCTGGTTCGACAATGTGTTTACACCAGAACACGAGACGCGCGACGACATCATCAGAATGAGTTTTGAGAAAGCGCTCAATGATCTCAAGGGCTCACTAGGCGGCGAGTTGAAAGAATGGCGCTGGGGGAGGCTGCATAAAGTCGAGTTTGGTCATGTGTTCGGGGATGTGTCAATACTACGCTCAATTTTCAATGTGGGGCCGTTTCAGATTCCGGGTGCTCATTCGACGGTCTGGAAAGGCGACTACCGTCTTGCTAGGCCATTTGTCAATCACGTCGGACCATCGACTAGGCAGATCTTTGACCTTGCCGACGCCAACAATACTCGTGCGGTAACGCCACCGGGGCAATCCGGGCAGGTCTATCACAACCATTACAAAGACCAAGTTCAACTGTGGCTTGAGGGTGGTTATCGGCACGTGCCAATGGATAGGGAACTGATTGAACAATCCAGCAAGAATCATATGGTGTTACAGCCGGCGCAATGAACTTTTCGGATAAATTTCGAGCGGTGCTTCGGAACGCAGAATCAATTTGCGTGCTGACGGGCGCGGGTGTTTCTGCGGAAAGCGGCGTTCCAACCTTTCGCGGCGCAGAAGGCTTGTGGCAGAAATTCAAACCGGAAGAGCTTGCGAACTTTGATGCGTTCATCAACAATCCGGAATTGGTGTGGGAGTGGTATGCCTATCGCAAGCAGGTGATGAAAAACGTCCAGCCAAATCCATCGCACCTCGCACTCGTCGATATGGAGCGTTTGGTGCGCACGTTTACGCTTGTCACGCAGAATGTCGATAACCTGCACACTCGTGCCGGAAGCAAAAATGTGCTGGAGCTGCATGGCAACATCGAGCGAAGTTATTGCATCGATTGCCATACGTACACGGATGATCTTGAGGCCCTTGCCGAGCGGAAAGTCCCGCGTTGCAAATCCTGCGGAGGTTTGGTGCGCCCCGACGTGGTATGGTTCGGAGAAGTATTGCCGGCCGAAGTGTTCCAGAAGGCAGCTAAAGCCTCTGAGAAGTGCGACCTATTTTTGTGCGCTGGCACTTCGGCAGTTGTATACCCGGCGGCATCGCTACCGCTTACCGCGCGGGAGCGCGGTGCTTATGTAGTTGAAATCAATCGGGAATATACCGACCTTTCGCTTCGCACTCACGAAACAATTCTTGGCAACGCGGGAGAAATTCTCCCGGAGATAGTGCACGAACTGCAATCCGTGAAGGAACGCGCCTCATGAACACCCTCATGACCAATGCTCGAACGAAGATTGTTGCGACCATGGGTCCCGCTTCTCAAATGGTCGATACCCTTGTGCGGATGGTAGAGGCGGGGATGGATGTTGTGCGCTTGAATTTCTCACACGGCTCACACGCCATGCATGAGATGGTCCTCGCGAGCGTGAGGGAGGCATGCAAGAAAACAGGGCAGCATCTCTCTATTTTGCAAGACCTGAGCGGTCCAAAGATAAGGACGGGCTTGCTGGAAGAGGCGACTGTAGAGTTGAAAACGGGAGCGCAATTTACATTCACGACGGAAGAAATCCGGGGAAACGACAAGCGAGTTTCCACCACCTACAAGCGATTGCCGCAGGATGTAAGGATCGGCGATACAATTCTCGTCGATGACGGCAAAATGAAGCTCACTGTGTCCTCAAAGACCGAGACGGATGTGATTTGCACTGTCGTTAATGGTGGGATTCTTGCGGAGAAAAAGGGAATGAACCTACCCGGCGTGAAGGTGAGCGTTGCATCGTTTACGGACAAGGACGTCGAAGACTTGAGGTTTGGACTTGCGCACGACATCGATTATATAGCGCTGTCGTTTGTCCGGACAGCCGACGACATTCGTCAGTTGCGCGAGGTGATCATCAAAGAGGTGCAAAAGGGAAAGCGTGTTCCGATTGTCGCGAAAATCGAGAAACCGGAAGCCATCGAGCATATCGATGAGATTATCGCAGCAACGGATGTGGTGATGGTTGCACGCGGCGACCTTGGCGTGGAACTCGCCCCGGAAGATGTGCCCATCGCCCAAAAGATGATCGTGCGGAAATGCAACGAAGCGGGCGTTCCGGTTATCGTCGCGACGCAAATGCTGGAGTCGATGATCGGTAACCCGCGCCCGACACGCGCCGAGGCGAACGACGTCGCCAACGCCGTGCTCGACGGCGCCGATGCGGTGATGCTGAGCGGCGAGACATCGGTTGGGGCGTTTCCCGTTGAGGCAGTCCAAACGATGGACCGCATTATCCGCAAGGCGGAAGAACAGCATCGCGATCATTTGCATATTGCCAATAAGCCAACGAATCCGGAGCATATTTCCTTCGACGCGATCGGGCGCGCGGCGTGTGTTATTGCAGAGCAAGTAAATGCCAAAGCGATTGTCACGGTTACGCATTCTGGTTTCAGCGCACTGAATACGGCAAAATACCGCCCCAAGGCCCGTATTATTGCCGTGACCGCGCGGGAAAAAATCCTGCGCCGCTTGAACCTTGTCTGGGGCGTGCACGGCATTATCGTGCCGGATATGGAAGGGGATACCGACAAAGCACTCAAGCGCATTAACGAGGAATTGGTAAAAAGCGGGTTCGTTCAGAAGGGTGACTATGTGGTGACAACCGTGGGCATACCTCTCTTTGCCCGCGGCTCAACAAATACGATTAAAGTGGAAAGGGTGGAGTAGAAGGTAGAGCGCTACTTTTCCTTTGCCCCCTGTTCGATCCACTTGTAAATCGTCATAATTTCTTCTTCGGAGAGTTTTTTCCTATTGCGCGCCATTTGCTTTCCAAAGGGCGGGTTGGGCAGGAGTTTGAGATACAGGTTGCTTTCCTTGGGTTTGCCGGGCACGACGGTGTTGCCGTGTTCGCCGCCCTTCATCAGCGTTTCGTAGTTGTCGAGAGCTAAGCCGCTCGGGTTTTCGTTTTCAGCAAGATGGCAGGGGAGGCAATTCGACCGGATAATGGGGAACACCTCTTTTGCAAAATCGATTTTCGCGGAGTTTGTCTCTCTAGAAGAGCTTGTCCCTTTCTTTTTTGTCTTCTCTTGTCCGAACGCGCCTGCAACGGTTAAGAGTAAAAGGACTGCTACGAACACGACTCGTCGTTCCATAATCTTCCTTAGTTGTTTGGAGCTCCGGAGTTAATCCAATCACGTATTAGATCGATGCTTGCTTGTGGCAGTCGCGCGCCATCTTTTGGCATACGTGAATTTGTTCCGCATTGCGTATCGGATGTATTCGCCGAAATGCGGATGTACAGCACGCTTTGTGCCGTATTGAACGGCAACACTCGCTTGATGGTTGTGCAGGACGCCTGTGCATTAACGTTCACAAGATTGCTGTAACTCTGTCCTTGAGTTAAAAACAAACCACCGTTGCCCCCGTGACAACCCGTGCATCCGTTATTGTTAAAGATGGGCTGAATTTGTTGCGAGAACGAAACAGGGCCTTCCTGGGATGGAGGCGTTCCAATTATTCCGGCATCTTGACATGATAGAATCGTTACAACCAAACAGAGTACTGCTGCCGAGGATAGAAATTTTAGTGTTGGGTTCATGCGTCCGTTTTATGATTTAGAGGAAAAAATGGAAGAGGATTTGCACGTCCTTCGTTTTGACATTCAGGACTGTATCGTCTGTATACCGGAGAATAGGCCGAACTTCAACCCCGCTAAACGGGAAGAATTCGATTCCGCCGGAATATCGCGTCACTAAGCCTGTTTGAAAATCAATATTAGGGTCGAATACGTCATACGTGAGTTTGAGGTCTACCCCCTCAGTAAGCAGATAGCTTGCTTCAACCATCGTTGCACGCTGCGTAAGCTGGAGTCCCGCGTTGTTGCGTGCACTTCTTTCGCCGTTCACGCTCATAAGCGGCGAATTGCCATCGATCTGCTCAATTTCTCCTATGACTGTCAATCGCTCTAAAAGGGTAATTCCTCCAAACCCGCTCAGCATCATCAATTCAGCGCCGCCGGCGTTATCGTTATAGGCCGAAGCTCCAAGGAAAATCTTCGCGAAGTCAACATCGAATCGAGCGTCGGCGCGTCCGTATAATGCTTTCGGAGAGACGGTCGAACGGTCGCCAACAACGCCGTTAGTGACAGCGACAACAATGGTGACCGGGTCGGGTGCGATGCCAACTTCGATCCCTGTTTGCTGTCCGCTGTTGTTGCGGAACGGCGTCGCCTCGCGCACGTACGATGTGTGGTCGTCGTACCGCAAACTGTAGGAGGGCGTAAAGCGTCCGACCTTAACGAATCCGTTCGCCGGGAGAATTTTCGCAAGCCCGAATACTTCATAACGGGCAAACGGTCCGAATGCCGGGTTTACGAAAAGATTGATCTTTTTCGATACAGCTAAATTGAGATAAACATCCGCCTGCATCGGGAAAAACGAATTGCGCCTTACATCCGGATTTTCCTTATACTGGGCGAAATATAGCATGCGGAAATCAGCGCCGTACGAAAGAAAATCTGTAAGATTCGTGCTGAAGTCTTCAAGCGCATAATCCTCCTGCCAGGATTTAATCGGCAGCTCGTCAGTGCCGTACGAAACCCCGAAAGGCGAGCGCATACCCCCGCCCATGGGATTGACGTGGCAACTGCGGCATGCAAAACCGGTTCGACTGGCGAAACGGGGAAGAGAAAAAGTTGAGACGGTAGCAAGGGTTAAGAGAGCAGCGACAAACACTAGTCGTTTGGTCATAGTCTCCTCAAGATGGAGTATTCGGATGTGCCTCTGCACACACAACGGCTCCTAAAGTAGAAAAAATGGCGCTGAGATTCAACAAAAACTTAGGCATGGTGGCTTGATTCTTGAACTTTCTCGTTCTACCTTTCCTTCCAACGTCGTATTAAACAGCCATACTCAGCATTGAGTTCCGGAGAATGAACATACCGTTAACGTTTTTGACGCATCTCGAATGCAGCGTCTGCGGCGATAGACACTCACCCCACGAGTTACAGGCTGTTTGCCGTTCGTGCGGTAAATCGTTACTCGCACGCTATGATTTGCAGGCGGCGAAGAGCCAATTTTTGAGCGAGCACCTCAAGAGCAAGGCTCCGTCCATGTGGCGCTACTTGCCGGTGCTTCCTATCGAGCGGGAAACGAACATCGTTTCGCTCGGGGAAGGCATGACGCCCCTTGTTCCGTTAAGGAAAATCGGCGACGAGCTGGGCTTGTCAAACTTGTGGATGAAGGACGAGGGGCAATTGCCGACCGGCTCGTTCAAAGCGCGTGGGCTCGCAATGGCTATTTCCAAAGCGAAGGAGCTTGGCGTGAGAGCAGTGTGCATGCCCACTGCCGGGAACGCCGGCGGCGCGGCAGCAGCGTACGCGGCTCGGGCTGGGCTTCAGAGTATTATTTTTATGCCGGAAGACACGCCGGAAATTAATATCAAAGAATCCATCGTGTACGGCGCACAGGTTGAGCTTGTGAAAGGAAATATCAGCGACGCGGCGAAAGTGATGAATGAGAAAAAACAAAAGGGATGGTTCGACGTCTCGACATTAAAAGAGCCGTACCGCCTCGAAGGAAAGAAAACGATGGGCTACGAGCTGGCGGAGCAATTCGATTGGGAATTACCGGATGTGGTTTTGTATCCCACCGGCGGAGGCACGGGACTGATTGGAATGTGGAAGGCGTTCGATGAGATGGAGCAATTGGGGTGGATCAACAGCAGGCGACCGCGCATGATTTCTGTGCAGGCAGCCGGCTGCGCTCCGATTGTCAAGGCGTTTCAAGAACAAAAATCGGAATCCGAGTTCTGGCAGAATGCGCAGACCGTCGCTTCAGGCTTACGCGTGCCGAAAGCATTTGCGGATCATCTGATACTCAAAGCTGTGTATGACAGCAACGGCTCGGCTGTAGCAGTAAAGGACGAAGAGCTGCTTGTCGCGATGCGTGAGATTGCACAGAAGGAGGGGCTGTTTATTTGTCCCGAAGGTGCGGCAACGCTTGTGGCGTTGAAAAAACTGTTGGCGGAGAACTTCGTAACTCCTGATGAGACTATTTTGTTGTTTAACACAGGTGCGGGGATTAAGTATCCTGAGTTGGTGAAAAGGAGTTAATCATGAAACGTTATTTCCTGTTTATCATTGCTGCGATGTTCAGTGCTTTTGCACAAGAACCGCCCTCCAAGAATCCAACCGTAGAGAAAATCCTCAAAGAAATCTCTGCCGATAACATCAAAGCGAGTGTTGAGAAGCTCGTGTCGTTTGGCACACGGCATACGCTCTCAGATACGGTGAGCGAAACGAGAGGTATAGGCGCAGCGCGGCGATGGATTAAATCGGAATTCGAGCGATACGCCAAAGCGAGCGGAGGCAGGCTATCGGTGGCGTTCCATGAGTCAACTGTTCCGCCTTCGACCAGAATTCCGAATCCGACTAATGTCATTAACGTGGTCGCCACGCTCAAACCAAAAAATCCGAACAGCGAGTCGGCAAAGCGCCTGATCGTGGTCGGCGGGCATTACGATTCACGCGCCAGCGACCCGATGGATGCGCGAAGCGATGCACCCGGCGCGAACGATGACGGCAGCGGGACTGCACTCGTTCTTGAGCTTGCCCGCGTCATGAGCAAATACGAGTTCGATGCGACACTTGTTTTTATCGCTTTTGCTGCCGAAGAGCAGGGATTGTTCGGCGCTGGAGCCTGGGCTAAAATGGCGAAGGACAACGGCTGGAATGTCGAAGCAGTGTTTAATAACGACATCGTTGGCAACAGCATGGGTGGGGATGGCGTAAGGAAGAACGAGTATGTGCGACTATTCTCTGAGGCATTTAGCGCAGTCGATACGGGGATGGCTTTTCGACGGACCGTTTCATTAGGACATGAAAACGACGGCGGTTCGCGCTCGCTTGCGCGCTACATCAAGGAGATTGCGGAACGCTATAATCCGGACTTTAGCGTGAAGATGGTATATCGTCTCGACCGGTTCTCGCGTGGGGGCGACCATAGGCCGTTTCACCAATTGGGATTTTCCGCGGTGCGGTTCAGCGTGGCGACGGAAAACTATGACTGGCAGCACCAAGACGTGCGAGCGGAAAAAGGCAAGGAATACGGGGATTTGGTAAAGTTTATGGACTTTGACTACTGCGCAAACATTGCGCGAGCGAATGCCGCAGGAATGGCAACGCTTGCCAATGCGCCAGCACCGCCCGAGAATTGTCAAATTGTCGCCGCGCTAGGCTATGAAACAGTGCTTCGATGGAATAAAAATACGGAATCAGACCTCGCTGGGTATTTTGTTCGCTCTCGTGAGACCACATCGCCAGTGTGGCAGCATCAGCTATTTACATCCGATACGACCGTGTCACTCAAAGCGACGAAAGATGAGTACTTGTTTGGGATTCAGGCGGTAGATAAAGACGGGAATGCGAGTTTGGTGTCAATGCCGAGAGCGGTGGGGAGATAAAAGCAGTTTCGAGCCTGCCTGCCGGCAGGCAGGTTACCAGTTTCCAGTTGCCAGTTTCAGTTGGTATTAGACTGTTGCTTTTGCGTAATATTGGAACTTCAGCAACTCTTCCACCGTTTTGATTGCGAAGCGTTTCTCGACGTACGAGATGTACTTTATAAGCAGCATGGCAGTTGCATACGCGTCGCCGGAAGCGCGGTGGCGGACTGGGATGTCGATCTCCATAAACTTAGCCACTTGGCCGAGCGATTTACTCGGAAGCTGAGGCACAATTCTTCGCGAAAGTCTCACCGTACAAAGCTGTGGGTTGATCAGCTCTATGCCGCGCTCACGCAGAACGGTATGAAAGACAAATCCCCAATCAAACGCGGCGTTGTGAGCAACAAAAACTGAATCACGAAGAAACTCCGCCATCGTTAAAGCAATCTCACGCGCTGGAGGCGCATCTTTTACCATGAGATCGTTGATGCCTGTCAGCTCGGTGATCTCAGCCGGAATATGCACAAGGGGATTAACCAGTGTAGCAAACTCATCAACCAATTGCCCGTTTCGCACCTTCATCATGGAAATTTCAGTGATTCGGTCTTCGGTCGGGCTTAAGCCTGTCGTCTCGACGTCTACGACGACGAAATCGGTTTCGGCGATGAGTTGGTCTTCTTGCATTCTCCTCCTACCGTTTGCCCTGGATGAATTCCTCTGCTAATGCGACGTCTTCCTCGCTGCCGATAAAAAGCGGCGTATGCTGGTGTAGCGTGGAAGGTTGAATATCCAGGATCCGCTGCTTACCATTGCTTGCGCGCCCGCCGGCTTGCTCAATGATAAACGCCATGGGATTGCACTCGTACATTAAGCGGAGCTTGCCCTCCGGGTTTTTCTTATCGGCAGGGTACATAAAAATACCGCCGTACAAAAGCGTGCGGTGCACGTCGGCCACCATGGACCCGATGTATCTCTGCGAGTAGGGGCGGTTTGTGTTTTTATCCTCTTCATGCAAATACTGTACATACTTTTTAAGATTCTCATCCCACCGGTGGAAGTTGCCTTCGTTAGCGCTGTAGATTTTGCCGCGCTTGGGGATGCGAATGTCTTCATGCGACAAAAGAAATTCACCGATACTTGGGTCGAGCGTGAAGCCGTGCACACCATCTCCGGTTGTATACACAAGCATCGTCGAAGAGCCGTAGATAACATATCCCGCCGCCACTTGCTTATAACCCGACTGCAGACAATCCTCCAATCTTCCTTTGCCGCTCGGCGAGATGCGCCGGTAGATGGAGAAAATAGTTCCAATGTTGACATTTGCATCGATGTTCGACGAGCCATCGAGCGGATCGTAGAGCAGCGCGTATCTGCCGGTCGGATATTGGTCGGGAATGTGCAGGACGTCTTCGTTCTCTTCGGACGCCATCACACACAAGTGTCCGCCGTGGTCCATTGCCTTGTAAATGACTTCGTCTGCGTACACGTCCAATTTCTTTACATCGTCTCCGGAGACGTTAGTTTGCCCTGCGGCGCCGAGGATGTCTACCAAGCCGGCTTTGCTGACCTCGCGCCAAATGACCTTGAAGGCAAGTGTGAGATCTCGCAGTAAGCCGGAGAAATGTCCTGTTGCGCCGGGGTGCGCACGCTCACCCTCGATAATGTGTCGCTCAATTGTAACAACTTTTTGTTGGTCTGGCATGCAGGAAAGTTATTATGGATTGTCTTTCTAGAATGTAGGGAGGGAAGTTGAGACTTGCAAGGGCGGGGCGAGAGTATAGTTGATCGAGGAACTAGTTCGTAGAAGTTCTAAGCGTCTCGTTTTGTTTGGGAATCCAGCAGGAGCTGCAATCAGGGATTTGTTCTTTGTCTTGATGATGATAGATCACGGCTTGACGGGCAGGGATTACCCCGCTTGCGATGGCTTTTTGGTAAAGCCAAGGCGATACAAACGCGTAGTCCAAATTCTTTTGTTCCATGAACTCTTGTACAACATCTGTGTCACCGGAGAAATACAAGCTCCGGCGTCCCCATTCGACGCGATAGGAATAATGCTCAATATCGCCGTGTTTAGTACGGATGGGGTAAATGTTGATACCACCGAAAGTGATAACGGAGTCCAGTGCAATGACTTGTTTACTGCTCAGTGAACGAGTAACAGACTGAGGTGCAATAACACGCCAGGATGAATCAGGCAATAGAGAACCGTCGAAATGGTCTGCATGTCCGTGAGTAATGAGCAGTATAACGTTTCCTTTTGGCTGTACGGATTTGTCATCGTACGTCATGTAACCGAAGGCACCGGAGCGATACGGATAGTCGGTGAGGAGTGTTGTCCTGCCGTCGGAAATCTCGAAAGCCTCGTTTCCGATGAAACGGATGGTGAGCGTGTTGTCCTGAACGTGTGCAAACACGAACAAGAAAATGAGAAGCATCTTTTGACCTCTTGGATTGCCGTGGGTTGCTGAGAGCTATGCTTTTACTTCTTGTTCTTTGTATTGCAACTCGTACAGTCGTTTGTAGATGCCGTTGAGTGCGAGCAGTTCCTGGTGTGTGCCCTGCTCGCGGATTTCGCCCTTGTGGAGTACGATAATCTTATCGGCGCGCTGGATGGTTGAGAGCCGGTGTGCTATCACGATTGACGTTCGGCCCTGCAACAGCTTTCGAATAGCGGCCTGGATCAGCTGCTCCGTTTCTGTGTCGACGCTGGATGTCGCTTCATCGAGAATCAAAATTTTCGGCTGGTGAGCCAGTGCCCGCGCAAAGGAAAGAAGCTGCTTCTGTCCGACCGATAACGTTGCCCCGCGTTCCTTCACTTCTGCATTGTACGCGCCGGTGAGTTGTTGGATGAATCTATCAGCTCCGACTACTCGTGCTGCAGCTTGAATCCGGTCGAGAGGGATATCGTCGTTACCGAGGTTGATGTTGCCTTTAATATCACCCGAGAACAGGAATACATCCTGCTGGACAATCGAGAGATGTTTACGCAGGTCCTGAGAGCGGATGCGTTGGATGTTAAAACCATCCACCAAAATCTCGCCTCTTTGGATCTCGTAGAACTTGCTCATCAGGCTGGTGATTGAAGTTTTCCCAGCGCCGGTGTGCCCGACGATTGCTACCGTCTCGCCCGGCTTGATGTGAAACGAAATGCCTTTCAACACCCATTCAGGCGAGCTTACACCGTCGGAGGGAACATTATAGGCAAACCACACATCGCGGAACTCGATCTCGCCGCGAATTTTATCCAACGAAAAAGGCTGTGCCGGCTCTGACATCATCGTTTTGTCGTCCAGTAAATGGAACACCCGCTCGGATGATGCCATTGCTGTTTGCAGAATATTGTATTTTTCCGAGAGGTCTCGGATAGGGCGCCAGAACATCTCGTTGAATTGCAAAAATGCCATCACGGTACCAAGTGTGATAGCACCGTCGAGTGCCTGCGCTCCCGCATACCAGATGATCAAGCCGATAGCAATAGCGCCGATAAGCTCAACGCCCGGATAGAACAAGGCATAATACAAGATCGATTTGATGTTCGCATCGCGATGCG
>JAKEEG010000044.1 GCA_022616555.1 Ignavibacteriota bacterium | reverse complement strand
GGGAAGGACATCGAGCGCTTCGACCGCGCGTACCTCGCCGCGCACTTCTCGATCGAGCGGATCGGGCGCGGCAACGCGAAGTTCGACCGCGACAAGCTGCTCGCGTTCAACCAGGACGCGATCGCGGCGATGGGCGACGAGGCGTTCTTCGCGCGCCTGACCGAGTGGTGCGAGCGCTACGCGCCGGCGCTCCTCGCGCGCGACGAGACGTGGCGGCGGCGCTACGCGGGGGTCGTGCGCAGCCGTTGCCGCACGCTTGCCGATGCGGGATCGCAGGCGGGCCCGGGTGGGTTCGCGCTCGTCGCGGACGACGCCTTCGCGTACGACCCGCAGGCGGTGGCGAAGCACCTCTCGAAGGGCGATCCCTCCGGCTTCGCATTGCTCCAGGACGCGCGCGCGCGGCTCGCCGCGCTCGATCGCTTCGACGCGCCGGCCGTCGAGGCGTGCGCGCAGGCGCTGGCCGCGGAGCGCGGCGTGGGTCTCGGCAAGGTCGCCCAGTCGCTGCGCGTGGCCGTGACCGGCGCCGCCGCCAGCCCTCCCCTCGGCGACACGCTCGCGATCCTGGGGAAGGCAGCGACGCTGCGCCGGATCGACCGCTGCCTGACGGAGTGTCGTTAGAGCCTATCCGAAAACTCCTGCCGCTCGGAAGGTGATCCAAGCACAGGCGAAGTGCAGCATACCCGTCATTCTGTGTGGAGACATGAACGACGTTCCGGATAGTCGCACGATTGGCTTACTAAAAGCGGATTTTGAAGAATGCTGGGAAATTGCCGGAACGGGGCAAGGATTTTCCTTTCCATCCCAAAATCCTGTCAAAAGAATTGATTATATTTTCGTTTCCAAACCGGGTTCGGAAACAGCAGTATCGTTGCGGCCAATATCCGCGCGCGTGCTCAAAAGCGACGCGTCGGACCATTTGCCTATTCTCGTGGAGTTTGAAATCATCAACCACTAACCTATGCTCGACATAAAATTCATACGCGAAAACTACGACCTCGTCCGCAAAGGCACGGAAGCTAAAGGCTTGACCGTTAACCTTGGGGACATCATCTCGCTGGACGAAAAGCGTCGCGCGCTTATTCAGGAAGGCGAATCGCTTAAAGCCAAGCGCAATCAGGTTTCGGCGGAAGTCGGCAAAAAGAAAAAGGAAGGGGCAGATACTGCGGCGCTGATTGCTGAGATGGATGTTGTAAAGAATCGCATACAATCAATCGACCACGAGCTACATGCCATTGAACACTCGCTCAATACGCTTTTACTAAACGTTCCCAACTTGCCGCATCCTTCCGTGCCGTTCGGTAAGAGTCCGGCGGACAACAAAGAAATTGCCGTGTGGGGCGAAGCACCTTCGGTTGATTTTCCGATGAAACCCCACTGGGAGATTGCCGAAAAATTGGGGATCATCGATTTCTCCCGCGGCGCCAAAGTCGCCGGCGCGGGGTTCCCCTTTTATATCGGCAAAGGAGCAACATTCGAACGCGCGCTGATAAATTTCTTTTTGGACCAAGCAAACCAACGTGGGTACCGTGAAATGGCGCCGCCTATCGTTGTCAATGAAGACAGCGCGCGCGGCACAGGGCAATTACCCGACAAAGAAGATTTGATGTACGTTGCTGAGCGAGATAATCTGTACATGATTCCAACGGCAGAAGTGCCCGTGAGCAATTTCTATAGAGACGAAATCCTACAAGAAAAAGAGTTACCGGTTCGGTTTGCCGCATATACCCCCTGTTTCCGGCGTGAAGCCGGGTCATACGGCAAAGACGTACGCGGGTTAAACCGCATCCACCAATTTGATAAGGTCGAGCTGGTGAAATTCGTGCACCCGTCAACTTCGTATGACGAACTGGAATCGTTACGACAGGATGCCGAGCATTTGTTGCAATTGTTGGGATTGCGTTACCATGTGCTTCTCATGTGCACAGGCGACATGGGATTCACGCAATCGAAAAAATACGACCTTGAAGTCTGGGCACCGGGACAGCAGAAATGGCTCGAAGTTTCCTCGTGCAGCAATTTTGAGGCGTTTCAGGCACGCAGGATGAATGTACGTTTCAAGCACGCGAGCGGCAAGCCGGAATTTGTACATACATTAAACGGCTCAGGACTCGCTCTTCCCCGCATAGTTGCGGCGTTGTTGGAAGTGAATCAAACACCAGAGGGAAAAGTTGTAATTCCCAAAATTCTGCATCCGTACACGAAATTTGAAACTATCGGATGAGCTAGATTGTTCTTGTATTGCCTCATTCTTTGATTTTTCATTCACATGAAGTCTCTTTTACGCCTTAAACCATACCTTCTACGCCATAAGAAGATACTCATTCTTGGTATTCTCACGGTCGTAGGCAGCAACCTCTTTTCCGTCGTTCAGCCGCTCTTGCTGGGCTACGCTGTTGACGAACTGAAAGCCGGCATCGAGACGAGCACGTACATCACGGACAACCTGATGATGTGGGCGTTGTATATCGTTGGGTTCTCTCTGGTAGCCGGTTTCTTCACATATTTAACACGGCAAACGCTTATTGTTACGTCGCGGCACATCGAGTACGACCTGCGGAATGATTTCCTCGCTCACTTGCAGAAACTGCACTATCCGTATTTTCAGAACACGCCGACCGGCGACCTGATGGCTCACGCCACGAACGACATCGCTGCTGTGCGCAACGTTCTCGGTCCCGGCATCATGTACCCCTCCGATACGCTGATGACGTTCACCATGGTCCTGACGATGATGCTTGTTACAGACTGGCGCCTGACTTTGCTCGCCCTTGTTCCATTACCGCTTGTCTCGCTTGTGGTGTACAGGATCAGCAAATCAGTGCACGAAAAGTTTAACGAGCGGCAGGAGCAATTCTCTAAGCTTACAACTAAAGCTCAAGAGAACCTTTCCGGAATCCGAGTTATCAAGGCGTACGTCCGCGAGTTATTTGAGATAGAAGACTTCCGCACTATTAGTTGGGATTACTTAAAAAAGAACCTCGTTCTCGCACGCGTGCAGTCAATCATGTGGCCGCTGATGTTTGTGCTCGTTGGGTTTTCCATTCTTATGGTCTTGTATTTCGGCGGCGTGCGCGTCATCGATGGAGCAATTACCATCGGGACGCTGACAGCATTCTTCGGCTATCTCGTTATGCTTATCTGGCCCATGATTGCCTTCGGCTGGGTCGCCAATCTCATGCAACAAGGCGCTGCCTCGATGGCGCGGCTGGCAAAAATCTTCGATACGGTACCGGAAATACGCGATACCGAAGCGACAGACCAAAGCATAACAAACATTCGCGGGGAGATAGAATTTCGCAATGTAACATTTACCCACAAGAATGCGGAGAAGCCGACACTGAAAAATATCAATTTGAAAATCGATAACGGCATGACGCTTGCCGTAATCGGTTATACGGGAGCCGGAAAAACTACGCTCATCAACCTTATCACGCGGCTGTATGAAGCAAGCGAAGGCGAGGTGCTCGTAGACGGCGCTCCCGTGAGAAATATCCCGGTTGCAATCCTACGCTCGCATATCGGTTATGTTCCTCAGGAAACATTTCTCTTTTCTGATACGATTGCGGAAAATATTCGCTACGGAGTTGACAACCACCATAGCGAAGAACATCTCAGGGACGCCGCTGAGATTGCTCAGATTTCGAAGGACGTTATAGAATTTCCAAAGCAGTTCGAAACAATGATCGGCGAGCGCGGGATTACGCTCTCCGGCGGACAAAAACAGCGAACGAGCATCGCCCGTGCATTGATGAGAGAGCCGAACATCCTCATCCTCGACGACGCACTCTCCTCAGTTGATACACATACCGAAGAGGAAATTCTCAAACGCCTTCGCGAATTCATGAGGAATCGCACGAGCATCATTATCAGTCACAGGATTTCAACGGTAAAGGACGCGGATTTGATTTGCGTCTTGGATAATGGCGAGATAGTCGAGCGCGGTACACATGATGAATTAGTAGCATTGGGCGGCATCTACGCTCACTTGCACGAGAAACAATTGTTAGAGCAAGAACTGGACGCGATATAGTCCCAAATAGTTTTTTTCACTTTTAATTTTCGTTTTTAATTGACTATGCACGAAGAAGAAGTACTCGGTAAAGCATACGACGCCCGCCTGATGCGGCGGCTGTTGAAGTACCTGCGCCCCTACCGCTGGCACGTGGTTGCTGGAATACTGCTCAGCATCATCGTCAGCGCGCTTGAGGCCGTGCGCCCGTACTTTACGAAAATAGCCGTGGACGTCGATATCGCCGCAGGTGACAAACAGGGCCTCTTGATGACCACAATGGCTTTCTTCGGTGTGCTTGTGTTCCGGGGGCTCATGCAGTACGTCAACGCCTACCTCACGCAATGGATCGGCCAGCGGACAATTTTTGATCTGCGCATGGAAGTCTTTACCCACTTGCAGAAGCTTTCGCTCCGGTTTTACGACAAGAATCCCATCGGGAGGCTTATCACCCGCGTCACGAACGACGTTGAAGTGTTAAACGAAATGTTCTCCTCCGGTATCGTGATGGTATTCACTGACATCTTCACGATTATCGGCATTCTCTACTTTATGTTCAGCATGAACTGGCAGCTTGCGCTCGTCACCATGAGCGTTCTGCCGTTACTGTTTTACGGCACGTTCCTCTTCCGTAAAAAAGCCCGCGAAGCCTACCGGGAAGTGCGTCTTCAAATCGCGCGGATTAACTCCTTCATGCAAGAACACATCACCGGTATGCTGGTGGACCAGATTTTCAACCGCGAGAAAAAGTCGTTTGAGAAATTTTCCGGCATAAACGCTGCGCATCGCGATGCGAACATCAAATCGATCTTGTATTATGCCTTGTTCTATCCGGGCGTTGAGCTTATCGGCGCTATTGCTATCGGCTTGATCATCTGGTAT
>JAKEEG010000043.1 GCA_022616555.1 Ignavibacteriota bacterium | reverse complement strand
TTATCTTGCTCAAGAAGAATACGGCTGTAGATCGTATTTTCGAGATTAGGTGATTGATACCCTTCGCTTATCACAGGGGCAAAATGCAAGTATTCCTTACCTTGCATAAAGATCAGACGGCTAAATTCGGTACCAACATATACAACAACCGTGATTTCCTCTTCCTGCAACTCGTAGTTCGCACGGATCAAACTCATTAATGAGAGATCGAGACTATCAATATTGCTCAGGTTGGGAACACGGCCCCTCGTAAACGGCTTGATTTCATTGAGCAGATCAACGATATGAAGCCCGTCCTCACGGATTATGGTCAGCAGACCACCCTTGGCAGTGGGTACCGTGGCAAAAGCGTCGGAAAGCGGTGGTGTAGCTCGAAGAGTCGATAACTCAGTACTGAGTTTCTTCGTTAACTTCGAACCCTTTAAACCAAAATCGCTATCGAATTCCTGATAGGTAATGGCTGGTTCGGTCAGAGCGTATGAAACAGTAATTTTTGAAGGTGGCAGGTCGCCAATGACGCTTAAGAGGACTGAGGCATTGGATTGTTCTTGGCCTCCTTCGGGAGCTGCGGGGGCTGCAGCAGCAAAAGCATCTGCAGACGCCATGTCCATGGCCCCTGCATCTTCAGCCAATTGTGCCGCTTGTTTTTCCTCAAATTTTTGTACCAACGGAACCGTTTTGAAGTCCCGTAGCGTGATCCGCCCTCCTTTAGACGAGAGCTGAACATATTTGAGTTCAAGACCATCGACAAACAACGCTACAGCTGTCTTGCCCTGGTCTGGCTGATATGGCATTCGGTGCTAACCCCTGAGATGTTAAAAATTATTCGACAACCTCAACGCCCCTACACCCAACTTCACAAACGGAACATATTCTCATCTTGAAACATAAAAAACTTCGAGACGCTGTTTCTCAAAGTAACACTTCAACTCAATCTCCTAATGCATTTGCAACAACTGCTCCATACGACGCTTGTTATTGCAGTATTGCATCGCGGCTTCAAGCGAAATTTTCTTTTGGAGATAAAGACGTTTGAGATCTTGCTCCATCGTTGTCATTCCGCTTTCAAGACCCTCTGAAATCATCTGGTAAATCTCGCCCGTGTTGTTGTTCTTGATCGCTGCCCTAACCGAGGGTGTACCCAGCATGATTTCTTTTGCCAAAGCACGTTTGCCGTCGAGACTGGGGATAAGTTTCTGCGAACACACAGCCCGCAAGGTATCGGCGAGGCGGTTGCGAACACGCTCCTGCTCCACCGGCGGAGTCTCACCGATGATACGGTCGATACTTTCAACTGCCGACGCCGTGTGAAGCGTAGAAAAGACTTTGTGGCCCGAATCGGTGATTTCAAGCGCAGTGAGAATCGTTTCGGGGTCGCGCAACTCACCGATCATGATAATATCCGGGTCCTGGCGCAACGCTTGAACTGCACCATCCTTGAACGAAAGGACATCCTTTCCTACCTCGCGATGGCGGATAATACATTTGTTGGACTTGTGCACGTACTCAATCGGAGATGCGATAATAACAATGTGTGCGTCAACCGTTTGGTTATTCGCGTCAATAATCGCATCAAGCGTGGAACTTTTACCCGATCCGGTGATGCCCGTAACTAAGCACAGGCCTTCTTTCGTCGTTGCGAGGCTGAGCACTTTTGTCACGTTCGGGTGAAAGTCGAGCATCTTGTACGGGCGCACGGTGTTGTTGATCGCGCGCATATTCAACGCGAGCATTTCAAGGTCGAAGTACGCGTCCGCGCGGAAGCGCCGGAATTCATTTTCGTTCACCCAGAGCATGTGCGAGAAATCGAGGTTGCGATTCTCGTACAAGAATCCTCTCTGCCGTTCACCGATAATACTCTGGATCAAAATATTCATTTCGTCCGGCGAGTAATTGCCGAGCGATTTATCCGGCTTCTTCGACCCAAAGATCCGGTACCACACCGAGCCCTGTCCTCCGTACCCGCCCATGTCGATATCCGACGCATTCACTTGAAACATGCGCGTCAGGAAGGTATTCATCATCGCGTGGAGCTTCTGCTTCACGGATTCATCCATGCGCGTGATGATGTCGCCGATCATCATCTGACGCTCGAGACCGGTGACGGACTTGGGAAGAGTCGCCGCGGTATCTTTTAAAATTTTATGTCCCTCCAAAACAATCGGCGGCAGTTCCGTTTGAACTGTCACACTCGGACCGGCTGGTTTCGGAGGAGCAGCTTGAGTCGGTTGTGTCATCGCTCCCTAAGTTCGTATCGAGATCACCCTACCCGGCATCAACACTCCACCACGCGAAATAACGAAGAGATAATACTAAACTCCAAGTCCAAATGCAACCCCTTTTCACACAACACGTTGCACGGAAAGGATTTTCGCGCCTTTTCGCGGTTTTCCACTAGCCCCGCAGCCTTCATTTTACAGCAAAAAAGTGTTTCCAACGCGCGGAGAAACTGCCATCAAGAAATTGTGACGTGCGGTACAGGCATAGGAAAGCGTCGTCAGATGGTGGGGAGACCTGCGAAGAAAGTACCTTGGCTGGAAATAAACGTGCGACGCACTTTCCAAAGCATGACCAGGAAGCGCATCGCACGTTCTTGTGCCGAAAGATTTCTCAGACTTACTCGTACCAATCTACGATGGAATAGGACTGAAGCTTTCCGATTGAGCGCGCGTTCGCCAGAGCCTCGCTGCTGTACTTGAGTTTACTCTTGTTGCCGTTTCCAGAGTACGAGACGCTCGCTGAGCCGTTCGTTCCACGACCAAGGATGACGCCTCCGACAATACTCGCGGTACCCGACATTTTAAAACTGACCGAGGAGGTTTTTCCAGTCACGAGGACTAACCCGTTCCATTGGGATGTACCGGAAAATTCGACATTCCCTCGCACAACAAGAATGCCATACCCTTTGACATTGCCGGAAAACTTGACGCTGTAATTCCAATACGAAGGATCGTCACACACGACAATCACCGGTGCAGCAGATGACCCGTACGTCTTATTGCCGTTCACCAGTGTTTGAGTCAGTACATAATCTGCTTTTGCGAGGTAATCGTCAAAATAGTCCGCAGGTTCAGGAATTGTCGGGTCGACCTCGATTGCCGGCGCACCTTTGATCTTTTGAGTGAGGTTCAATCCCGCGGCAACGTACAAGTTCCAAGAATCAGCCGTTGTCATAACGGAGACACCCGGCACATCACCCGAGTTCACCAGGGAAGATCCGTCCGCCGTGTAATTTCTTCCGTCAATTTCGGGATTGCCTTTGAGCGAGAACAAAGCCGGTTGCCCACGAACACCAAGCGCCCCGGGGACGTTGGGGAAGAATTGCGTTTCGCGGCGCAGTGTACAAAATAGTTGCGCAGTAGTATCTTCATATGTGCCCTCTGCGGCAATCCACACGGTATCGTACGGGGCTGTATCCGTCTTCAATTCGGTGATCCTGAATGTCCCGCCTGCATACTGAATATCTTGATGTACCACAGGGGTATCACCCATATCGTACGTGTGCAAAGCGGTATGGATCGCCGTTTTAGCAAGCTTATGCGCGTTCATTGCTTTATAATAAGACCAATTGCTTTGCAAACCTTCGGCAGTCACTGTATTGATGCTGTACCGAATTGTTCCGAAAGCAAATCCTACGCCCATGACAAGTAATAATGCGTTACGACCCATGACGACATCCTTTAATGAAAGTTACAAGATTTTTCGGATACAACAGTTTCTGCCACGGCATGGACACGTACTGCTCGCCTTCCGGCAGAATGATCGGCTCAAAGCTTTCGATTCGAAATGACACACGGACGGCACGAATTGAATCCAAGCGAGCGCCATTCACCGGCGTCGATATTTCTTCCATCGCCGCGTTATAATACGTCAACGTAAACTCGGTGATGCCGATATTCTGTTCCACAACGCTGCCGTTTTCGGTTCGCACCATCGTGAGGTCCCGCGGGTTTATCGTCTCTGAAGCCCGCTTCGCAACATCTACGGAGTAGCCGATGGTCCGACGGGTTTGCTCGCCGCGCAGGCGATAACTAAACCGGATCGCATTGCGCTCTGCAAGCCCGATTTTCGCTGAATCGATTCCGTAGCCCATCTTGGTGAAATCGAATTCAATTTGTTTCGAGAGCGCGAGCACGAAATTCTGCGTAACGTAATTATTGGTATTGTAATACATCGTTGAATTCATATTGGCCTGCACCCTTCCGACTGTCGTCAGGATAACACCGAACAGAATAGCCGATGCAACAATATCCATTCTACTGCTTGAGCCCATAGTTACTCCAAAAATTACAGATACTTGCGGGAAACCGCTATTTCTTGAAAGACAACGGGCACGATATTGCCCGAATTGTCCTGCGGAAAATTTGGATGTGCGGCCGTGACGGTAATTGCTTTGAGAAATGTCCGCCCAGAGGCCTCTCTATCGAGTGCTTCCCGGGAGACATAGGTAACACGACACGTTATGGTAAAGTAATCCAGCACACTGTCTCTCACGACTCGAGTATAATTGTGGTAGTCATCGACATCATCAAATTGGCTGAAGGAACGCCCTGTCGAATCGATACCCCCGAGGCTTTCGCCAGCCTCGGAACCGAAATACTTGGATTGAGTAAATACTGTGGTGTCGAACGCCTCTTTTCCCCCTACAGTCGCTTCATCAAATGCCTTGGAGAGAATTTCATCCATGAGATTTTGGGACAGCGAAAAAGCCGTCAACTGCGCTTGGGCTTCGATACTGGTGCTAACAGCTGCTAAAAAGGTGCCGTTGACGCTGAGCGTCAGCACCGAAAGCAGCGATATCGCACAGATTATGAGCAACACTTGGGTCACGAATTCTCCAGTAAGTCTTAGTCTTGACCCACTAAAGTGCTACTTTCGTGCCACGGGGAATGCATTCCCAAAAATCCATTAGCCGTTGAGACTAACAGGAATGACGGGTTTTCATGCGGAAAACGAAGATTCTAACGAGGTGGGGGCGACTGTATATGCGGGGGCTTGTGCGATACTATACTTTCTACAAATTACCCGGTTTTGTATCGATATGAGTCTCTCGTGCTTTTTCCCCACCTCAACCGCTCTCTACGATACACTTGGAAAGTCCCCAAACGGCCTTGGATTTTTCCCACACGCGCGAGGTGGTATCTCGCATAAGGTCGTGCGCGATAGTCGCCGTAATATGAGCTAAGAGCGATTTATGAGTTGACACATAAAACAAAAACGGGCTATCTCTTTCAAGATAGCCCGTTGTGCAAGATGTATC
The DNA here is from genome assembly GCA_022616555.1 of Ignavibacteriota bacterium. Lineage (GTDB taxonomy): Bacteria > Bacteroidota > Ignavibacteria > UBA10030 > UBA10030 > JAKEEG01. The sequence continues at coordinate 44,405 of JAKEEG010000043.1, read as the reverse complement.
GTATTAGATTTATTTTTACTCGTCTTCCACCGTAGAGGCAATGACTTCCTCAAGCGCGGTCGAGCCCTCTTTCATTCGCTCCATACCCGAACGACGCAGGGTCCACATGCCGTCCTTCGAAGCCTGGTCGCGAATTGCGTTCTCGTCCACTTTTTCACCTGCGTTCAGCACGATGTCCTTAATCGCCTTGGTGAAGAATAACGCCTCGTGGATAGCAGCTCTGCCCTTCCACCCGCCGTTACACTTGTCACAGCCGACCGGTTTGTAGAACGTATGGGCCTTCACCTCTTCTTCGGAGAAGCCAAACTTGAGCAGGTCTCCCTTTTCGGAATCATCAAGCGGTTGCTTGCATACCTTGCACAGCGTCCGGATAAGTCGCTGGGCGACGATAATATTGATGGCGTACGCGATCAGGAACGGCTCGATGCCCATCTTGTACAAACGGGCAACGGCGCTCGGCGCATCGTTCGTGTGCAGCGTGGAAAATACCAAGTGACCCGTGTTCGCAAGTTTGATGGCCGTTTCCGCCGTTACCTTATCGCGCATCTCACCGACAAGCACAATGTCCGGGTCGTGACGGAGAATACCGCGAATGGACTGCTCGAACGACATCTTCGGACCGATCTTTAACTGCCTTGCGCCCCTGATGATGTACTCGACTGGCTCTTCGATCGTGAGTACGTTGACCGTTGGGTCGATAACTTGATACAATGCAGCAATAAGCGTTGTAGATTTACCGGAACCCGTAGGACCTGTCAGAATGACGATGCCCTGGGGCTTGCCAATCGCCTTGTAGAAAAAGCCGCGGGCGGGACCTTGCAAACCAAGCTTTTCAAGGTCGGTAATCACTTTGCGGTCGTCCAACACGCGGATAACGATGCTTTCAAACTTGTTCTTAAATTCCGTTGTCACGATAGGCATAATCGACACGCGGAAGCGCAACTGGTGTCCGTCAATCACTCGCTGGATAAAACCGTCTTGCGACATTTCCCGCTCGAATCGGTCGACGTTTTTCGTACGGTCTTTCACAACTGCGAGCACGGCTTCCGGAAGCGTATTTTCCTGGCAGTGCCATACTTGCAGGTTACCGTCCAGGCGGAACATGAAGTTTGTCTTATTCCCTTCAGCCGCGACAATATGAATATCGCTGATGTCCCTGCGAACCGCTTCAACTAAGCATCCTTCAAATAGGTTCACCAAGGCGCTCTTATTAATTTCCGCTTCAAGCGCGTCTTCGTCTACTTCCTCTTCCTGCATGCTGCCGCCTTCAACAGAAATCGCATTATCCTCCAGCATCTTGAGGAACTCATTCTGCTTGGGCGCGACCTTCTCCATCAAGCTCACAAGGTCTTTGAGCCTGACGTAGCAGATCTCATACTTTTTTACATTGAAACTTCGGGCAACGACCGGCAAGTTTCGGTCTGTGGGGTCTGCGGCAATGACTACCAGTTTATCTGTTTGGCGCTCGTCGTACTTCAAGGGCAACATCTTCGCCTGGATCATCATCTCGCGCTGCGCCTCGGGAAGCGCCTCGATAAGTTTCTTGATGAAGTTGATGCGGGCATCTTCCAGATTTTCGTCCTGCAGATAAATCTCGCGGAACGCATAGAGATTCGCAACTTCGCGAAACACCGCATCGTGATCGGCGCCGAACTCCGATACAAGGATTTGGCCGAGGTTCTTGCGGTTCTTTTTATTCTCCTCGGAGTCCTTCATCTTCAAAGACTTCTCAAGCGTCTCGAAGTCGATGATGCCTTTTTTCAGAAGTGTATAACCAATTTTATCAGTTATATCTATTTCCGGCATGGCTGATCCCCTTAATCAGTACAAATCGTTAAAATGACAACCACGAACCGATATAATGGATAAATGTACCCGGCGCTTTCGGTTTGACGACGGCGGTTTCAGACGAAACGACAGTCAGCGCCATCAGCACGATCATAATATACATTGCCACAGCAAGCTGAATGGCTTCGATGGCGTTCGCAAGGCGGTACGTTGTTTCCTTCTCGTAGTACTCGGCAAGCTGCAGCGCCGTGTTGCGCACCGTTCCTGTTTCTGCTCCCGAGCTGAAGCGCGAGATCGCCGTTTTCGTAAATACGTTGGCCGCTTCAAACGCCTCAGTAAGGCCCTTTCCTTTTTCCAACATGAGAGGGATAGAGACGCTCTTAATCTGCTTCTCCATGTGTTTGTTGCCGCATGCTTCGGCGGACATTTTGATGACATCGATATTTTCACCCGAGCCGCTGTACAGCGCGTAGAATACCCGGCAGAAAATTTCAATTGCCGTCTTATGCATCAGCGAGCCAATAACGGGGACTTTCCACAAATTTTTATCGAGGAAGAGGCGTCCCTTCTCAGTGGAAGCAAAGCGCCCGACAAGGACCGCCGGCACAATCATGACAAGCATAATCCAAAGGAAGTTCGACGTCGCCCAGCGGCTGAACGCCAGCGTCGCTTTGGTCATCGGCGGAAGGTCAATTTTGAACTTCTCAAACATTTCCGCCGTTGCCGGGAAAATGTACATGACGTAGAAGAGCACGGCGAGCATCAGGATGAACACCGTCACTAACGGCATGATGAGGGCGCTCTTGAGATTTCGTTTGAACTGCGCGTTGCGTTCAAGGAACTTCGCGGTGCTATCGTAAATCTCCGCCATGTTGCCGCTCTTCGACGCCAACCCAAGCATGTGCGCGGTAAATTTTCCGAACACCGGGGCCTGTTTTTGGAATACCTTCTCGCTGTCTTTGCCTTGTTTTAACTCCGCGTTAATCTCTTTGACCGACTCACGCAACGCCGGGTTGTCGATGTCGTTCACCAGTAGGTTGAGCACTTCGTTGTACGGAAGCTTTTGGCGCATCAGGTCGGCGCTTACGCGCACAAAGGTAATGACATCGACAGCTGGCGCTGCCTTCTGACCGCCGGCGAAGAGCTTTCTCCGCACGTAAACAACGCGGAAGCCCATTTTTTCCAGCGCAACCTTGACCTCATCCTTCGAAAAGGCTTTCTGCTCACCGTCAATCGGCTTGTCAGTGCCTTTTTGCACCCGATACAGGAAGGTCGTACGCTCATGGATGGCCGTTATTTTGAACTTTTTCTCACGAGCCATCTCTTCCGCTTTTTGTTTAGCGGATTTTTTGTTGTCCGCCGTGATCGCGCCGGCGACCTGCTTACCAGCGACCGTCACGCCCTCTATACGATACTCAGGCATAAGACTCTCCGTCCAAAAAGTTTAGCATGGGATTACCCATAGGCGTTCAATAATACAGTATTTCATACACTGTGTCAAGCGGTCTTTCCATCCCACTTTTACAGCGGTTTTCGACTCTGAGGACTTCGTAGGGGGATAAAAACAAGAACATCCCGCTGAACGCGGGATGTTCTTGAAAATAGTAACATTAAACAAGCAGAAAGATATCTGCCTGCGTGAAAAAACGGCTTATAGGAAGTCTCCGCCGTAAGTCCACGATGTGGCCTGCGGACGACCGGTTTGATCAATGGTAACTGTAACAGTACGGTTCGAATCCTGAGTCGAGACGGCTGCAAACACGACCGCATTGGGGTCCGTTACCGGAGAAGGAGTGGTAACATATGTGCCGTTCTCGTTTTCAGAGAGCGTGGCCGGAATTTTATAGCCGGCGTAGGAACCGCCGCCGCCGCCCATCGAAGCCGGGCGAATGCGATACTGATACGCGTTAGCAAACAGGTTGTTCAGGTCGTTGATAATAGCATCTTTGTTGGAACTGATGCTCTGCGAGCTGAACATGCTCAGACCCACCGCAATGGCGATACCGACGATGATAACGCCAAGGATGATAAGCAGAAGTTGTTGTTGACCCATAAAATAAGCCTCCTAAGAAGTAGGTTATTGGGAAAAATGTGATGAAAAGGTGCTACATACTCGTTCTGATACAATTCACCACGAAGCTGTTCGACGTAATTCCTTTAGCGAATAGTATGCCACATCGTAATTCTGAAAAAACCTTAAAAAGAAGCGGTATCGACCACAAAAAATTTCTACCTACAAGCTTAGGGAGGAAATATTTTCTTCCCTATGTCATTATTACTGACAAAATCTTGTAGTAACTACTTATACATGTGCAAAAGGGATGTATCGCTCCGAGGCATAATAAGTGTATGGAAAGGTCTGCTCATTGTCAACCCCCTTTTTATTTGAGAAACTTACTCGTATTTATGGTCATGCGAAAAAAACGAAAAGTTATTGTCGTTATGCCCGCCTACCATGCCGAAAAAACACTTGAACAAACGGTACGTGAAATCCCGAAGCGATACGTAGACGAAATCATACTTGTTGACGATGCAAGCAGCGACCACACAGTGGCTTTGGCCCGGAAACTCGGGTTGCTAGTACGCAGGCATGACAATAACATGGGCTACGGCGCAAACCAGAAAACATGCTACCGGTATGCGCTGGAACGAGGGGCAAGCATCATTGTGATGCTGCACCCGGATTACCAATACGACCCGCGGCTCATTCCCCATTTCGTGGACTTCATAGAAGAGAATTATTTCGACGTGATGCTCGGAACACGGATCCGGACTCGTCGCGAAGCGCTTGCGGGCGGCATGCCGAAGTATAAATATCTTGCAAATCGCGTGCTGACGATTTTCGAGAACATCGTTAGCGGACAAAATCTTTCAGAATGGCATACCGGCATGCGCGCGTACAAGCGGGAGGTGCTAGAGAATATCGACTTCATGAACAACTCCAATGACTTTGTATTCGATACGCAGGTGCTTTTTCAAATTGTCGAAAAACAGTACCGCATCGGTGAGATCCCCGTACCGGTGCGTTATTTCGCCGAAGCTTCGAGCATCAATTTTACTCGAAGTTTAGAGTATGGTTTCGGGACGCTTCTCGAGACAGGAAAATATTTGCTCAGGAGAATCGGCAACCGAACAAAACATTAACACCTTGCAGTCGCCCAGTAAGCATTGAGTCGTATGAATTTCTTCTCGTCCGAATCACAATCCACGACGCGTTCTTCCTTCGCCCAGCGAGTTTTCCTCGCTTCTTGGCGGCCGTATGCCTGGATATGTATTTCAGTATTTGCGGTGTACGGCAAAACGATATTTTTTCATGGGTGGACATATCTCGACGACCATTATTTAATTGTCGAAGGACAGCCATATCTCTCAGACCCAAGTCACGTCCTGAAAGCATTCGCCGAGGATGTCTTCCACAGGAAGCAAGGTGGGATGTACTACCGGCCCTTGTTAACACTATCGTTTATGCTAGACACGTCGCTCGGCGGCACAGATCCGCTGGTGTATCACATAGCGAACATCGCGTACCACATCTTCGCATGTTTTCTCCTTGTTATTTTTTTTAAAGAATTAAAGCTCGGTACAGCGTTTGCATTTTGCGCGTCTGTGATCTTCGCTGTTCACCCGGCGACGGCGCAGACCGTAGCATGGATCCCGGGAAGGAATGATTCGCTTCTTGCGATATTTGTCCTCCTTGCGTGTATTTCTTTGCTGCGCTTCGATGCCTCTCGACGGCTGCGGTGGCTGAGCGCCTACATACTATTTTTTGCCCTCGCCCTTGCCACAAAAGAAAATGCGTTGATGTTCGTGCCGTTGAGCATCCTCTATCTAGGGGCTCGCTCCATACAAGGACAGCGATTCCAGATCGGCCATTATCTCTTGTTCATCCTCGGATGGTTTTTTGTACTGCTCTACTGGCATTACGCTCGTGAAGCTGCGATGATCTTGAAATATTTTGACTACTCGCAAGCATTCAAATCCGTGCTATACAATTCGAAGGGGGTGCTTGCTTTTTTCCAAGCGATTTTCTGGCCGTGGAATCTGTTTACCGTTGCCGTTACCGAAGACCTTTTGATACTGCCCGGGCTCATCGGGCTACTCCTTGGTCTTGTCATCGTGTTGTTCGTTAAAGAAAAACGCTGGTCGCTGTTGTTGTTCGGTTTCAGTTGGTTCGTGATTTATCTCTTGCCGACTTTTTACCGCTTTCCCGATGCCACCGGCCAAACAAGATATTTTGAACATCGCGTCTATCTCTCGCTTATCGGCTTCCTGTTGATGACCGCCTCGGTGTCCACGGAAAAAAACTGGAAACCACTCCTACCGTACCTCAAACCGGTATTTGTGGCTTTATGCCTCTTTCTTGGCGTTCTCGCATTTCAGCACAGTGACTCATTTGCAGGCGCAATGGCTCTTTCAGAACAAACAGCGCGCAGCTCTCCGCGTAGCACGTTCTGCCATCTGGAGATCGGCATGATGAATTTGCCCATTCATTTCCGCGACACCTTGTCGTTCTCAAAAAGAACACTAACCCCTCCAGAGTACTACCAACGGCTCCACGAGATTGAAGAACGCACGCTGAGTTCGCTCGAACAAGAACCTGCGCGAGCCGACGACCTCATTATTTTGTCTGCGACATACCTTGGGATGGGCAGGTTGAAAAGCGCTGAAGCGGAATTGCAGAAACTTCTGACGCTTGAACCAGAAAACGTGACCGCACAGTACAACCTCGGCGTGCTATATTATCACGGACACGCCGAGCAACAGTCTGTGCAGCAATGGTTGAAGACGTTGAAACTTGACTCGTCACACGCGGACGCGCACCGGAACCTCTGCTATGTCTACTATCGCGAGGGCGATCTTTCAACTGCCCTGTATCACGCTGAACAAGCCACAACACTCGGTGCTACAATCCCCGAAGAATTGCTTGCTGAGTTAATCCGCCCGGCGTCGACAAGAACCGCGCATTAACGAAAGCCCGGAGCGGACTTCAGTTGCCGCACTCGTTCGATGTCGTTGGCAAGTTCCGTATCGTGCGGTGCAATTTTTTGAGCTTCTCGTAACGACCGTTCAGCATCCTCGTATCTTCCTGATTGTACCAGTACCAACCCCAAGTTTTTGTGCGGCTCGCCGTAATATGGATTGAGTAAATGAGCGGCCGAAAACTGATCGAGCGCTTCGGTTACTCTACCGACGGTGGCGTACGCGATGCCGAGGTTTAGTCGTGCTCGTTCTACTTCAACATTGTTCGCGACAGCATATTGAAAATATGGAATGGACGCTTCGGCATCTCCTTGTCTCAGCAAGAGCTGAGCAAGCTGAAAATGCGCGTACGGGAAACTCGGGAGAATGGCAATGGATTGCTCGAAATGCTCACGCGCGGCAACCGGGTCGTGATGCTGCACAGCGTACAGCCCGAGGGTGTAGTGTGCGAGCCAGTTGCGCTCAGTCACTTCCAACGCGCGTCCAAAAAGAGTCTTATCATTCTCCCAATATCCAACGTGTTGAATTGTTAAACTCAGGAGAGCCAGACATATTAGCGCCGCGACTGCTAGTTTTGCGCTGAACACCGCACGCGTCGTTTTGCCTATCTCAGACACCGACCACGCGGCAATGATCGCCAGCCCAACAAGAGGAAAGTACATATAACGATCTGCATACGCTTTAGCACCGATTTGAACTAATCCTATCATCGGAACAAGCGTTCCAAGAAACCAGAACCATCCCACAGCGAGCCATGGCGAGCGCTTAATTCTTACAACAGCAAGAACAGTGATTGCTATTATCAGAATGCAGGAGACAAGGACAATGCCGGGGGGCCATGCACTGCTGGGAAGAGGATAAAAGACGGCTAGGTCGGTCGGCAAAACAGTTTTTCTGAGATAGACGAGATAGGAGACAACGGCATTGACCAGGCGCACTCCCATCGGCAAGCTTTCTTTGACAGCACCCACACCCTGCTGCACAATATAGGTAATGATACTAACGCCAACCGATAGCACGAAAAGTGGAGCTTTCTCGAGTGCAAGGTAGCCGAGTGAATGTTTCCGCTCATCAACCGGTTGGAACAATGCCATACGGCCAAGCGGCCAGTAGTCCAGAAGTAAAAGAACAAAGGGCAGAGTGACGATAATCGATTTGGCCATCAATCCTATCGCAAAGCTCACTATAACAACAAGATATCGGCTCATGCGTGGCGCATCAACATACCGGCAATAAGCCCATACAGCGAGAAACCCGAACAAGGCACTGAGAAGATCCTTACGCTCGCATACCCACGCAACCGACTCGACGTGGAGCGGGTGCAATGCGAACACAAATGCCACAAATGCGCTCGCGCCTTCGCGTCCGGTCATGCGCCGCAACAGGAGATATAGCACAATGGAATTCAGCAGGTGTATCAGGACGCTATGAAGATGATGACCGGCAGGGTCGATTCCGAACAACTGGATGTCCAGCATGTGCGAAACCCACGTAAGGGGCTGCCAGTTGCCCTCGTAACCCGAAGTCATCGCCCAGAGGAGATTTTCGCCCGTGATGCCCGGCTGGATGTAATAATTGTTGACGACGTACGATATATCGTCATACAGAGAAAAATCGTGGTCCTTCACAGACCAGTACGCGAATACCGTACCGGCTGTTAAGAGAACGATCACAACGTAAGGGGCAGACGCTCTGTAAACCTGTTCAGAAGAGGTAGGAATCATTTGCGAGCTTCGTATCTCTATACGGTTGAGTGTAGATTGTAGAAGTTGATTTCGCACTATACAGTGACGAAACTCACATTTGGGGAGTGGGCCCTGCAGGACTTGAACCTGCGACCTACGGATTATGAGTCCGCTGCTCTAACCAACTGAGCTAAGGGCCCGATGAAAACTGCATAGTACGGTGAACACCATCACAAACATCACAAAGGTAACCAACAAATGTGCTTAAATCAATAAAACGCTGGAAATAGCTGGACAGAAAAAATAGGATTTAGAGGGGAATTATCCCCCCTTGACATCCGCCGTCATTTTGCGTACCTTAGGAAAGTAAGTATCACAAACAAGCCGCGTGTTCTTCTCGCAGCTTACCAGGCGATCCGTTGCTGCATCCGGCAGTCTGTCCCCCACGGACCTTCACATTCATAACGTAAAGGGGTACGACCTATGGCAAAAACAAAATACATTTTGCATGATTGCGCGTACTGCCATAAGCAAACGAAGATGGAACTCGTCGGCGAAATGCAGCAGGTGGAGGGGCAAAACGGCGATTCCCAGAAGGTCTGGTATCGTTGCACCCGCTGTAAACACAGCGCACTGCTCATAAAAGACAGCCTGCAGCGCGAGAAAAACGGCAATACGGTCAAGGCAGACCACTCGAACTTCGAAGAATACGTCAAAGAACGGATGTATTCCATTGGACAAACGATTTACCATACCGAGTGGGACGATTACGGCAAAGTAACGTCCAAGCAGCGCATGTCCAACGGCATTCAGGCAATTACAGTATCATTTGAAAAACTCGGCGAACGGCGCCTCGTGGTGAACGTCACCCCGGAGCTGACCGCCGAAACCCCAGAACAACAAGTGTAACTACGACGCGAGGGAGGTGAATTGTTTGGTCGGCATTATCATTGGTGACAACGAACCTATCGACCGCGCTATTCGGCGCTTCAAGAAGAAATATGAGCGCTCAGGTATTCTGAAGGAATTTAAAAAGCGCACGTTTTACACTAAGCCCTCCGTCAAAAAGCGAATGAAGAAAGCGAAAGCGATCCGCCGCTCACAACGGACTTTTGAAGAAAAGATGTAATTGAACATTCCATAACACAAACAAAACCCTCTTGAGCAACTCAAGAGGGTTTTTTGTTTTTTAGTTAACCATCTCACAAGAACTTGAACTGTCATTGCGAGGCGCTCTTTGCCGAAGCAATCTAACCTTAGATGAAAAACGGGATTGCTTCGCAGAAAACGCTCGCAATGACAATTAAGTTAGCTTTCAACTAACTTTACGGCATTGACTGGCTACCAACACCCTTCTTTTTCATCAACGATTCGATCTCGTTAATTTCACGCGGAGAGCCTGCTGAGAGGTTCACATTGCCCGTCGGAGTTACGAGAATCACATCCTCAATCCGCACGCCGATGTTCCGATACCTTGCCGGCGCGCCGGAATCCTCGGAAATGTAAATCCCCGGCTCGACCGTGTACAACATACCCTCTTCCATCACCGGCTGGCCAACATCGTGTACATTCAACCCAACCGGATGGCCGAGACCGTGCATGTAGAAGCGTCGCATTTCCGCGCGAGTTTTCTCTTTAATGAGTCCGAGCTTGTACAACCCATCGGTAATCGCCTGGTCAGCGGCTGCACTCGCATCGCTCCATTTCGAGCCAGGCTTGATGGTGGCAATGGCGGCATTTTGAGCGTCGAGCACAATCTGGTAAATTTCACGCTGCTCCTTGGTAAATGTTCCATTCACCGGATAGGTGCGCGTGACGTCGCTGGAGTAGCCGTGATACTCCGCGGCACAATCGGCGAGAATCACGTCGCCGTCCTTCAACGGACGCCGGTTGGTGTTATAATGCAGGATGACGCTGTTTTCAGACGCGCCGACAATGCACGGATAGCCGGGATACTCAGCGCCATTCTTTTTAAAGATATATTGGTACACCGCGTCCACTTCGTACTCCTTCATGCCGGGCTCAACGGACATCATCGCTTCGTTATGCGCCCACGCGCTGATCTCGGTCGCTTTTTTCAACAGCTCGATCTCCTCCGGCGATTTAACAATGCGCATCTTTCGGACGATTGCAGTCGGGTCGCGTAATGCGTCACGCGAGCTCATGCGATACACGACGGGCTTCAGCGGCTCGAGTAGTTCTGCAATCTCACCCGTGAGGTCTTCACGAAACGTGGGGATATACAGCTCGCGGGGCTGGCTCATAAAACCGAAGAACGTGCCGATCATCGACTTAAACTCCGTGTTATTCATGGCATACTCCAGTCCGCGCAACTTAACAGCACCTGTTGGACCGTACCGTCTGCCCTCCCATGTTTCGCGTAACGGGTTTTTCGGCTGGACAAACAGCACCTCCTTCACGGTAACCATCTTGGACGTGTCTTCCATGCTCTTCACAGAGACGCCTTTCGGCACGAGCAACAAGATTGCGTTCGGCTCGGTAAAGCCGGTCAGGTAATAAAAATTATCGTCCTGACGATACTGAAAATCCACATCGTTGTTACGGTTGCGGACGGGCGCAGAATAAAAGACTGCCAAGGCGTCGTTGCCGATTTCCGCCATGACTTTTTCACGACGCGCCTTGTGCACCGACGGGGCGATCAGGTCGGTGTCGTACTCCACGTACTTTACGTCCTGCGCAACGGAGCCGACTACAAACAGCAACAGGACGAGCGCAGTGAAAGAAAATGTCCGAAGCTTACTCATCACGTGCCTCCTTGTTTTAAAAGAATAAGGATGAAACACTTCCAAAGGTTCCAAACCGTCGGTTCCGAACCGTTAGAAGGTTGGTAAGAAACTTGTTTTTTTCGTGGCGGGATGGTAAAGATAACGTTTTATTCCGCAGATTTGCAAGCGTATTTCAGCAGCTAGGCTTTTGCGGCTGTCGAGGCAGCTAATAGGATAGTGATGGAAATTCCCCAAAGGGGCTTGGACCTGCCTGCCGGCTGGCAGGTTTTCCCACACGCGCGGGGTGGTATCCCGAAGTAGGCCCGGGCGAATCTTCGCTCTAAAAGCGTTTATGGAAGGAAAAAAGACCAGCGAGGTTTTTGGAAACCTCGCTGGTCTCCTCTCTACCGCAACACGACCAGTCTCTTAACTTCACTGTGGCTGCCGCTCTCCAGCCTGTAAAAATACATGCCCGTAGCAACGGGTACGCTGTCGCGATTTCTTCCATCCCAAACAACATCGTATGTACCCGCCGGCTGTTGTGCGTCAACAAGAGTTGTCACGACCCTGCCAAGCATATCGAAGACTTGCAGCTTCACGTGCCCGGGCTGCGGGATGCCGTAGCTTATGGTTGTTCCCGGATTAAACGGGTTCGGAAAATTCTGAGCGAGCACATAGGTCGCCGGAACGTCGCCTTCTGTTGAAAAGCTATATGCGCCGGAGAACTGCCCCGTTCCAGCCGAGTTTACCGCGCGGACGCGCCAGTAGTACGTTGTATTGGATGTTAAGCCTGAGAGCGCATGTGATGTGGATTGAATCCCAGTCGTATCTAAAATGGGCGCGGAAAAATTTTGGTTGTCTGCAACTTGTAGGTCATACGACGACGCCCCGTTGATTGCCTGCCACATAAGCGTAGGCGATAGGGACTGACCGGTAGCTCCGTTTGCGGGAGTTGCCAACACCGGCGGCGACGGGGCGACGGGCGTCCCTCCGATACTCGCATACGCGCGGATAAGAAACAAGTATATGGTATCCGGTGCTGCAGATAGGTAATACCATCCTGGACCATTCGTACTGTTGGGCTCGTGAAGGTAAGCGTAACTATTATATGCCGTTTCGCTTGGGTACTTCGTCACCATAACCGTAGCGTCATTGGCGGGAGTAGCAGAATGCCAGAAGCCGACGAAAAAGGGCTGGTCGAGAATAATATTATATCCGCGTAAATCGATTGTCCTCCAATTTTGGTACGGTTTCACATACGGATATTCAGTACCATCGTTATCAAAATCGGGGTTCGAGGTCGTAGAAACACTTATGGGCAGGGCAAGAGGGGTGCCGAGCAGAGAAGCACTACCCGTTTGGCTTGCTGTCCACACCCCACCGTACATCGTGCCCGGTCGCCGCAAGGCAACTCTAACGGAATCCAAACGGAAACCCGATTGAGCATCAAACCGGACAGCAACGGTATCTGACGGAGAAAGTTGTAAATAACCGATTGGTTCGGTTGTATCATAACTGAGCTCAACAACGGTTGATCCTCCGGTACCGCCCGCTGTGTACGAATACGAAGCTGACCCGGTCGGAGATGTATTAACGACGACGAAAGTGACCTCTGAGTATGTCGTGCCGAAATCCGGTACAAAGTACTCCACCCCTACTGTTACCGGTTCCACATCTGGAGTGCCTGCGCCGCTCTTGATTGCCCAAACCGAAAGACTACTTGAGCCGGAAGAAAATGTGATCGTCAGCCCGGTGCCCGCTGTAAACGAGATATAGTCCGCGGCAAGGCGGTTCACGCTCGCATTCACCGTCCCAATATCTGGCGTTGGCCAAACTGTCGCCCCCGGTTTTGTGAGCGGGCTGGCGTACGTGTAACCGTACCGCGGGTCATTGGACTGGTCTTGCACTTCGTTGGCGATTGCCCATTCCACAAGCACGTCCGTAAAGTCGCGAGATGTCGGCGGAGTGTAGGCAGCTAACGCGCCGTTCAACCGCGTAATACTTTGCCCGTTGCCTTGCACCCAGAGTTTGAGAAGATCGTTCGGGAATTGATTCCATAAGTAGAGCGCCCACCGTGCCGCACGGGAGTAATCTATGAGGGCCTGTGTAGGAGTCGATGCTGTCCAGTCAAACAAATACTCATCAGTGTTGTTGGCATAGAGATTCTGTCCTGAATACGGATAACCGCAAACGAGGGACGCGACCTCGGACAGTGATTCGTTGCTAAAGTCATCAATATTGCCGCCGTTATAGTTATAATTGATCATGTGCTGGAACTCATGGGCGGTGGTACTTTCAGCTGTCGTTCTACCGTTCGAGGTGGTGAAGTTCGTCTGTTTCCCGTCCAGATAATAAATTTCTGCTTCGTTACTGCGATGACCTTGAATCGGATCCGGATACTGATTTATACTGTAAAAATATCCGGCAACATAGCCGCCGCTACCTGAGAAACCATCGACGATATCGAGAATGAGAATGATAATCCTATTATCGTTGTCGATATCGTTCGGCGGGTCGCCGAATGTCTCAACATCAATGTCGTAAATGCCCCTTGCTTGGTCGGCAGGTGTCCTACTCTCCCACGCGGCAAGGATGGAATCGACGCCGGCCTGAGTAACACCGTTGTTCCACAGTGCGTCTTCAACAAAGATATAACAGTTAGGCCCAACCGCGCGGCAGGTGGAGGGAACAAGGTATTCTTCGGTTGGACTGACACTGATATCCGACGCCCACCAACCTGAGCTTTGTATTGGACCTTTACTGCCAACAGTGAAATTCCACGCTGTGCGCTTCATCAACCGCTGCCGCTGTAAAATTTCGGGGTGTGCTTGTACGTATTCCTGAATCTTCCTATTTGCCTCCGTTAATACTCTGCAGCCGGGGATGCCCTGAGCGTCGTGTTGATGCTGTGCATGGTCAAAGCCGTCTGCTTCGACCGCCAACGGCACTCCGGCGCGGTCTTGCGAACGCGCGGAGTATGAAATGACAAAGAGGATTATCAGTACAAATTTTTTCACACATGCCTCAACTATAGCGCGTCACCATATATCATGATACCTAACCAATAAAGTCAGATCAATTGGACTAGAGATCATCTCAAAGACCCAAAATAATTGTCATTGCGAGGCGCTTTGTGCCGAAGCAATCTAACCACCGAAAAAAACGTGAGTTTGCTTCGCTGTAAAACGCTCGCAATGACAGGGTTTAGGTATTTTTGAGACTACTTCCCTACTTACTTCAACAACACCATTTTCTTAAACGCTCTGTATACCGATGTCTCGAGCCGGTAGAAATATACGCCGGACGCCACCTTATAACCGTTGCTGTTCGTCGCGTCCCAGCGGACTTCGTAATTCCCCGCTCCCTTTGATTCATCGACAAGGCGTTTAACCTCTCTGCCGGCAAGGTCAACGATACTAAGCTTCACGTGGCCCGGCTGGCTGAGGCTGAACGGGATTCTCGTTTCCGGGTTGAACGGGTTCGGATAATTCTGTAACAACGCGAACGAGGCAGGAATTCCGTCGTCCACCGGCTCCACTGAGACTGCGGGAGGAATGTTCGCGCTGTACACGCCGTTCGCGTGGGTCGCGGCGACGACAAGCCCGTCTGACAGACGGGCGTCGATCATGTCCACAACGACATTGCCGATGGTGCCGGAACCTTCCTGCGCCCACACCGTCGATGTGCCGTTCAACGTGATGGTAGAATACAAACCGGTGCTCGTACCGACAAAGTACGAAGTCGTGCCATCGAACGGCACAATGGCAGCCCAGCGACACGAGGGACCAGAGCCAGAACCGTCGGAATTCTCTTCTAAATCGCCGGAAACGTTCGTCCAGCTCGAACCACCGTTTGTTGTTGAGAAGAGGCTCCTGACTTCGTAATTAGAAAATACCACAATAGCATGGTCATGGTTCGTCGGGTCAACGGCGATGTTACTGACGTACGCACCGGAGGGAAATCCTTTGCCAGTCCAGACATCAGTCGGCGTGGGATTGCCAGTGTGCGCGTTATCCAGCCGGTACACTTCGCCGTCGTTAGTGCCATAGTAAACCGTGTTTGCTGAAGTGCGGGAAACCGAGAGAGCACTAAGATTTCCAGTAACAACCGTATTGGTGAGTTCCGTCCAATTGGTAGATGTTGCGTTGTTGGAAAATGACGCAATGGCTGTGATATCCGAATTTCGCCAGAGTCGATCCCCTGCCGCCATATACACCATTTCGTTATTGTTAGGGTCGATCACAAATGGGTTGATAAACAAGTAACCTGAGCCACCGACGGGGTCGATACGCGCCCAGTCTGTGAGTTGCCAACTACCATCAAATGACATGCGGTACGCCTTGCCATTTTGCACGGAAGTAACATAAAATGTCCTGCCGTCGGCTATGGCACAATACGCTCCATCGCCGCTGCCAATCTCTGCCCAGTCGTCTCCAGAGTTTGTGGAGTTCACCGCCCACGTTCCGTTATCCTGCATGCCGCCGATGATGACGTTGTTGCCGTTTGTCCCGTGGTCGATTGCCGTCGTATAGAACTGTGTCGTGAAGTATCCGCTGTTCAGTGAAGTCCAGGTCACAGGCGAGGCAAGAATGTTTGTCGTTTTGCTGATGCCGCCGTCATGGCCCGAGAAGGCAATACTCGCATTCGAAGGCAGGAACGCAAACGAATGCTGGTCGGGATGGTGATTATCGTACCGTGAAATATCGTTTGCTGTTGCGTAGCCGCCGATCCATGTCGTGTTGCCTGTTGTGGCAAAACCGTCCGTCGAGCGGTACAGGTTTGTGCCGCCGAGGAACACAGCGTTCTCGTTATCGGGTTTCACTTTGACGATAAGGTCGTACCCAAACTGGGAGTCAAAATCTCCAACAGGAGCGCCGAGCATGGGAATGTTTGCTGAGCGGTTCACCCACGTTCCGCCGGCACCCGTGCCGTCACCGGAGACATAGGTATACTTCCACAAGCTGTGCCCGTTCGTGCCGCCACCGGGTGTTTCGGATGCAAAGTAGACAACGTTTTCATTTGACGGAGCTATGCCGAAGACAGTGCGGTTGTACGTGCCAGGCCAACTAGCCGGAGTAATGTTTGCCCAAGAGGTTCCATTGGTTGAGCGCCAAATGCCTTGAGCAGAGCCACCGCTGCTCAAAGCGGCATAAACAACACCACCGCTCGTCACAGCAACGTCGACATAGGGAGAATACGGGCTACCACCTCCCAGGACAGGAGACCAGTTTAGCCCGCCGTTTGTACTGCGAAAGATGGCACCATATGTTGCAGCATAAACCTCATCTTGTGCTGCATTGCTGGGGTCAACCGCAATATTCCAAACGTAGTCGAAAAAGTTTTCAAACCCCTCCGGAATATTTGTCGATGTTTCTGCCAAAATGCTCCAGCTTTGACCCCCATCAGTTGATTTAAAAATTCCATCGCCTGTATAAAAAGCATTGCCTCCTCCACCACTTGCGCTACCTCCGAGAAATTCTCCGGTCCCATAATACCAAGTGTTTGTCTTTCCAGAACGAGTATCTTGAACGAGAGACGTTACACTTTGATTTATAGATGCCAAACTCGATGTTCGCGTCCATGTCGCACCCCCGTCGGTGGAGCGCCACATACCGCCGGAGACTCCGCCGCCGAGGATGACGTTTTCGTTTGAAACATCGACAGCAAGCGCGCGTGTCCTGCCGCCTACGTTAAACGGCCCCCGCCCGGTCCACGTGAGCGCCTGAACGCCAACTGCTGAACTGCTCCCTGACTGCTTGCGCAAAACCCGAGCAAGAGACTCCCGCGTCGGAAGCGTTTTCGCGAATGCAAGCTCCTTTTCCCGAATATTGTGAGGAATTGCGTTCGTCTTCGGATCCCTCACACGCATAAACTCGAACTGACGTGCTCCATGGGGGTTGTCTTTGCTCCTGAACGATTTTTTCTCTTTAAGTATTTTCACCGGTGCCGGAGGCTGTGCTAGCTGAACGAACAAAACAAGCGCAGCCACAGAGAGAATCCACCCTGAGAAACGAAGTACTTTGTGAGTCACGGTTGTAACCGTCCTTTCTTGGGGAATGACGAGATAATAATTGTGGGCTTACTGGGTCGAGTAACCGTAGATGGTGTACGTGATATATTCGGCAGACTCGCCCATTCCTTTCGGTCCCCGCTCGTGGCGAAGGTCTGCCGTCAGTTTCGTCCCAATGCTGACACCAGGGTAATGCTGGTCCATGGAAGGAAGAATGTCCTTTGTCGGTGCGACGGTAAATGCAAAGCGTACCTGTATCCGTTCGCCCCGGCTATGGGGAGAAGTGTATCCTGCTCCGTATCCGATCACGGAGTCAACTTGCAGTGTCGCGGTGCAGGGAGCTTTTGAGCACGGGTCGCTCACAAGAGCGGAAGTCATCATCGTATCAATTGACACGACGGTAAAGACAGCGCGGCAAGTGCCGGGCGCAAGCGGGGCGTCCTGCCGGATCTGCGGCATAGAGCTCTGGCATGCGGCAACAAGCACGCATGCCAACACGAGCGCTCCAAAAAAATATGCGGAAAATGATGTAGTAGGTTTCACCAAAAGCGTTCCTCCTTCCATGGGTCTGCTGTATTAGAATATCCATTCACTTCCCAAAAGCCCGGTTTGTCTTTCGCAAGGAACTCCAGCCCGTTCACCCACTTGGCGCCTTTCCACGCGTAGCGGCGTGGAGTGAACACTCGCAAGGGTCCGCCGTGGTCGGGTTCCAGCGGCGCGCCGTTCCAAGTGTGCGCGAGCATCACGTCTTCATCGATCATCCACCGCAGCGGCAGGTTCGTCGTGTAGCCGCCATAAGCGTGCTGGAGGACGTGTTTGGCTTCGGGTTTCAGCTTGATGTGCTTCACAAAATCTCGAAACAGCACTCCGCCCCACTCGTCGTCGAACCTGCTCCAGTGGGTTACACAGTGGAAGTCCGCGCGAATCGTGGATTGCGGTAACTTCAAAAACTCTTCCCACGTCCACTGCTGTTCTTCGACCAGTCCCCACACACGGAAGCGCCAATCCTTAAGTGAAATGAGCTGCGTCTCACCGTACGAAAGAACGGGAAATTTTTCCGTGCTGTATTGCCCTTGCGGCAGCTTCTTCTTCCCGAAGGAATTCACGCCGGCGATGTCTTGCTTCTTGCTGAAGAGGGACATATAGAGTGTGTTAAACTACAACTCACCACCGACGCGAAATCTTGTCGGTGGGAATATATTGCTTTCTTTTATGAAACAATAGTAGTAAGGCTCTACACAATCCATTACGTGACCGGTATCAATGTCAGCACAAGGCATTCACTCTCCACATTAGGAGAGGTCTCCGCTTTTTCCCCAGTTTTGGCAAACTGTGTAAATTCACTTTCTTTGGCTTGTTTGTTTTGCCGTGCGCTGCTGCAAAGCAACGTATTGCTGCATTGTCTCGTAATCGGTTGTGCGCTGCAAATGGACAATCTTCCACGAGCCGTCGATGTGCTCCAGGATTGCCGTCGTAGGCAGGTACTCTTCCAACTCAAACCCGTCAATGGAGTAATTTTGCCGAAGGACATAGAATGCGTACGCGCCATCGCCGTACACGCTCACGGTAAGATTCTGTACCGAATTCTCATAATTCTGAACTCTCGGAATCGCTGCTTTTAATCGCAAAACAGTCGAGTCGAGCGTCTCCGATGTTCCCCACGGAGTGACGTAGTACATATCCGGTACGTAATACGTCGCAATCATGGTATCGACGTCATCAGCGGCGCCGCCGTATACGCGC
This sequence comes from Ignavibacteriota bacterium, assembly GCA_022616555.1. Classification (GTDB taxonomy): domain Bacteria; phylum Bacteroidota; class Ignavibacteria; order UBA10030; family UBA10030; genus JAKEEG01. Next base: position 25,473 of record JAKEEG010000043.1, on the reverse strand, counting down.
TTTAAGTCCGAGTGGAGATTGGTGATAAGGTTTTTGACGGCTGATTCCTGCTGAACCGCCATCATCTGTTGCTCTTCTTGTTGTTGCTTCGCCGAATCACATGCCAACAGCCCAGTCATCAGCACGGCCAGGCACAACGAGACGAATGTGTATTTCATGTTAGCCTCCGATTTGTGACATGGTCCGGCTGGGTCGAACAAACTCCGGACGGTTGATAAGATGCCCTTTTTCTTTCTTCGCTATCGCGCCGCGAATGACGCTTTTGATTTCACCGTCGGCCGCGTTGCCGCGCACGAGCGCGCGTAAATCCGTTTCTTGCAACGAGAACAAGCACGTGCGGAGCTTCCCATCCGAGGTGATACGCACGCGGTTGCAGTGATTGCAGAACGGCTCGCTGACCGAGCTGATGAAGCCTACCTCGCCGATGCCGTCTTCGAACGCAAACCGGTCGGCCGGCTGGCTGCCGTGGTACTCAACAGGCACGAGCTTCTTGCCTGTGCCCTTCTCAATGCGCTCGATGATTTCTTTTGACGGCACGACCTTGTCCGGTCCCCACCCGTCGTTCATGCCGATGGGCATGAACTCGATGAAGCGGACGATGAATGGCTTCGTGCGGACGAGGTGCGCAAAATTGATAATCTCGTCGTCGTTCACTCCGCGAATCAACACGGCATTAATTTTTATAGGGCGGATGCCAAGATTCTCCACAGCTTCCAGTCCCGCCCACACTTTGTTGTAGTAATTCCGTCGCGTCATCAAATTAAATTTCGCCGCGTCGAGCGAATCCATGCTCACATTGATGCGGCGCAAACCTGCCTTATATAAAAGAAGGGCTTGCTCGGCAAGGAAATAACCGTTGGTCGTGAGTGCTAGGTCATGGATGTGCGGTATGCGCGCGAGTTTTTCGACAAGAAGATGCAGCTCTTTGCGCATGAGCGGCTCGCCGCCGGTGAGTCGAATTTTGCTGACGCCCATTTCGCCAAAGATATGAACGAGGCGCGCAATCTCTTCATAGGTGAGAAGCTCGGATTTCTCCAGCCACACCATCCCTTCTTCCGGCATGCAGTAACGACAGCGAAAATTGCACCGGTCGGTAACCGAGATCCTCAGGTTGTTGATGACCCGGCCGAAGGAATCGACTAACATTTCGGATTGCGTATTGCCAATTTCGAATTGAGAGGGCATTATTGAGATTCTACCTGTTCGTGAGATTGTCGCGACCACTCGACTGTGCCGTCCTCAAAGTGCTCGCGCTTCCAGATGGGGACAACGCGCTTCAATTCATCGATCAAAAACCGGCAAGCTTTGAACGCTTCGTCCCGGTGCGCAGAAGCAGCGGCGATGACAACGCTGGATTCACCAATAGGCACACTACCTACTCGGTGTACAATAGAAGCGCGTACGCCCCACGTCTCGTTCACTTGCCGCACCAAACGTTCCATTATGTTCACTGCCATTGGCTCGTATGCTTCGTATTCAAGCCCACGGACCTTTTTGCCTTGAGAATGGTTGCGCGTGGTGCCGATGAACACATCAATCCCGCCGGACTGCAAACCTGCAACCGATTCAATCACTTGCTGAATATCTATTTTTGATTTGGTAATCTTAACCATTTTTAATTCGAAATTCACAATTCGTAATTCGAAATTGTTTCATCCTCCGCTCACCGGCGGAATCACAGCCACCTCGTCTCCGTCCTGCAACGGGTGGTTATTGGAAACGTATTCTAAATTCACCGCCAGCCGTACGCTCGAATGCCACTGCTCGAACCTCGGATTCAATCCAGCGAGATGGCGCAATACAGCCTCTGCCCTATCACCTTCGTTGAACTGCACTTGACGCTCATCAAAGCCGGCGAGGTCTTTGGCTATAGAAAAAAGTTTGAGTGTGATGTTCATATACTTCTCGATGTCAGAACAGTTCAATTCCTACTTCGTCTCCAGCCTTCAACTCGGTAACATCTTCCGGGACGACTATAAAACAATTTGCCTTCGCCATAGATGTCAATGCTCCGGAGCTTTGCGTGCCAGTCGTTGTAACGATAAGGCCGCCTGCTTCGTTCCGAACGATTCCGCGTAGAAAATGTCGCTTGGTAGCCTTCTTATGGATATCGTGTTCTATCTTAGCTTTTAAACGAACAACTTCAAAGTCCTCACGCCCCATCATTTTTTGTAACGCGGGGCGCACAAACTGTAGGAACGTCACCATCGTCGAAACCGGATTGCCCGGCAACCCAAATACCGGCACAACGCGGTTAGCGTCATGGTACACTCCGTAGAAAAACGGCATGCCCGGCTTGATATTCACTTTCCAAAATTTCTGTTTCACGCCAAGCTCTTCGAGTGTCTTCAGAACGTAATCATATGCGCCGACGGAAACGCCGCCTGATGTAATCAGAACATCTTGCTTCAACCCTTCGCGCAGCTTTTGGCTAAGCTCGTGCTTGTCGTCTTTTGCAGTACCGATGTCCACCGGCTCGGCGCCTGCTTCCTGAATCAATCCCCACAACGAATACGCATTGCTGTTCCGAATTTGTCCGGACGCGGGGATGCTATCGATCTCTACCAACTCATTCCCCGTCGTGAGAAACGCGACCGATGGTGTGCGGTACACCTGCACGGATGACGCTCCAGCCGAAGCCAGCACACCGAGATGCGCCGAGCGAAGGAAAGTCCCGCGATGCATAATAACAGTCCCCGCGCGAACATCTTCGCCCTTCCGGCGAATGTTTCTGCCCGGTTGCACCACTGTGCCGATTTCAACGAAACCATTACTCGCACGGACAACTTCCTGTTCAACAACTGCGTCCGCACCGATGGGTATCGGCGCGCCGGTCATAATCCTTACTGCCTCTCCCGGTTTGAGAGTGCCTGAGTACATTTTTCCCGCTGAGACTTCACCGCTCACACTTAGCCTAACCTGCGCGGCTTCGCTGGCTCTCAACGTATCTGCCGAAACAACAGCGTACCCGTCCATCGAAGTATTATCGAATGCCGGAACATCTTGCGCCGCAACGACATCTTCCGCCAAGACCCGGTGAAATGCTTGCCGAAGCGGTTGGCTTTCCACCGACTGCATAGCGAGGGAATCAAGTATGATGGCACGAGCTTCTTGAACTGATTTCATCAGTATCACCAAACATCCGCTATCGCCTACGTCGCCAATATATCCATCGACCTCAGCAAAAGCAATAAAGCTAACCAGGCAGGGAAAATGTAGAAATTACAGGCATTTACCTTTTTACAAACCGGTATAGGATAAAGTACTCAAAAAACGTCAAGACTGCCATGAAACACGTTCGTTTTTCGGCTGAAATTTCATCAGGGCAAAACCCCTACAAAAATATATGGCACGACACTGGAATCATACAATTAAGGCGTCTTGGAGGATGCCGACAACCATGGATGCAGTGAGGAGCTACGATGCATATTCAACAAACGCGGGAGCGCGTTGCGAGGAAGCAAGACCACAAACAGCGTATTGAACATGAAGTATGGACTGTGTTGCAATCTACGGCGATGACACATATGGCTGAGCTGATGGCAACCATACACACCTTGGCGCCAAAACCCGGATCGCTTGTCGTTCTGGACGTTCGGCCGCTGCCATTGCAGTGGGACAACTGGCAGCCCGTGCTTTTTTCCGCAACGGATCTTTGCACGCACTTGCAGATCGCACGGATGTACATCACATGCACGCCCGCATCTGCCGTCGATTTTTTACAGTTCGTTATGCAACGCTATCCGTTCTCCATTACGGAAATCCGCACTGGAGCTGACCCGGTTTTTGTCAATACCGCTTCACTGCAATCAAAACACCTGTTTACTTCTGAAGTGAAACGGCATAGGATTGCGCATTCTGTCGTTCTCAACACCTCGGAGCAACCCGCCCTGCACATCGCCTCAAAATATAATTACGGTGGAACGCTTAACGCAACGAGCGACGACTCATCGAAAGACACCATCATGAACGGGCTTGTGAGCTTCCTGTTCTTTCACAACAACCATCGTTCACTTGCACCATTAGGCGGATTGACGCCGCTTCAAAAGTTAAACTCGTTTGCCGGCTACGAACGCATCTCGTGGTTCGACCCGTACGTGCCCCACGAACTACGAAAAGCAAGCAACGGGTAACCCCCGACAACAACCAACTAAAAAAATGAAAAATCCCGACTTGTTCTTGACAAGTAGCGATTTTTATTATACTTACAGTAGCGGGGATTCCTCCGTAAGAATCCCTTCGGGAAAACCCACAACCTCCTCACCTAACTTTTTGTAGCGGGGGAGGGATTCGAACCCACGACCTACGGATTATGATTCCGACGCTCTAACCGACTGAGCTACCCCGCCCTATACACATTAGAGAAAGAAACCTTCCGAATCTTTGCAATCTCGGAAGGTTTAGGATTCAAAGATAGCGCATTTAGTGCTGAGATGCAAGGAGAGCTATCGTTGCCTGAAAGCATTGTCTATTCGAGAAAAAATTAGTAACTTTAATAAGTGCACATGTTAGGGGCGACCGCCGGTCGCCCCTACAAATTATTATGAGTACCCTCACTGAACAATTCTCGTCTCGACTTGAGCATTTCCTCAGCGAGAAGCAGTTACTTGCGCCCGGCTCGCATGTTGTGCTTGCCGTCAGCGGCGGCATTGATTCGATGACGATGCTGCACGCGTTTGCGGATTTGCGGCCTCATAGGAATCTTACACTCACCGTTGCGCACGTGAACCATCAATTGCGCGGCGAGGAATCCGATGGAGATGAGGCGTTTGTCCGACACGCTGCGGAACTGTTGGGCTTGCCGTTCTTTTCACCCCGCGTTGCCACAATGGGCTACGCTCACGAGAAAGCAATCGGAAAACAGGAAGCGGCTCGTGAATTGCGTTATGAGTTCTTTGAGAGAATTCGACAACAAGTACAAGCCGACGCGGTCGCTACTGCACATAACGCCGACGATAACGCCGAGACAGTGCTGATGAATGCCCTCCGCGGCAGTGGAGTACACGGGCTGGCGGGAATTCCTCTCCAACGCGATCAGGGTTCTCTCATTCGTCCAATGCTTTTCGCATACCGAACGGAGATTGAGCAATACGCACACGAGGCAGGGGTTGAATTTCGCGAAGATTCTTCCAATGCTTCGCAGGATTACACACGTAATAAAATCCGCCATTCCGTTATCCCCTCCTTAGAAGCGAATGTTGGAGCAAACGTCGCTCAGTCACTCAACCGGATTTCGGACATCATGCGCGAAGTCGGGCAGAGACTATCAACTGAAACAGGCGCCATTTTTCAAAAGGTTGTCCGTCAGGACGGAGAACGCGTTGAGGTCGATATTCCATTGCTTTTACGCCAGTCGCCTCTTGTTCAAGACGAAATCATTCTTTCCGTACTCCGAAGACTTCATGTAGAGCCGCAGGCGGAAAAAGTGTTCGCTATTTTCGATTTGTGCTCGAGCCAGACTGGGCGCTCGCTCTCGCTTTCAGGATCGGTCTCGGTCTACCGGGACCGTAGTCATTTAAACTTTGGAGAACCACTACAGCAGCATGAATTTACGCTGCCAGTCGAACTCGGCAGGCTATATATGTATGGGAATTTCGAATTTGCTGCCGAACGGCAGAGCTCCTTGCCGACGGAACTGCGCGGCAACGGCTCGGTAGAATTTGTGGATTCCGAACGGCTGAATGGGCCTCTGGTACTGCGGAACTGGCATGCGGGCGATTGGTTTATTCCTCTTGGCCTCCACAACAGGAAAAAGCTGAGCGATTTTTTCATCGACGCGAAAGTGCCGCGGCATCAGAAACACGATATTCCTGTGCTCGTTTCCGGCGGCGATATCGTTTGGGTTTGCGGCTACCGGCTTGACGAGCGTTTCATGGTTTCCCCGAAGACCGCTTCCGTCGTGAAATTACAATATACACCCCATTCAAACGTCTATCCTATGAGGAATGCATGAACGATGTTGTCACCGTCAATGGCGAGAAGTTTAAGCTCTATCTTTCAGAAGAGCAAATTCGCCGGCGCGTTTCGGAGCTTGCAACACAGATTAATAACGACTACCGAGGCAAAACGCCGATTTTTATCGGCATTTTGAACGGGTCGTTTATTTTCTTCTCGGATTTAATCCGTGAGATTACCGTCGATTGCGAGGTCGATTTCTTCAAGCTTTCCAGTTACGGTGATGCGAAAATCTCGTCGGGGCAGGTCAAGTTGCTGAAGGAATTGAACTGTCAGGTCACCGGCCGAGATATCGTCCTCGTCGAAGATGTGGTGGATTCGGGGCTGTCGATCGACTTCATTACCAAGCTGATTCGACGCGAGAACCCCACCTCGGTGCGTATTGTTACACTGTTATACAAGAAAACGGTTGCAAAAATTGATTTTCCACTTGATTACGTAGGGTTTGAGATTCCGCCCGAATTTGTTATCGGCTACGGTTTGGACTACGCGCAAAAAGTTCGTAACTTACGAGCGATTTACCGCCTGGATTCAGCCGCGGCGAAACACTAACCACGGCTGTGCGTAGAAGTATCGGAGAAAGCAGAATGAGCACCAGTTGGCACAAAGATGATTCACCCGACCCGAAGCAACGGGACGGCAATCAACAAAAGAAAAAAATGGCTCAGCAACGACCGCAGAGAAAACAAAACAAGCAGCAACGGGATGACGAATTCAACTGGAATAAGGTCGGCCGCGTAGTTGCAAGCTGGCTGGGGATCCTTCTCGCCGCGTTCCTCGTGATGTACGCGTTCAAGAGTAACGAGGAGACGGAGTACGAGATCAGCTTTACAACCTTCCAGGATTTGATGGCTGAAAACCGCATCAGTGAAGCCCTCATCAAGAAATCGAACCTGAACGATTACGACTTCCACGGCAAGCTCAGCCAGCCGATGACAATCACAACCGTCGGCGGCAAACAAACGAAGGGCGCCACGCGGGTCGTGCTGACACTTCCCTACTCGAACATCGACGACAAGATTATCAGCGACTGGTCGGCAAAGGGCTTGCGCTTTAATATTGTGAAAGAGGACAGCGCGTGGTATAATATGCTTGTCGGATTTCTGCCCTGGGTGCTGTTGATCGGAATCTGGCTGATCATCTTCCGACGGATGCAAGCGGGCGGCGGTGGACCGAAAGGACTGTTCTCGTTCGGTAAGAGCCGAGCAAAGCTCCTCGCCGAGGGCAGCACGAAGGTAACGTTTGAAGACGTCGCCGGCGCAGACGAAGCAAAAATCGAATTACAGGAAATTATTGAGTTCCTCAAAGACCCGGCGAAATTTCAGCGGCTTGGCGGGAAGATCCCGCGCGGCGTTCTGCTGTTGGGGCCTCCGGGCACTGGCAAGACGCTGCTTGCGCGCGCGGTTGCGGGCGAAGCGGGCGTGCCGTTCTTTTCCATTAGCGGCGCGGATTTCGTTGAAATGTTCGTCGGTGTCGGTGCGAGCCGCGTGCGGGATTTGTTCGAGCAAGGCAAGAAGAATGCACCGTGTATCATTTTCATCGACGAAATGGACGCCGTCGGACGCCACCGCGGAGCGGGGCTAGGCGGCGGGCACGATGAACGCGAACAAACGCTGAATCAACTGCTCGTGGAAATGGACGGCTTCGAACAAAACAGCGGCGTCATCATTATTGCCGCCACCAATAGGCCGGACGTCCTCGACCCGGCGTTGCTGCGGCCAGGCAGGTTCGACCGCCAGGTCGTCGTCGATCGCCCGGACCTCAACGGACGCGAGGGTATTTTCCGCGTGCACACGAAACACATCCCTCTGGCAGACGATGTACGAGTCGAAATTCTGGCAAAAGGAACGCCGGGACTTTCCGGTGCGGACATTGCGAACCTTGTCAACGAAGCGGCCTTACTTGCAGCGCGAGAGAACGAGAAGATGGTCTTCATGAAACATTTCGAAGCGGCGAAAGATAAAGTGATGATGGGTATGGAGCGGAAATCGTTGATTATCTCCGACCGCGAGAAAAAAGTTACCGCGTACCACGAAGCAGGACACGTGTTGGTCGCCAAGTTTTTACCGGAAGCCGACCCCGTGCACAAGGTGACGATTATCCCGCGTGGCAGAGCGCTGGGCGTCACCACCTACCTGCCGATAGATGAGAAGCATACGTACTCGCGCGAGTACCTGGAAGCGATGATCACCTACGCTCTCGGCGGGCGGGCTGCGGAAAAGATTATCTTTAACCAGCTCACGACAGGCGCGGGCAATGATATCGAACGCGCAACGGACATCGCCCGTAAGATGGTCTGCGAATGGGGCATGAGCGATAAGCTCGGTCCCCTCTCGTATGGGGCAAAAGAAGAAGAGTTATTCCTCGGCCGTGAAGTGACGAAGACGCGAAATTTCAGCGAAGAAACAGCGATTGAGATCGACTCGGAAGTAAAGAAAATCGTCGTCAACGCGATGAAACGCTCCGAGAAAATCTTGCGGGAGAACATCTCCTTGCTCCACCGGCTTTCGAATGCTTTGTTAGAGCGAGAGATTCTCGACTCCGAAGAAATCGACAAGATTATGCGCGGAGAAGAGCTGCCGCCGATGGACAAGAGGAAAAACGGACAGCCGATGACACAATCGAAGGCTCAGTCCCCCGGCGTTACCGTGGCGCCGACGGCGGAGACTCTATCAACCGACCAGGCAAAACAGAAAAAGTGACCATGAGCGAGCGGCAAGGCGGAATGAGCTCACCTCCGGACGCGCAGGCAGAACCGAACCAGAACACCTTACACAATGAATTACAGCAAGCGGCAACGATTGCCTACCGCACGGAGCTGATTCGGAAGACCATCCACCTGTGTTCGCTGTCCATCCCCATTATCTACTTGTTTATCACCCGGGAGCTTGCCCTCCAGCTGTTAGTTCCCATGACGCTGTGGTTCCTTGTCGTGGATATTGCGCGTTTTTTTCACAAGCCCACCGCTGAGTTGTTTTACCGCTGGTTCGGTTGGCTTCTCCGCAAGCATGAGCAGGACAAGCTCGATAAACGCCTGAACGGCGCCACCTACGTGCTCATCGCCTCGACGCTGTGCGTATTTCTCTTTCCAAAACTTCTTGTCATTACGGCGCTCTCCATTCTCATTATTTCAGACACAACGTCGGCGTTAGTTGGAAGACGGTTCGGCAAACGTCCCTTTCTCGAAAAAAGTTTGGAAGGGTCGACGGCATTCTTCGTCACGGCAGTCCTTGTCGTTCTTGTTACCCCGAAAATAGCGGGATTGCCGCTTGAGTATCTCATCGGCGTCGTTGGCGCTGCGGTGGGAACCGCTGCCGAGTCCGCACCCTTGCGGCTTGACGATAACCTTTCGGTCCCGCTAAGTATCTGCGCGGTGATGTGGCTGCTCTATGCTTTGCTACTCCCATCAATTGACCTTGCAGTATTTGTTTAGAAGTTTGGAGGATTGCACGTGAAACACTTCGCTGTTCTCGGCATGGTTGTGTTGCTGATTACCCTCTCGCTCGCTTGCGATACGCCCAAGGCATTGGCAACAGGCGAGGGTGATGAGATCATCGTCTTTGCGGACGACACAACCTGGAGCGCTCTTGAAAGTGTGTTGAAGGAAACATTCGAGGACACCGTATTCACGCCCCAGCCAGAAGAATGGTTCATTCTGCGCCGCGTGGATTTTTCGCAGTTCGACCAATTTCTTACGCATAAGAACAGGCTCGTTGTCGCACCCCTCGAGGGAGAAGGTCCGGTTGCCGATTACCTCGGCGCCGCATTAGATTCGACTGTGCGCCGGCTTGTGGAAGATCAAGGGGAATTTGTCTTCACCAAGTTTGATGTACACGCTAGACTGCAGATTTCCATGTATCTGACCGCACCAACCCTCTCAGCTCTGCGCGCAGCCATTGCAAGCCGTTCTGCCGACCTGCTCTACTACTTTAGCAACATGACGCTCAAGCGCGAGCTTTCCTCCATCCAGGCAGAGGATAAATATAATAAGCACGAGATCACAGACAGCCTTCTGGCCCGCTACAACTGGACAATGACGGTACAACATGATTACGACGTCGCGATCGATTCCGCAAACGCACGATTTTTCTGGATGCGACGAGCAACGCCTGCGGATATGGAGCGATGGATATTTGTCCACTGGATCGATACGGCGCAACCCGATATTTTGACTGATGAGTTTGCAATTAAGTTGCGCAACGCGATTACACGGAAATTCCTCCGCACCATCGAAGACGATGCGTATGTGGAGATTGCACCTTACAATTTGGAAATACGGCAGGTAGATTTTCTGGGGCGGTTCGCGTACGAATTGCGGGGAAACTGGAGATTTAGCAATAAAACGGGCGGCGGGCCGTTCGTCAGTTATACATTTTACGACCCGGAGACCAGGCGAATCTTTCTCGTGGACGGCTCAATCTTCGCACCAAGGGTGGAGAAGAAGAAACTCATTCAGCAGGTTGACGGTTTGCTACACACCTTCCGGACTCAGCAACCCGGCGAATCCGAAATAACAGCGCAATAGCAACGCTCCCGCCATTCAATTCTTCTCTTTCTCTTGAGAGAGCATCGAGCGAAGGATCGTTTCGAACTTCATCGGCGAGACAGGCTTGGCGACCACCTCGTGTGCCCCGGCAGATTCCAGAGCATCCAATGTCGCCCATGAATCATGTCCCGTCGCTATGACAATTGGAATGTTCTGGATTTCCTCATGCCGCCGTGCCGCTTCGATGAGTGCTAGGCCGTTCATCTTCGGCATAGCATAGTCCGAGAACACAATCTTCGGTTTGTGCCGGAACATCAGCTCCAACGCTTTCTGCCCGTCTTCCGCTTGCAAAATCCGCGCGCCGGGGAAAGCTCGTGCTATATATTTCGTGTGGAGTGCGCGGACACCGGCATCGTCGTCGGCAACGATCACATTTGCCTGACCGCTTTCGGGCAGCTTTGAAAATTGGAGGAAGAATGTTGTCCCTCTCCCAACTTCGCTGGTAACACTTATTTCTCCGCCGACTTCATTCATGATATCGGCACATAACCGCAAGCCAACGCCGCTTCCCTTTTCTCCTGAGAGTCCTGTTCGAGATTGAATTTCCTTGCCTGCGAACAGTCTTGCGGTATCTTCGGAACTCATCCCGATACCCGTATCACTCACCGCGACCGTAACGTCTTTTTCTGTCTCGCCGGCAAGGGACAATGCCACACTGCCGCCACCGGGTGTGAACTTCAACGCGTTGCTCACAAGATTATTCATCACCTGCAGAACAAGCTGGCGGTTTGCAGAGATGACTGTGTGCGTTGGAATATTCATCAGCAGCTCAACGTGTTTCTGTTTTGCCACGGATTTCAACAACTCAAACGTCCTGCTACCCATTTCAGCAAGGTCTGTGACCGAGTCATTGCTTTCTTGCGCTGCGGACTTTTGCATCGGTTTTTCCAGCAACTCGTTGATCAATTTCAACTGGCTCTGAGCTGCATCCCGGATAAACCCGAGGAATTGCTGTTGCTCGTCTTTGCACAGTTTTTCGCCCTCTTGAATAAGCAAGTCACAGAACCCAAGGATGCTGCCGAGCGGAGAACGTATATCGTGCGAGAGAGCCGCGAGCAGTTTGTCTTTCCGGGCATTCGACTCTGCAAGCGACTCTTCAGAAACCCTCAGCGCATCGACGGATTCTCGAAGTTTCCTGTCCTGCTCCTTCCGGTCCGTAATGTCTTCCAAAATTCCTTCAAAGAGTACCGGATTATCGTTGTCGTCTTTGATGACGCGAGAATGCTCCAATACAGTGATCCGTGTGCCGTCTTTTCGTTTAAGCTGGAGTTCAACGTCGCGGCAGAACCCGTGCGTGAGCAACAAATCCATCAGCCGCTCCCGGTCCCGCGGATTAATATAAATGTCATGTGCAATATCAACCTGGCGAAGCTCGTCAAGCGAAGAGTAGCCGAGCAGCCGCAGCAGAGCCGGGTTCGCGTTAATGAGTTTGCCGTTCGCTGAGACTTGAAACATCCCCTGCACGGACTTATCGAACAGTTCGCGGAAATTTTTTTCACTGCGCGCTAGTTTACGTTCGGCTTCCTTCCTGCGCGTCGCATCGCGGTACACACCGAGCAGCAACACAACGCCGTCCTCGCCTTCCACAAACGAATTGGCAATTTCCACATCGATTTCCCTGCCGTCATTCGTGATGAAGCGCTTCTCGAAGTATTTCGCAATCGCGCGATTTTGAAATTGCGCTGGTACGCTCGCAAACCTTCCTCACGGCCATGACGCATGGCGCTGAACGCGGTATAGGACCTCCCCACCAACTCGTGCTCCTGCATACCGACAAGCGCACAGAACGCCTTATTGACGGCTATGACCATCCCTTCACCATCCGTTACCACCATCCCATCGACGGTGTGTTCCCAGACAGACTGGAGAACGCTGGTGGTACTACGGAATAGCATCGCTCCGCGGTTGCGCGTTCGAACTGCCGATTGGCGAATCGGATAGGCGTCGTATAATCCGGGCGGTTCTACAATACGAAGGGCTTGCATTGCTTACTCTCCTTAGTTTGAGACAGCTACATCACTTTTGTGTCTCAATAAAGAGGTCAAGCGATATGCCAGTAAATACCTGCTTTTTTCATTGAATACTGACGGGGGGCGGACTACACAACCTGTAAATTCTACAAAAAGCTGGGCTGTTTCCAACAATGAATCATGTTACAATATGATATTGCGAATAAGCATCTCAACAAAAATACCCTGTACGTGTCATTCCCGAATGCTTTTATCGGGAATCCAACAGGTGGTTGCCCGCTTAAAATCTGCAGGCATGACAAGCTTTTTTTAAGATTACATCAGCTGTTTAAATCGCTCGGCGGGCGACTCGTTGGACTTCTTCAAGCGTGGTGATGCCGGCGAGGGCCTTGCGCAACCCATCGAAATACATATCCTGGAAATTGTTCGCCATGGCGAGGTTGCGCAGTTTCGTCGTCGTGACTTCTCCGTAGATCACATCGCGCATTTCTTCGGTGAGAATAAGAATTTCATGGATTGCCATCCTGCCCTTATATCCAACGCCGTTGCAAAATGAGCATCCTCTTCCGCGAAAGAGCGTAACATCCTTCGGCAGGTTCGATAACCCGAAGGATTCAAGAACCGATGCCTCCGGCGTATATTCTTCCTTACAGCGCTCGCAGATTTTTCGCACAAGGCGCTGGGCGAGCACACCGATAACCGATGCGCTTACCCAAAACGATGCGACACCGAGGTTCACCAAACGCGAAATAGCACCGATGGCATCGTTTGTGTGAAGCGTGCTGAGCACCAAATGGCCTGTTAAGGCGGCTTCCGTGGCAATGATACCGGTTTCGGCGTCACGGATTTCGCCGACTAGAATGACGTTCGGGTCCTGCCGTAAAATCGCCCGCAGCACGGAGGCAAACGTCAAGCCCCGATCGGCGTTGACCTGCACCTGATTGATGAGGGGCAGTTTGTACTCCACAGGATTTTCTACAGTTGTAATGTTCCTGCCAATGTCTTTCATCTCATTGAGCGCAGAATACAACGTGGTTGTTTTGCCGCTGCCGGTGGGTCCAGTAACTAAAATAATGCCGTTTGGCAGGCGCATCAGTGTTCTGAACATGTCCAGGTTCTTCTGGGAAAATCCAAGGTTCTCCAGGTTCGTCATCATCGCCGTCTTGCCCAAGAGGCGAAGGACGATTTTCTCGCCGAGCAGCATCGGCAAGCTGTTGACACGTACGTCGAACACACGGTCGGCGGCATTCAGGGTCATTCTTCCGTCCTGTGGGATGGAACGCTCGAACATGTCCATACCTGATTTCGCTTTAATGACCGAGATCATCCCTTTATGGTATGCAGTGGGAAGAGAAAGTATGCGCTGAAGCATACCGTCGATGCGGAAGCGGATCATCAACTCATCTTCTGCCGGCTCGATATGGATGTCGCTCGCTCCCATTTTTGCCGCCCGCAGAAGCAGTTCGTCCACAAGCTGGGCGATAGTCGCGTCGGCTTCTTTTTCGGATATCGCCGCTCGCCCCGGGGTTACCGACTTTCGGATGTCGTATTTCTCAAGGTCAACGGTTGAGCCTATACGCTGGACTCGGTCCACTGTACCGCGGTATTTTTTCACCGCAGCATCGAAATCAGATACAGTGGTGATGACTGGGAGAATCTGGAAACCGGTCATCTTCTGCAAATGGGTACGAAGCTGCCTGCTTGGCGGGTCGGTGAACGCCATCGTAAGCTCGAGCCCGATGCAAAAGATCGGCACCGTACGGTAGGTGTGAATCTCGTCCTCGGTCAATAACTGGGTGGGAGCGGTTTCGATTTCGTTGACGATCAACATTTTCCCGAAACCGGACTCCTTACAAATGGCGTCGGCAACGGCATTTTCCGACAAGCCGAATTGCTCGATCAGCGCGCGTGTCATCCCCTTCTCGCGAACGGAATGCTCTAATTGCGAGTTCTTCGCCTTTACGAGGTCGCCCGGTAAAATCCCCAAAGCAACAAGCCGGTTCAGAAAATGCTGGTCTTCGACGGTCATCGCGGATTATCCAAAAAGGTTGTCGATTTCATTTTGCGAGAGCACCGTGGAGGTCTTTTCCCCTGGTTTTAATTCACTTCGCAACAAGAGCAGTTCATCGATTTCACTTGCGGAATACTAGCGGGGAATTCCCGCGACAAGCGAGTTACTTTTCTCGTTCGGTTTCAGCGAGGCGATGAGGGCAAACCCGCAGACGCCGCAGAATTTGTCGTCATTCATGTTCACAGTTCCGCAACGGTCGCAGAGCCTGCCGAGCGGAGTGCCGCAGGAGCGGCAGTACTTCCGGATATCATCGTTGGGTGTCGAACACCGTGTGCAATCCATCGTCAACCTTTCGCTGTGCGTTGTTCGAGTGTAGCTACTACCTTTTGAAGCGTTTCGTCGAATTTATTGTCTTCAAACGGTTTGAGCAAATAGTGGTTTGCTCCTGCCGTTTTAAATTCCAACACTTTCTCCCGGTCGGAAAGCGACGTGGTAATCACCACGATCGTTTCCGGGTCGATTTTTTTGATTTCGCGAAGCACCGTCAAGCCATCCATCTCCGGCATGATGCCGTCCAGGAAAACGACCTCAGGGTCGAGCGTCTTGAATTTTTCCAAACCGCGCAAACCGTTTTCAGCGGATTCCACTTTTTCAAATCCCCGGTTCTTTAGCAGCCTAGATATGAGAATGCGCATGTGCGGGGAATCGTCGACAACCAGTATGGAGTAGGGCTTGTTCATAGGGTTAATCTCAATTGCCTACTCAAATAGCTAAAAACTGAGTTGAGTTGCAACTGCCAGCAGAGTTTTCAACATAAAAAACCCCGGCTGAAGAGAACGCACAGCCGGGATTCGAAGGAGGCGTCTATGTACGCCTTTGGCGGTGCAACTATTGGGCTTTTTGTTTGGTTTGACAGAGTGCTTGAAGCAGCACTTCTTCCAACTTTTCAGGCGCAATCGGCTTGCTCAAGACTGCTTGGGCGCCAGCGATGCGGAGCGCATCCTTGCTCGCGGCTGAGTCCTCGCCCGTGATGATGAGAACCGGAATGGCCTTCAAGTTCTCATCTTTTTTCAGTGCTGTCAAGAATTCAAAACCGTCCATTTTCGGCATCGCGTAATCGCTCACGACAACGGTAGGATGGTACTTCCGGGCAAGCTCCAACGCTTCCTCACCATTAGCGGCGTAAATGACCGTCGCGTCGGGAACCGCGCGTTTCACGTATCGAGAGTGGAGTGTGCGGACGCCATTCTCGTCATCCACAACCATCACTTTGACGCCTTCAACGGCAGAATACTTCGGCAGCCTGACGAAGAACGTTGTGCCCTTCCCTTCCTCGCTTTCTACAGTGATACTGCCCGAATGCTTTTGCACGATTTCATAGACGACGGGTAAGCCAAGACCAGTACCCTTTTCGCCGTCCAATCCCTCACGCGTGTACTTTTCTTCAACTTTAAACAGCTTCTTCAAATCCTGTTTCGGTATTCCCGCGCCGGTATCATTGACACCGACGACCCACGCGTCATTCGTCTCTTCCGCGAGGTTCACCGTGATGCTGCCGCCGTGGGGAGTAAACTTCAATGCGTTACTGACGAGGTTGCTGAACACTTGCATCAGCATCTGCTCATCGCCGCGCGAGATAAGGTTCGGACGCAGGGTGGAGCTGAGATGAATATTTTTTGGTTTCGCGATGCCCTGCACGCCATCTATGCTTTTTTGCACGATGGTTTCAAGCTTGATTTCCTTCATATCAACCGTGACTCTGCCCGTCTCGAAGCGAGACCAATCCAGCAGTTTGTTGACAAGCCCGAGCTGCTGTTCAGCAGCCTGACGAATGAAGCCGAGAAACTCTATTTGCTCTTCTTCACTTAATGTCTCTCGTTCCTCTTGAAGGATTTTCGTAAACCCGATGATGCTGCTGAACGGCGAGCGCAGATCGTGCGAGAGAATCGAAAACAGCTTGTCCTTCTGAGCATTGAGAGTCTTGAGCGAATCCTCAGAAGCTTTTAGCGCTGTGAGGTATTGGTCAAGTTTTTTCTCCAACGCCTTCCGCACGGTCATGTCTTCAATGATGCCTTCGTACTCGACGACTTCACCAAACTCATTTTTGATCGCGCGGGAGTGTTCGCATACCGTTATGACCTTGCCATCTTTTCGCTTGAGCTGCAATTCGATATTTGAGCAATACCCTTTCGCTTTCAAGAGCTCGCCCAGCATCATGCGGTCTTCCGCATTCACATAAACGGACGACATGTTGACAGCGGCCATTTCCTCAAACGTAGAATAACCTAAGAGCTTGAGAAGAGCGGGGTTCGCCGCAATCAAATGCCCATCCGGGGTACTTTGAAACATGCCCTGCACGGCATTATCAAAAATATCGTGGAATCGCTTTTCGCTTCTGCGAAGTGAGGCTTCAGCTTGTTTCCGCCGGGTGATATTCCGAATCACGGTGAGAAGCAGCTTCTGACCGTCGTCGGATTCGACAAACGAGCCGGATGCTTCTATATCGATCTGTTCGCTCGACCAAAGTTTCAGACGCCGCTCTACGTGCGTTTCCAGCTTGTTTGCTGCGAACCGCTTTTTGTAAGCGTCTTGCAAACGCTGGGCGCGCTCCCCACCATCCCATACCACGTAAAACGGCTGGCCAATGAGCTCGTCTTTGCTCTTACCGAAAATCTGGCAGTAGCCTTGGTTAACGTTGACGAAGATTCCGTCACTGTCCGTAAGAGCCAAGCCGTCAATCGAGTTTTCCCACAACGATTGAAAGGCGTGGTTGGAAAAGCGCGGCTCTTGCTTTTGGGTATTTCCGCTGGGTAAGGGATTCCCTGGGTTCCAGAGAGTTAAATTTGAGGGTGTAGCGACCATTGACTTCTCCTTCGTTGAAAAGTTCTACCAAGAGAAGCACAACGGCTGTGCCGCTAAATACCCCTGAATTATAAGGAATTTAGGGCATTTTGCAGGTCTAAGAATGTAATTTCTACAATTTCATGCGGTTTTAAAGCAAAGCTATTTAGGCGTTTGGCTCTCGATTGCCAAACCAGCTCGGAACTTGTAAACATACTGGAATGTCATCACAATCACGCCTATGGAGAGCACGAGGAGAACGACGTCCGTGACAGCCAGCGCCCAGTACCGGCGATCTATGTACCGAATGAGCAGTAAGACGAGCGAGGCAATAGTCGTGAGCACCATGAACGCCGCAGGTATGGCTGTGAAGTACGCCTTCCGGGCTTTCTGCACCAGCCAAGCGGTGACAGCTATGAGCGCAAGCGCAGCAAGGAGTTGGTTCGCGGTCCCGAAAATTGGCCAAATAGTCTGGTATGCGTTGGTGAACCCGAAGAGCATCATCAGCCCAACGGCAAGAGCGCTGTTGAAGGCTTTGTTTTGAAGTATTGCTGGCACTTTGTCAAAAAGCGTCGCCCAGAGCTCTTCGAACAGATAGCGCTCAAGTCTGATAATGGTATCGATGGTGGTGATGACGAAACCTTCGAGTACCAGGATGCCGAAGATTGTCCCGTAAATCGTTGGGATGCCCATGCCGAGGTCGAGCGTTTTGCCAACTGCCAACGCGAACGCGAGCGGCGCGTTACCGGTAGTGAAATTACCCGCCGCGTTTGTGGGCCATACGAGTGAGCGGTATTCAGCAAAACCTAATCCACCGATGATACAGAGCGTCACGAGTATGCCGAGAACGGCTTCAAGCAGCATTCCGCCATAGCCGATGGTTACGGCGTGCTTTTCGTTGGCGAGTTGTTTAGATGTCGTGCCGCTGGCAATCAAGCTATGCGCGCCGGAACACGCCCCGCAGGCGATCGTGACAAAAAGGAAGGGCCATGTCCATCCTAATGCAGACACACTATCCGCCCCTAAATTGAACGCGGGCGCATCTGTAGAGAAACCCTGAAACCCACTCAGCAACACGCCAAAGAACATTGCAAACAAACCGATATACAAAAAGTGTACGTTGATGAAATCCCGTGGCTGCAGTACCAACCACACCGGCAGCCATGCGGCGAAAATCATATACACGCTCAGGATCACCATCCACGTCGCAGGGTCTAAGGTAACAGGCATTTCAAAACCGATGATGACGGAAAGCAGAGTGATGCCAAGAGCCAGGGCACTCATGAGCCCGATGTTCATGTTCTTGCGGTAGAGGAGGTAGCCCATGAACGGTGCGAGCAGCGTAATGATAACAACAGAGGTGGAGGCGATGCCGCCCAGTTTCGCGTAATGCTGCCCGTCGATAATGTCAGTGCGAATCATCGACTGGTCGATGGGAAGGTTTAGTCCCTCAAGATGGTACGTTGAGGTCAACGCAACCGCGGCAAGCTGAAGAAACGCGGCAGTTACGAGAATAGATAACAGAATTGCAAATGCGACAAAAAAGATGAATCCCTTTTTGCCAAGAGTTTTGCGGGCAATCTCGGCAATGGATTTTCCGCCTTCTCGCGCACTGACAAACAACACGCTAAAATCATGCACCGCGCCGATAAAAATAACGCCGAGGATGATCCAGAGCCAGGTGGGCACAACTCCGTAGAAGACCGCGAGCGTTGGACCAACAATTGGTCCCGCCGCTGCAATCGAAGCATAGTGGTGTCCGAACAATATTGCAGGCCTCGTGGGTACATAATCCACCCCGTCGTTTATCTTCGTGGCGGGTGTCGGGTTTTCCGGATTGACGCCCAAGAGGCGGCTTACTTTTCTACCGTAGAACCAATACCCCAGCGCTAAAGCCGTCAACGAAAGTAATAACAAGAGAGCAAGATTCATGGATTGAGTATTCCTGTTGTTGTACAAGATGAGCCAAAGAGTAACCTCCCCGTCCCGACAAAAAACGTCGGGACACCCCTCCTTTGTCAGGAGGGGAAAATCTTATGATAAAAATCGCCCCAGTGCTTTGGCAACGCACCACAACTATTACTTAACATCGCCAGAAGTAATCAGCACAACCTTCCCACGTGTCATGTCATCAAAAGCTTTTTGGTCGTCACCTGGGTTGACGTTCACCGCCGCCACAGCATCACGGACCACAAACGTCTTAAACCCCTGCTGCATCGCATCGAGAGCCGAGGCACGGACGCAATAATCCGTCGCCAGCCCAACGACGTACAGCTCCGTAACATCCTTGTTCTTGAGATATTTCACTAAATCAAGGTTGGTCGCTTCGAATGCCGAATACCCGTCGTCTTTGTTGCTCGTGCCCTTGAGAAATACCTGTTGGATTTTCACCGAGTTTAAATCCGGGTGAAATTCAGCGCCCTTCGAATTATGCACGCAGTGGACAGGCCACTTTTGGAAGTGCACAGTCTCATGCGGGTGCCAGTCTTTAGACGCAACGACAATCGAAAATTTTTCGAGCAGTTTATTGATGACCGGAACGACTTTATCGCCTTCCGGAACTGCAAGCGCGCCGCCCGGACAGAAATCATTCTGCACATCGACTACCAACAACGCCTTCATATTACTTCGCACCTCCTTGACCGATTGTTTTTTGAATATCTTCCATCAATTGAGAACGCAGGGTCATCAGCTTCTGACTGATACCAACTTTATACACATGCGGGAACTCAAACCGGCGGTGCTCTGGCGAGAGCTTGCTGAGCCGCTCCCGCGCATACGCCACAGTTTCCTTAAGCGGAACGAGGCCGTTCACCGGCTTGCCATTCTTCATCACGGTTTGTAGTAGAGGCTCGCTCTTGAGCCGTTCGATAGCGCTTTTCTGCTCCGGGAAAAATGGGTGGACAATACTCTCGACCCGGTTCTCGTCGTCTAACACTATTGCGTCGGCATAAAACTTATCCCCATTATCAGAGAAGCGCAGGATTTTCTTTAAGCCGGGCAGTGTGGTTTTCGTGAAATTTTCCGAGAACTTCAACCGCGGTTTGTTGTCGTACACGCTAAGTTTGTACACGCCGTCGAGCGCGGGAGAATTTTTTCCAGTCACAAGATGCGTCCCAACGCCAAAAACGTCGATTGGCGCGCCTTGCTCCAGAAGACTGCGTATAACATATTCATCAAGCTGGTTGGAGACAACGATTTTCACGTATTGCAAACCCGCCGCGTCCAGCAAGGCACGGGCATGCTTGCCGAGATAGGCGAGGTCGCCGCTATCCAGGCGAATCGCCAGCAAGCGGTTGCCCCGCTGCTCCAGCTCTTTGGCGACTGTGATGGCGTTGGGGACGCCGCTTTTCAACGTGTTGTAGGTGTCGACCAACAACACGCAACGCTCCGGGAAAATCTCCGCGAACTTGCGAAACGCCGCAAGCTCGGTGTCAAAACATTGGATCCACGAATGCCCCTGCGTGCCCGTCACTTCAAGCCCCCATTGGAACGCAGAATAGACATTGGACGTCGCTTCGACCCCGCCGACTATTGCCGCTTTGCTGGCAAGGATGCCGCCGAGCCCCTGCGCCCGCCGGAGGCCAAAGTCGACCACCCGCCTGTTGCCGGCGGCGTGCTTGATGCGCGATGCCTTCGTCGCAATCAAAGATTCGAAATTCAAAAAATTGAGCAGAAGCGTTTCGATAACCTGGGATTCTATGATATTCCCCTCAACACGGACGATGGGCTCGAGCGGGAACACCGCTTCGCCTTCACGAACAGAAGAAACATCGCCGCGGAACTGAAAAGCGCTGAGGTACTTCAGAAACGGCTCCTGCAAACCAACGCTGCGTAAATAGTCGATATCATCCTGACCGAAGCGGAACTGTTGCAGTGCGTCGAGCACGTCGCTCAGTCCGGCAAACAAGACGTATCCGCCTTCAAATGGGTTCTCACGGAAGAAGTAATCGAACGCCGCCCGCGAATCCGCCTTGCCGCTCAGGAAATACCCCTGAGCCATTGTCAGTTGATAGAAATCCGTATAGAGTGCTGTGTGCTTATCCAAGATGGCCATGTATTAAAATGCGTTCTTGAGATGATTAATTTCCGGTTTGCCGTTGCGAAAGAAAATTCCTACAACATCGAACCTGCACGCCTTGCCGTCGATGTTGTGCTCGAATAAATACCCTTCCGCGACGGTGCGAATCTGCTGTTGTTTTTTCGGCGTCACGGATTCTTCCGGGTCGCCGTACGATTTCGTGCGTCGTGCCTTGACTTCCACAAATACAAGCTCATCGCCGTCCTCTGCCACTATATCCACCTCGCCGCGCTCGTAGCGATAGTTGCGTTGGAGAATCTTCAGACCGTTATGCTCAAGGAAACTAGCGGCGAGCGCTTCGCCTTCCGCGCCACGTTTTCTTCGATTAAGCCGTATCGTCGTGTTCTTATCCAAGCTTCACGTGGAAACTTCTTCGGTGGATATCGCATAAACCGTGTTCTTTGATGGCCTCGCGATGCTGTTTTGTCCCGTAGCCCTTGTGCTTTGCAAAGCCGTATGCCGGATACTGTGCGTGATAGTCGAGCATCATCTTATCCCGCGTGACTTTAGCAATAATGGACGCGGCGGCAATGGTAAACACTTTCGCATCGCCGTCGATGATGTTTTCGTATGGCAGCGCGTCGTGCGTAAAGCTATTGCCGTCCACGGCAACAAACTGCGGTCGAATATCCAGCGCGTCCAGCGCTTTGCGCATCGCGAGGATCGACGCCTGATAGATATTGATGCGGTCGATGACGTCATGCTCCACAATACCGACGCCTATACTCACTGCTTGCCGCCGAATCTCGACTTCCAATGCTTCCCGCTTCTTTTCCGAAAGCTTTTTCGAGTCGTCAACACCGTCAATGAATACGTCCTTGGGAAAAATTACTGCCGCGGCAACCACCGGACCCGCCAGCGGTCCGCGCCCCGCCTCATCGACGCCGGCGAGGTACTCGATGCCCCGCTGCCAGTATGTGCGTTCGGCGGTGAGGTCTTTCACGTAGCAGACCCGATATAAATGGCAATGAGACCGACAAGCATATCAACTTTCAGCACGTTACTCAACACGTGCATGTTTTTCGGGGCGGCGTTCCGCCACATGGAAACAATCACCCAAATGAACGAAAGGTCAACCAGCGACACGATTGCGAGATAACTCAGATTGTACCCTCCCCACCGGTACGCCGCAAGCGTCGTGCCGATGAGGATCAACAACGTCAGCGAGGCAAGCACGAGAGCCGGTCGCGTGCCGTGTTTCACGGGCAGTGTTACGGCCTTGTCCCGAGCGTCGCCCTCGGCGTCTTCGATGTCTTTGACAAGCTCCCGCGCCAGATTGACAAGAAACGCGAATGCCGCAGGTATGAGAGACAGCCCAATGTTTCCGGCAACAACCCCGCCGTAGATGAACGCGAGCCCAGTGGCAAATCCGATCATGAGATTGCCGAGTAGCACGCTGCGCTTGAACCGTTTACTATAAAAATATAGCAAGATAACCCAACATATCACAACGGCAAGCGCGTAGGGACCGACGAACGCCGCGGCAACGACCCCCGCGCCGGAACACAACCGCCACATCCACCACACTTCTTCCTTGCTCAGCGAGCCGCGCGGCAGTGGGCGGTCGGGCCGGTTCACTTTATCAATCTCAACGTCGAAAAAATCATTGATCGCGTAACCCCCAGCGGCCACGAGCGAGGCGCTGAGCGCGGCAAGCAAGATACGCGCCCACTGGCTTAGTTCCGCGCCAGCCAAAAATGCGGCGGCGATAATGGTTAACACCCCAATGATATGATTTCCGGGGCGCGCGACTTCAAAGTAGGCTTTAAGTTTGCTACCGATGTTTTGCATAAATAGTTGTCACGCACATTGCCACAGAAAGTAACCACCCCGTCCCGCTGGAAAACAGCGGGACACCCCTCCTTTGTCAGGAGGGGAACAAGACCGTACACGATCACTTTTGTTTTATTGTCCCCCTGTCTAAGGGGGACGCGACAGTTTTATCGTCGCAGGGGGTTTCTTCTTAACTCTTTTATCTTCTCTTCAATCGCTGCTACTACGCCGTCGATATTTTTCCTAACTTCATCATTGGAAAATCGCAAAAATGTAATTTTATGCCGCTCAATAAGACCTTGTCGCACTTGATCTCTTTCCTCCGCATTACCATGAAAATGACTTTCTCCATCAACTTCGACAGCAAGATGAACCTCGGGACTATAGAAATCAATTGAATACAATTCCACTCCGTATTGCCTCCGGAACTTGCATCCCAAGACCTTCTTGCTTTTGAGCCTCGACCAAAGAATTACTTCAGCTTCGGGCATATTATTACGAAGCATTCTGCGCAAGCGCTTGGTTTCTGGCTTGTTGAAAACCTCAGTCATTCAGCAGTAACCTCCCCGTCCCGACAAAAAACGTCGGGACACCCCTCCTTTGTCAGGAGGGGAAAAAGCTAAGCAAATATTCTGCCCCATTTTTTGGAAACTCGTATCAAAACTCATTCACCAATCTTAAATGAAGTTTTGCCGTGCTGAAGGTATCGCCCTCGCCCAACGCAAGGCTGACGCCGATCAAGCCGAGCGAAGTATCAACTCGCAGCCCCGCGCCGTAGCCTACTTTCGTTTGGTCAATTGCGGCAGAACCTGTTGCGCCAAGATCCGGACTGGAAACATACCCCGCATCGGCAAAGAGATAAAAAAACGAGCGCGGAGAAACGAGGAATCGGTACTCGATATTCGACCACGCGATGCGGGAGCCAAGAAATTGCCCTTCCCGATAGCCGCGCAATGTGTTCGCGCCTCCTATACGAAAGAGGTCGCTGATCTCCATTCCGCCCGAGCGAAACTCGCGAGCATGGACTGAAGCTGCAAGCACTTGCCGAGAGACAACAGAAAGATAATACTCGAAATCCAAGCCAAAGCGTTGCGTGTTACTGGACGCCGTTGACTGCCCAAGCACTCGCTTTTTCGCGCCAGTCCGATAATCCATTCTGCACACGAATCCTTGTGTGGGTGTGAGAGCGTCGTCCCGGGAATCGTAGAAAAGAAATCCGCCAATTGTTGTCGTTTGACTCTCCGAAACTACAAAGCCTGCGCCGCCTTCCGAAGGAATAACATCCTGTTGAGCAAGCGATGCACCAACACGGAATTCTTCTGTCAGCATGAATTCCGCTTCAATGTCGTACGAGCGCCGTACGTACGAGGAATCCTGTTGACGCTGGAAGAACCCTGCTTCGACGTTGACGGGATAAGACGCCACCCACGGTTCACTGTACCGGAGCTCGATTTCCTGCGTCGATTGGTTTTCTCGTTGCCAACGAGCGGAAAGTTTCCTTCCCGTGCCAAACAAATTCCGAAGCTGCACATCGGCGAGCCCGGTAAAATAGCCGGATTCACCTGCGCGAACGGACGGCACGTACCCAACCACGCCATCAAACCTGTTTGGGTTGCCTTCGGCAACGCGCACAGAAAAACCGGCGGTGCCATCTTCACACACAAACAAGGCAGGCACTGTGACGGAAGAAAATAACTGTGTGCGTTGCAAGCGACGCTGAATCCGGACCGGGAGGTCCGGATGAAACACTTCGCCCGTCTGGAGCCGCGCCTCGCGAAGAATCACATCATAGCGTGTTGTGGTATTGCCTTCGACGAGAAATTCTGTAATCCGCACGGCCTCCCCTTCTTCAATGCTTAAGACCACTTGTACGTCGTGCTGTTCTTCGCCCTCCGTGCTTAGGATGTTGTGGATGGATACCTTCGTAAAAGGATACCCTGCCCGCTCATAACGCTGCAGCACAGCATGGACGTCGCGCTCGAGCACGCTCTGTCGAAATCTTGCTCCAAGTGCAGTTTCCATTGCGCTACGCAATTCTTCAGCGCTCAGGGATATGTTGCCACGAAAATCCAACGAATGCACCACCGCCGGCTTCCCTTCAATGATGCGCAGCGTGATATCCACCGCGCGTCCCACATCATCGGAGGTAACGACAGCGGAATCGATATTCACAAACAAAAAACCTTCATTCCGATAGAATGCTGTGATTGCGTCGATATCCTGATTCAGTACTTCGCGCGAGAATTGCCCGCCCCCCTTCTGCGCGATCAGCGAATATATCTCGTTTCTAGAAACG
>JAKEEG010000008.1 GCA_022616555.1 Ignavibacteriota bacterium | reverse complement strand
GCAAGAACATGCTTCTGTGGAATAAATTCCCTTAAAAACTGCTTAAAAAGTCAACCTTAACGAACAACACTGCTTTTTTAGTTCTCAGGTCCATTCTACAACCACTTGGAAATTCCCCAAACGGGCTTGGATTTTTCCCAAACTCGCGGGTGCAGTCTCGCATAGGGTCGGCATTGAGAATCGCTCTAATAGCGTTTATGAGCGATTTTGAGAACGGGCAAGACAAAAATATTCACAGAACGTAATCCCCCCTCCTCCTCGAGGAGGGGGACTCAAAAGAAGTATAACATAATCACATCAGCAGCATTGGGTTAGTCGGCGCTAACTCCACGCGAATCGGGTCTAGCATCGTTTTACCCAACATTAGTGATTTAATTTCCAGCACCGTTCTTTCGCCCGCGATTTTTTGCCATGGATCCGAGATCATTTCCGTATCACCTCCCCGAAATGTCATGGTGTAACTATCTCCCGGCGGTATTGCCTCAAACGGCATCGGCACCCATTTGTTATTGTATTGATACTTGATGTTGCGTGACGTTCCCTTGAGGTACGCTTGTTGTAAACTCAACGTATCTCGGCTGTGATTGCGAAATTCAATATCCACCGTCGTTACAACCCGCTCATCGACTTCATAGTGGGCTTTGAATATAATATCGAACTGCTGCCGCTGGTCGTGGTACGTGTATTCCTCGCAACGACAATTGTCGGTAAGAAAAAGATAAGGGTAGGATTTCGTGCAACCGGAAACTGCAAGCAGCAATAGGGTTATGCCAATGCCATTCCAGTAAACTAATATCGGATTCTTATCGAAGCGAAAAAAGTTGAAAAGCAGACCCCATCCTAACCTTCCCCTAAAAGGGGAAGGGACTTTGTCCTCTCTCCCCTTAGGTGAGGGACAGGGAGAGGTCTCATAATCACAAAGGAACTTATTCGGTTTAGCACACTGATTGAACACAACTTGTTTCACTAACATCTTCACCCCCGCTCCGGTACTTTAATTATCGTCTCTCCTTTGAACATTTTTTTCACCCCCTCGGCATCCGCTTTCGCGCCTACAATGTCGCCCCAGTGCATCGGTATCACCGCCTGCGGCTTAAACGTATTCGCAGCGTCGCCGGCCTCTTTCGCGTTCATCGTGTACGTGCCGCCGCACGGCAATAGTGCAATGTCTGCAACTACCGTCCGCATTTCCGGCGTAATATCTGTGTCACCGGAATGGTAAATTTTCTGCTCGTTGGATAGCGTGAGGATATAACCGACCCAATTACTCTGCTTAGGGTGAAACTGCTTCCCGATATTGTACGCATGCACAGTTTTAATTTTCATCTCGCCCAGTGTGTAGGTTTGTCCGGGGGAAACGGTAATCACATTGCCTTCCAACTGGTATGCTACATCTTTGGGAGCAAAGTACACCGTGCTCTCTTTTTTGATGCGGGCGATATCTTCCTGCGAAAAGTGGTCGTAATGCGCGTGGGTGATCAACACAACATCGGCTTTGGGACTTCCTTCGGGGAGCTTCCACGGGTCGATGTAGATTTGCTTCGCGCCGTCCTCGATGCGGAACGCCGCATGCCCAAGCCAGTGAATATGCGAGTGGTTCATGGGAACCTCCTTACGAAAGCAGAGGTCAGAAGTCAGGGATCAGAGGCCAGAAAAACAATTCTGTCATCCCATGCAGAGTACAATGATTTCTGACCCTGGACTTCTGACTTCCGATCTCCGACCTTTTGCTCTCTCTCATCAAGCCGTCAATTTGCCAACTGCTTCTTTGCCTTCGCGTAACCCGGCTTCAGCACATCGTAAATAATCTTGATGCGCTGCTTGTACGGTATGAACGCGCTCTTCATCGAGTTAATGGCGATTTTTTCGAGGTCGTCAAGTTTCAACCCAAACGTCTCAACTGCCGCCTGGTATTCGTCGGTCATCGTAATGTTGCTCATCAGCCGGTCGTCCGTATTGAGCGTGACACGAAACTTATACTGGTAATAAATCCAGAACGGATGATCTTCCAGCTTTTTGATGGCGCCCGTGTGCAAATTGCTCGTCAGACAAATTTCGAGCGGTATGCGCTTATCCAGAACAAACTGGGCGAGCGCGCCCATATTAAGGACTTTTCCGTTCTTGATCTTCATATCCTCAACCAGCCGCGTGGCGTGCCCGATGCGATGTGCGCCGCACCATTGTATCGCCTGCCAAATCGATTCCTTGCCGAACGCTTCTCCGGCATGTATTGTAATGTTAAAATTCTCGCGCTGGATGTAGTGAAACGCATCCACGTGCTTCTTCGGCGGGTAGCCGCCTTCCTCGCCAGCGAGGTCAAATCCCACCACGCCTTGATTGCGGAAATCCACTGCAAGCTCGGCGACCTCCTGCGTTACCGTCGGCTTCATATGCCGCAGCGCGCAGAGGATTAGGCCGTACTGCACGCCGAAATCCTTCTTCCCGCGCTCTAAGCCTTTGAGCACGGATTTGACAACCGTTTCAAGATGCAATCCCTTGTCGGTATGAAAAACGGGAGCGAACCGCGTTTCCACGTACACCACGCCGTCGTTTTTCATGTCCTCCATCATCTCGTACGCAACACGCTCGAGCGATTCTTCGGTCTGCATCACCCCGCATGTGTGCTCGAAGCCCTCCAAAAACAACGGCAGACTGCCTCTGTTCGCGCCGCGGTGGAACCACTCGGCTAACTCCCCCGCGTCCATCATCGGCAGTTTTTTGTATTTGTACTCCTTAGCGAGATCAATAACCGTCTGCGGCCTCAGCCCCCCGTCGAGATGGTCGTGGAGAAGCACCTTAGGTAGAGAACGAAGAAAATCTTTTTTGAGTTTCATAGTCTATATCTATAATAGAACACTGTAACAGCAGATTAAACCGGAATTTTTATTTATTACTCTCTACTTAATACTTATGCGCTTTTTGCATCCCGCTGCTTTTTAGCGGGACTACCCTATTTTCAAACTCCTCACAGTCTCCAACACACTTCCATCCTCCACCATTCCCAACGATTTCTGAATATCATCATACAACACCCTATCTTCATCCAGATGCTTGACACGTTTGCGAATAAATTGATATACAGCCTCCGAACCATCGCCTGCTTTCATTGGTTTGCCACCGTTCAACTCACGCGTAAAGTCAAGCGCTTGACACGCGCAGAGCAATTCAATCGCGAGTACGGTCTGAGCGTTCTTCAGCACGCGCCACGCCTTCTGAGCGCCGATGGAGCCCATGCTGTTGTGGTCTTCTTGATTCGCTGAAGTGGGAATCGAATCCACGCTCGCCGGATGGCAAAGCACTTTGTTCTCTGAGACAATCGATGCGGCGGTGTATTGGGCGATCATCAGACCGGAGTTCAACCCGCCGTTCGCCGTCAGGAAGCGCGGCAAACCGCTGAGTGACCCATTCACCAGCCGCTCAATGCGCCGCTCGGAGATATTTGCCAACTCCGAAAGCGCGATGGCGAGAAAATCCATCGCCAGCGCTATCGGTTGACCGTGAAAGTTGCCGCCTTCGAGATGCGCCCGGTCTTTCGGAAAAATCAGGGGATTGTCGGTGGCTGAGTTGATTTCGATACTCACTTTGTCATACACGTAGTCGATTGCATCGCGTGACGCTCCGTGCACCTGCGGAATACACCGCAGCGAGTATGCATCCTGCACGCGCGGGTCGTTGTAACGGTGGGATTCGCGGATCTCGCTCCCCTGCATCATCTTCCGCAAATTCCCCGCAACAGTCAATTGGCCCTTATAAGGACGCAGCTTGTGGATGCGCTCATCGAACGGCGTATCGCTTCCACGAAGCGCTTCTACGCTGAGAGCTCCGGCGATATCGGCTATCGCGCAAAGCTGATTCGCTTTCTGCACGGCAAGCCCGGCGTATGCCGTCATCATCTGGGTACCATTGATGAGCGCGATACCTTCCTTCGCCGTAAGACTCACCGGCTTAAGATTATTTTTTCTCAACGCAATCGACGAATCAACACCTCTCCCCCGCACCTCAGATCTCCCGCCGTTACTCC
This sequence comes from Ignavibacteriota bacterium, assembly GCA_022616555.1. Taxonomy (GTDB): domain Bacteria; phylum Bacteroidota; class Ignavibacteria; order UBA10030; family UBA10030; genus JAKEEG01. The sequence goes on along the minus strand of JAKEEG010000008.1, from coordinate 32,411 downwards.
ACACCCGTCCGCGCCCCATCATCGCCAATACTAAATGCGCGAGTTGCACCAAATCGCCGCTGGAACCAACCGAGCCTTGCGAGGGAATAACCGGAATGATGTTGCGATTTACCATCTTCACCAGCAAATCGACTGTCGGCAACGTGATACCGGAGTACCCCTTCGCCAGCGCGTTGACACGCAACACCATCATCGCGCGCACTATATCGCGAGGCAACGGATCGCCAGCTCCGGCAGAATGGCTGACGATAAGATTCTCTTGCAACCGTTGAATATCCGCCGCACTGATGCGAACGGAGCTGAATTCCCCGAATCCCGTCGTCACGCCGTAAATCGTCTCTCCATCGCGCAGCCAATCTTCAACGAGCTTGCGAGATGCCGCCATGCTCTTACGCGCTCGCGGGGCAAGGGCAATCGGAGCTTTGCGATAGACAATTTCTGCGAGTTTTGAAATGGAGAGGGAATCTCCATCAAGAACGTAAGCCGCCATAGACCTTTTGGTTAAGGATGAATGTCCTTCAATGTAGCAGAGCATCGCTTGAAATTCAATATGAATGGCAAAGGATACTCTGGGTGGTGTCAGGAGTTACCTCCTGACACTAATGGCTTTTCGGTCAGGACGTAAGTCCTGACCGCACGAATGAGAGTTGTTTTGACAAGAGATACTCATTGACTTTTCAGCCGAATCTCGTTATTATCTCCGTTGACCTATGACGCATCGGGGGATACCAGCCACAGGTCGACTTCCACGTAGATTTCAGCCGCACCGTCAATTACAAACTGTTCCTCATCATTATGGCTGACGAGAAAATCAACGTACTGATTGCCGACGACGAAGACTCGCTCCGCGGCACTATCTCCGCGTGGCTTGGGGACGAGGGCTTCAACGTCGAACAAGCAGGAGATGGACTGGAGGCGATTAAAAAAGTCCAGGGCAAGGATTTCGATATAGCCCTGCTCGACATCAAGATGCCCGGCGCGAACGGGCTTGAGGTGCTCCGGTTCATCAAAAAGAATTCCAACCAAACAGAAGTCGTGATGATGACCGGCATGAGCGATGTGAGCATGGCTGTGGAAGCGATGAAGCTTGGCGCAAAGGAATATCTTACGAAGCCTGTGGACCTCGACCAGCTCGTACCCCAACTGCGCGGGCTTATCAAAAAACGCGACTCAGAAGAGCGCATCCGGCAACTGCAAGCCGAACACACCGCTCGATTACTGTACGACCTGCACAATCCTATTTCTGGACTCAAGCAAAGCATCGGTTACTTGATGAAGGGCATGGCAGGTCCGCTGTCCGACCACCAGAAAGAGCTGATGGGCTACATGGTCAACTCTATCGACAAGGTTATAACCCTGCTGAGCGACATGATGGACCTGACAAAGCTCGAAGGTGGCCGCGTGCGCCTCAATGAGGGCATCGGTAATATCTTCGACACTGTTCAGAAAATAACGCAAGAATTCCGTGTCCCGATACAGTCTAATAAAATTACCCTAGACATCTCTTCCGAAGAAGGCCTGCCCCCAATTGAGTACGATTCTCAAAAAATCGAACAGGTGATGCACAACCTCTTGAGCAACGCGGTAAAGTACACGCCGGCTCAAGGCGCCATCGTGGTGCAAGCGCGTAAGGTAGCGCTCGTCGTCGAAGAAGGCCAGCAGCCCCAAAATTTCCTGATGGTGTCCGTGTTCAATACGGGACAAGGGATTCCGAAGGAAGAGCTGCCGCTCATTTTCAATCGCTATCGCAACGTCGTCACCGATTCGAAAGATAAGAAACAAACAACCGGACTCGGTCTCATTATTTGCCAGCGCATTGTCGAAGCTCATAACGGGAAAATTTGGGTCGAGTCCGAAGCCGGAAAGGGAACGACGTTCTTCTTCGCACTCCCGGTACGGTAAGACATCCACTAAGCATTTACGATTATGGCTCAACAGGGAATTTCCATTCTCGCAGTAGATGACGAAGACAGCTTCCTCGACCTCATCAAGACACTCCTCGGTCATGAAGGTTATGCCGTTGAAACCGCGAACGACGGCGTTGCCGCCATCAACAAGCTCCAGATAAAAGGGTACGACCTCGTTCTCCTGGATATGAAAATGCCGCGCGTCGACGGCATGGAAGTCCTAAAATTCATCAAAGACCGTTACCTCGATACGCAAGTCATCATGCTCACGGGCGTCGCCGACATTAAGCGCGCAGTGGAGTGCATGCAGATGGGCGCGTACACATACCTCACGAAGCCTCACCCTGCAGAAGAATTGATCGCCACGATTGACCGGGCGCTCGAACGCAAACGACTGACAATCGAAAATAAAGCGCTCAAGAGCGAACTTGCGCGCCACGCATACGCGTCGGAGATTGTCGGTCAGGCCCCTGCATTTCTCGAAGTCCTCAAGCTCTGCACGAAAGTCGCACCAACCGATTCCGCCGTGCTCATCCAGGGACCAAGCGGCACGGGAAAAGAGCTCGTCGCAAGTTTCCTCCACAAGAACAGCTTACATAAAGATTATCCGTTCGTTGCGCTCAATTGCGCGTCGATTCCTGAGACGCTGATCGAAAGCGAGCTCTTCGGCCACGAGAAAGGCGCGTTCACCGACGCCATCGCGACAAAGCAGGGATTGGTGGAAATTGCCAACGGTGGGACGCTCTTCCTCGATGAGATCGGCGAAATCAGCATTATAATTCAGCCCAAGATCCTGCGCTTCTTGCAGACCGGCGAATATCGCCGCGTGGGCGGCAATAAGAATCTCCATGCGGACGTGCGGATTATTTCCGCGACGAACAAGAACCTTAGAACCGAGGTTGCTGAAACGCGCTTCCGCGAGGATTTACTCTACCGCCTGAATGTCATCACGCTCAATATGCCGCCATTGCGCGAACGAAAAGAAGATATTCCCCTGCTCGTTGACCATTTCCTGAAGAAACGCGTCCGCACGAAAGAACCGATCCGCATCGACACGAAAGCGATGGATCTGTTGACAAAATACGAGTGGCCCGGAAATGTCCGTGAGTTGGAAAACGTCATAGAGCGCGCGGCGATTCTGTGCCAAAACAATGCAATCCGTATTGATGACCTCGCCCTCCCGATTGGCATGCGTCCTGCGGGAGAGCAACGTGCAGCAGGAAGCGGAGATCAGATGGTCGGCAGTGCGGTTACACTGCGCGACATCGAAATTAAACACATTCACGGCGTGTTGAAGATGGTGGGATGGAATAAAAGCATGGCATCCAAAGTGCTCGGCATCAGCCTCAAAACGCTCTATACCAAAATCCAGCAGTACAATCTCGAAGAAAAGTGATCCGATTTCGGATTTCGAAATGCGGATTGCGAAATGAAACACCACGAAAAAACCGACAATTCATTTCGCATTTCGAAATCTGCAATTCGCAATAAGAAACTCCGCATTCCGCACTTAAACCATGCTTCTTTATCTTCTCCGTCACGGCGATGCACTCGATACCCCCTCCCTGCACGATAGCGAACGCCCTCTAAGCGATAAGGGCATCAAGCAAGCGGAGAATGTCGCTAAATTCTTCAAGTCTTCGGGTATCTCGCTCGCCTTATCATCGCGAGTCCCTTATTGCGTGCACAGCAAATGGCGGAGCCGACACGCAAAGAGTTGGGCGTGAAAGAACTTCTGACATCCGAGTATCTCGTGCCGTATGCAGACCACAGACAGCTTTTCGACCTGTTGAACGAGCGCAAAGAGCAAAGTATATTATGCGTGGGGCATGAGCCATTCATGAGCAACGCCATCGCGCTGCTGGTCTTCGGCGAGACACACCCGCATGTGGAAATGAAAAAAGCAAGCCTCGCGTGTATTGAGACGATGCGCCCATTAAGAAAATTGCCAGCCACGCTCAAGTGGCTTGTTACAGCGGAACAGATGAAATAAGAGGAGCAAGCATGGAACTCAAAACCGTCAAAATCGAAAAACCGGAAGCGACGAATTTTATTCTCGGCCAAAGCCATTTTATCAAAACGGTGGAGGATATCTACGAAGTAGTTGTGCAGACGAACCCGCAGATGAAATTCGGGCTTGGCTTTTGCGAGTCGTCCGGACCCGCGCTCGTGCGCTGGGTGGGCAACGAACCGGCGCTCATCGAGCTGGCGAAGAAGAATGCTATCAACCTCTCATGCGGGCATTGTTTTATTCTGTTTATGGAGAACGGCTTTCCGGTGAATATCCTCAACTCCATCAAGAATCTCCCCGAAGTGTGCAACATTTACTGTGCAACAGCGAATCCTGTTGAAGTCATTATTGCCGAGACGGAACAAGGCCGCGGCATCCTCGGCGTCATCGACGGCATGAAGACCAAAGGCATCGAAACCGACGCAGACATTAAAACACGAAAAGAATTTTTGAGGAAAATAGGCTACAAGCTGTAACAGGTTTCGTAGGGAAGGTCGGTTAACGCAGAATAACATCCCCCTCCTTTTCAAGGAGGGGTTAGGGGTGGTTAGCTTTTAACGCTTTTCGGTTCTCCAAGGCAAAAAACCACCCCCCTTCATCCCCTCCTCAAAGAGGAGGGGTGGCTCCCTCTGTATGAAGCGGGTGAGATTTCTTTACATAAGGATATCCTATGAAAAACATGTTACTTTTTGTGTTGTTATTCTCAATTCTCGGCTGCGGAAAATCGGAAGACGAAATCCGCGCCCTTGTACGCGATGAGCTCTCCATAGCCGTAGAGCGCACGTACATCACCGACGCGAAAACCATCGGGCCTTACAGTCCCGCCGTGCAGGTGGGAAATTTCCTCTTCGTCTCCGGACAAATCGGCATGGACCCCGTCACCAGCGAGCTTGCCGGCGATGACATCGAGAGCCAGACGCGGCAATCGCTCACAAACATGATGGCCATTCTCCAGCAAGCTGGATACGACTCCAGCCACATCGTCCAATGTTCGGTATTCTTGAAAGACATCAACGATTTTGCGAAGATGAACCTCATCTACGGCGGCTTTTTTGAAGAGGGCAGCTACCCTACCCGCACGACGGTGGAAGTCTCCAATCTCCCTCGAAATGCGAAAGTGGAAATCGCTGCTATAGCTTTTAGAAGCAAATACTAAGCTCTAATTTCTAAATCCTAAACAAATACGAATGTCAAATAAAAATTCTACTCGCTCGACAGTCATAAAATCACTCCGCGGCACACAGTTAACTTGCAAAGGCTGGCAGCAAGAAGCCGCCCTGCGGATGCTGATGAACAACCTCGACCCCGACGTTGCCGAGAAGCCGCAGGAGCTTATCGTCTACGGAGGCACCGGCAAAGCCGCGCGCAACTGGGAATGCTACGACGCCATCGTCAGAGGCCTGAAAAATCTCGAAAACGACGAAACGCTCCTCGTCCAGTCCGGCAAACCCGTTGGAATTTTCAAGACGCACACCGACGCCCCACGCGTGCTCATCAGCAACGCGATGCTCGTGCCTCAGTGGGCGACGTGGGACGAGTTCCGACGGCTCGAAGGCTTGGGACTGACGATGTATGGACAAATGACTGCCGGCAGCTGGATCTACATCGGCACGCAAGGCATTCTGCAAGGCACGTACGAGACATTCGCCGCCTGCGCGGAAAAATACTTCGGCGGCTCGCTTAAGGGTCGATTCGTACTCACTGCCGGACTCGGCGGCATGGGCGGCGCACAGCCACTCGCCGCAACAATGAACGGCGCCGCTTGTCTCGTTATTGAGGTCGACCGCGCACGCATCCAGCGCCGCCTTGAGACGAAATACCTCCACACAATGACGGAAAGTCTTGATGATGCGCTCGCCAATATCAAACGGGCAAAGGAACACAGACAGCCGCTCTCCGTCGGGTTGCTCGGCAACGCCGCGGAGATCATCCCGAAAATTGCCGCGGGGAAATTTCTTCCAGACATCGTCACCGACCAAACTTCCGCGCACGACACACTCAATGGCTACGTGCCTGCAGGATTGTCGTATGCCAAAGCCCTCGAGTTACGCAGAAAAAATCCCAAGAAGTACGTCAAAATGGCTCAGGATTCCATAGCCGAGCATGTCAAAGGCATGTTAAAGCTCAAGCAGAAAGGCGCGGTGGTGTTCGACTATGGCAATAACATCCGCGGCGAGGCGCTCGCACACGGCGTGAAGAAGGCATTCGATATTCCGGGCTTCGTGCCGGAGTTCATTCGTCCGTTGTTTTGCGACGGCAAAGGACCCTTCCGCTGGGCGGCGCTCTCTGGCGACCCGGAAGACCTCTACCGCACCGACCGCGCGGTGATGGAGACATTCCCCGAAGACAAGCAACTCTGCAATTGGATCGAAAAAGCGCAGAAGCAGGTGGCGTTCCAGGGCTTGCCGGCACGCATATGCTGGCTGGGCTACGGCGCGCGGGCGAAGATGGGCAAGATTTTCAACCAGCTTGTCGCGAGCAGGGAAGTCAAAGCGCCGATTGTGATAGGCCGCGACCATTTGGATTGCGGAAGTGTCGCCTCGCCAAACCGAGAAACGGAAAAAATGCGCGACGGCAGCGATGCGATTGCCGACTGGCCCATTCTCAACGCGCTGCTCAACGCGGTGGGCGGAGCAAGCTGGGTGAGCGTCCACCATGGCGGAGGGGTCGGCATCGGTTTATCGATTCACGCCGGTATGGTCGTCGTCTGCGACGGCACGAAAGATGCCGAGCGCAGGCTTGAACGCGTACTCACGTACGACCCTGGCATGGGCATCGTGCGCCACGCTGACGCCGGCTACGACCGCGCCATCAAAAATGCAAAGCAGTGGAACGTAAAAGTGCCGATGATGAAGTGATGCAACATGTTACTCCCAACCCCGGCCTCTGCTCTCACTGTGCCAACGCACGCGTGATCGAAAACCCACGCGGCAGCACATTTATTCTCTGCACGCTTTCGGAATCCGACCCGCGCTTTCCGAAATACCCGCGCCTCCCCGTCCTCTCGTGCGACGGGTTTGAAGAATCAGATCCAGCGCAGCAGCGCTGCACTTCATCATCTTGATTTTCTTCGCAGTTCTTCGTTTCTTATAACAGGTTACTTCCGTTCGCCCTTCCAAGTCGCACATCGTGGAGCACCGCTATGAATCATTTCACGTACGTGGAAATTCCCACGCTCAACCTGAAAAAAGCGGAGGCTTTTTTCAGCAAGGTTTTCGAATGGAAATTTGAACCGATGCGAGGAGTATCCACGGTCATGTATATTACGAGCATCAATCAGGGTCCGGGCGGACTGATATTCAAAACGAAAACCATCCCCAAAAAACCGAGCGTCATCGTACATATTGAAGTCGATAACATCGACGAAAAATTGAAAGCCATCGAGAAATCGAAAGGCAGGACGATACTGCCGAAGACGCTCATTCCGGGGCAAGGATGGTACGCGTATTTCGCCACGCCGGACGGCTGCACGCTCGGGCTGTGGCAAACACTTCTGCGCGCCGCTTAATCCTCATAATGAAGAACGAACGCTACCGGCAACTCATCGAACAGGAAGCAAGGCATTGGGGCAGCGTACAACCTGACCCGCGCAACCCGCAAATCTGGAACGACGACCGGCTGTTTGACATATTTTTCGGGAAAGAATATCGCCATTTCCTTGCACGCATCGACGCCGCCGGCAAAGACGTGCTTGAGCTTGGCTGTGGTGAAGGGCATCTTGCAGTCGAGCTTGCGCGCCGTGGACACAAGGTGGCGGCATTAGACCTAAGTCCGGAGCGCATACAGCGGGCAAAACAGCGTGCTGAACTTCATACCCTGACGCACGGCGCGACGTTCAATGTCGGCGACCTAAATATTATCGATCTGCCTCGACAGAAATTTCACTGCGTCGTCGCACATGACGCGTTGCACCATATTTATAAACTCGACCACGCGCTGGACGAGGCAAAGAATGCGCTGAAACCGGGCGGCAGGCTTATCGTCATCGATTACGTCGGGATGTCTGGAATGCGAAAGGCCCTCGCCGCGGCGTTGTACGCTCTCTTACTGACATACAAACCGTACACTGAAAAATGGGCGTTGCGAAACCGGCTCAGCACATTCCTCGCGCCCGAAGCAAAGAAGAGAAACTCACTGGAGTCGGGATCCACAGCAGGCTTGCATCCCGAATCACCGTTTGAGGAAATCTCACAGCACTCGATCATTAAAAAAATTCGAGAGCGGTTCACCATTGTGGAGCAATTTTCGTTCTGTCCGTTTTGGTATTACCTCGCTCCGAAAGTGCGCTTGCCGCACGCGTGGCGTTATCAGGCGTCGAAGTGGCTTCACGAGATGGATACTGAACTACTCTCTTTAGGCATGACAGGAGCTTATTTCTTCATCGAAGCACAAAAAACGTAATGCAGCTTCTTCTCAAAAATATTAAACAACTTGTCACTGTCGCAAGCAACGGGAAACAGTGTAAAACCGGCGTTGAGATGAGAGACATCGGCGTCATAGAAAACGCCACCGTTCTGATAGAAGACGGCCATTTCCGTTGGATAGGAGCTGACGCGAAATTTACGACCGCACTTTCTGACGATGCCCATATTGTCGACGCGTCTGAGTTGGTCGCCTTGCCGGGGTTCGTCGATTGTCACACGCACCTCGTATTTGCCGGCAGCAGGGAGAATGAATTCGCCATGCGCGCTGCAGGAAAAACGTACCAGCAAATCGCCGAGCAAGGCGGCGGAATACTCAGTACCGTCAAAGCGACACGGGCAGCAGTAAAAAAAGACCTTAAGAAATTGGCGAGCAAGCGGCTCGATGATATGCTGAAACACGGTACGACGACAGTCGAAATTAAATCTGGTTACGGCTTGGAGGAAGAATCCGAAATCAAGATGATGGACGTCATCAACGAGCTGAGAAAAGAGCATTACATGACTGTCATGCCGACATTCCTCGGCGCACATGCGATCCCACCGGAATACAAACAAAAGCCCGACGAGTACGTTGAGTTCGTGTGCGAGCGCATGCTTCCCTACGTTGCAAAACGCAAGATTGCCAGCTTCTGCGATGTGTTCTGCGAGTCGGGATATTTTTCCGTTGGGCAGAGTAGAAAGATACTCGAAAAAGCCCGCTCGCTGGGTATTGACCTGAAAATCCATGCGGACGAGCTGGCGCCGTCGGGCGGCTCCACACTCGCCGGCGAGTTAAGAGCCGTTTCCGCCGACCATCTGGAACACATCAACGACGCCGGCATTCGGGCACTGAAAGCCGGCGGCACAGTGGGGGTGTTGCTCCCGGGCGTGTCCTTCTTTTTGAATCACTCATACGCTCCCGCTCGCAAGCTCATCGATGCGGGCGTGCCCGTTGCCATCTCAACGGATTTCAACCCCGGCTCGTGCATGTCATTTTCCGTGCCGATGATGATGACACTCGCCTGCACCCAGCTGAACATGACGCCCGAGGAAGCCATCGCCGCTTGCACACTCAATGGCGCTGCGGCGCTCAAAATGTCAAACACTGTCGGCAGTATCGAAACCGGAAAGCAAGCCGACATTGTGCTTTACGATATCCCAAATTACCAGTACCTTGCCTATCATTTTGGCGTAAACCATGTAAACACCGTTATCAAACGCGGTGTCATTTTAGAATTCTAATGCCGCTAAAAAATAAACCAATTACTGTAGTCGGCATTGACCTTGCCGGAAGCCCAAAGCGCAACACGGGCATCTGCGCATTGCGCGGCTTCACCATCACGCGGTATGCAACTGTACATACGGACGAGGAAATTTTCGATTTTGTCGAGGCAACGCGTCCAAAGCTTGTTAGCATCGACGCGCCGCTGAATCTTCCGCCGGGGCGCAAAACTATCGATGACCGCAACGGGGAGCATTTTCGCCCGTGCGACCGCGAGCTGTTGAAACGCGGCATCCGGTTCTTCCCCATCACGCTCGGTCCTATGCGGACACTCACCGTGCGGGGGATTTCGTTGCGGAAAAAGCTCGTGCGCCGAGGCTACAAGGTCATCGAGATGTATCCCGGCGCCGCGCAAGACGTTTGGAGGATCGCCCGCAAGCAGGACGGCTTGCCGAAATTACGCCGCGGGCTCGAGAAGCTTGGTCTTATAGGTCTGGAAAAATCCATGAACGGCGATGAGCTGGACGCCGTCACTGGAGCACTCGTAGCAAAACTTTTTCTGCAGGGCAAAGCGGAAGTGCTGGGAAATTTTCGGCAGGGAGCAATTGTCATACCCCACTCGAACGGAAAGAACTAAATGCGTAAAATTGTCGAATGCGTTCCCAACTTCAGCGAGGGACGAGACCAACACACGATCGATGGCATAGCAGAAAGCATACGCCGCGTCGCCGATGTGAAATTGCTCAGCGTGGAACCAGACAAAGACTACAACCGTAGCGTCGTGACATTCGTCGGCAAGCCGGACTCGGTTGTTGAAGCTGCGTTTCAAGCGATGAAAACCGCCGCCGAGCGCATCGACATGACAAAGCACAAAGGTGAGCATCCCCGCCTGGGTGCGACGGATGTCGTTCCATTCGTACCCATCAGCGGCGTTACGATGGATGATTGCGCAAAGCTCGCTCACACATTTGCCAAGCGCGCAGCAAGTGAGCTCAATATTCCCATGTATCTGTACGAATATGCCGCACAAAAGCCTGAGCGGAAAAATCTTGCCAACATCCGCAAAGGCGAGTACGAAGGTTTGTCAGAAAAATTCAAAGACCCAAAGTGGAAACCGGACTACGGCGAGGCAACATTTAACGCAAAGTCAGGAGCCACAGTAACGGGTGCGCGTACATTCCTTATTGCCTACAATGTGAATCTCAACACGCCGGATTCATCGCTCGCTCATGAAATTGCCCTACGCATCCGTGAAAGCGGCAGGCCGAAAAAAGACGAGGCGGGCAACCCGATGAAAAACGAGAAGGGCGAAAAAATCATTATCCCCGGCTCACTCAAAGCGGTGAAAGCGATGGGCGTGCTGCTGGAACGCGCCCACATCGCGCAGGTCTCCATTAATTTGGTCGATTACGAACAAACTCCTCCGCATAAAGCATTCGAAGAAGTGAACAAGGAAGCGCGTACGCTTGGGCTCGAGGCAACGGGCAGTGAAATCGTTGGCCTTACTCCGCTCAAAGCTCTCTTGATGGCAGGGGAATTTTATTCCTCGCGCAAAGCAAACTCAGGCAAACACACGGAACAGGAGCTGGTCGATCTCGCCGTCGAAGGCTTGGGATTGAGCCAGCTTGAGCCGTTCGACCCCAAGAAGAAAGTGATCGAATACTTATTGTGATAACCAAAACCTGCAAGGATTTCAAAACCTGCAGGTTTCATCATTGGAGTATAACATGCTTATCGAAAAAACCGTCTCAGGATTTTTAGACGAAGTCGCCTCCAACTCAGCCGCACCCGGCGGCGGCAGCATTGCCGCCTTAGCCGGCGCGCTGGGCGCCGGATTGACATCCATGGTATGCAGGCTTACGGTAGGAAAAAAGAAATATGCAGACGTTGAAGCGGAAATGCAACAACTGCTCAGGCAAGCAGAAGATATTCGGGCAGAGTTTACCCGCTTGATCGAGAAGGATACCGAGGCATTCAACTCCGTGATGCGGGCTTTCTCACTGCCGAAGGACGACGACGACCAAAAGAATTTTCGCAGCGGTGCAATTCAGGAAGCGACGAAATCCGCCGCGCTCGTGCCGCTACAGGTGATGGAACTTTGCGAACGCACGCTCCCGTTGGCGCTCGAGGTGGCAACAAAAGGGAATGTCAACTCTGTTTCCGATGCCGGGGTTGCCGCGGAAATGCTCCGCGCCGCCTGTATCAGTGCTGCGCTGAACGTACGCATCAACCTCGGCACAATTCAAGACGACAGTTTCGTTCACGACACATCGCTGAAAGCAAAATCGATTCTGACTTCAGTTGACCAGAAGAGCGTGGAGATTCTCCACCACGTGAATGCTGTGATTGGTAGTAACATCCGCAGTTAATCCCAAAGTCTCCATCTAACGCGAAGGCGTCCCTGCCGAGCGTACTCTTTTACTCAAAAAAAATCCTCGGCGAGACGCCTTCGGATTAAGAAATTTTTTCCATGTTACCGCTTCCAGAAGGCGGAACTAAAGAGCGCAAACACGGTAAAGATTTCGAGGCGGCCCAATAGCATACACGCGCCGAGCACCCATTTTGCGAAATCGGTCAGGTGAGCGTAGTTCGCCATCGGCCCTACCGTCCCCAAACCCGGACCAACGTTTGCCATCGACGCTGCAACAGCACTCATAGAAGTTACGATATCCAGCCCTGTTGCCGTCAGAATAATTGACGCAGTTGAGAATGTAATAAGGTAAAGAATTAAAAACCCGCCGACGGTAAACAGCGTATCCTGTTCTACCATGCGTCCGTTGTAACGGATTGGAGACACGATCTTGGGATGGACCAGCTTCTTCAACTCATTGACCCCTGTTTTTAACAACAGCAACACGCGGATATTTTTTAACCCGCCTCCAGTCGAACCTGCGCTTGCTCCTGGAAACATCATAAACAACAAAACAACCTGAGCCAACGGCGCCCACACGGCAAAATCTGCATTGGCAAAGCCCGTGCACGTCATGACCGAGACGACATTGAACGCGGCATACCGGAAAGCCCGCATCACATCGCCTTCATAGAAGCCGGGTGAAATGGAAAGCGTTACGATGAGCACTGCCACAATCGCGCTGATCAAAAAGAACATAAACTCATTATCTTTGAAGTAACTCCCAACATTGCCTTTCAGCGCCGAGTAGTGCAAGGCAAAGTTGGTCCCGCCGATAAACATAAAGAGAGTCACAATCCAATCGAAATAGGCAGAATCATACGTCGCAAGGCTCGCGTTCTTCGTCGAAAACCCCCCAGTGGAGATCGTCGCAAACGCGTGGCAAATGGCGTCAAAAAACGACATTCCCCCGTACATCAATAAACCGGTCTCAACCGCGGTAAGAAGAACATAAAGTCCCCAGAGTAGTCGGGCGGTTTCAGCCACACGGGGCGTAAGTTTATCTTTTGTCGGACCCGCGACCTCTGCCTTGAACAACTGCATTCCACCGATACCTAAGATCGGCAGAACAGCAAGTGAAAGCACGATGATACCCATTCCCCCAAGCCAATGCGTTAACGCGCGCCAGTAGAGTAACCCATGCGAAAGACTCTCGACGTCGGTGAAAATCGATGAGCCAGTTGTCGTAAAGCCGGAGATTGTTTCAAAGTAGGCGTCCGTAAATGAAGTAGTCGCTCCCGTGAACAAAAATGGCAAAGAACCGAACAGAGCGACCACAACCCACCCAAACGTCACAATGGCAAAGCCTTCACGAACCCCCAATTCTTCGCGCGGCATGCGCTTCATGAACAACATAAGTGCAACTCCGGCGGCTATGGTGATGAGAGCGGAGTACAAAATCGGTTGAAAGTCCGTTCCATCAAACATGTACGAAAACGGTAACGCCGTCAGCATGGCAACACCGACGACAATGAGCAAAAATCCAATTACACCGAGAACCGGGACAAGTCGCATAGTGAAATTAACAGTTAACTGAAGAACTTTTCAACGCTTTTAATTGCTCCCGGCAGGCAGAAAACGACCACCCTGTCCTGTGGGTTGATTTTCGTTGCGCCGACTGGAATCGCCACGCTGCCGTTATGGATAACGCACCCGACGATCGCTCCTTCGGGAAATTCCAAATCCTGCAGCTGCTTTTTCGTTACCCGCGAGCCCTTCTGCGCAACCATCTCGATCACTTCCGCATCTACGCCGTGCAGGGATGCAACGGACACAATTTCGCCTTTGCGGATGAACTTCAGAATTGCCGTCGCCGCGGAGAGCTTTTTGTTCACAAGCGCGTCGATGCCGATGGTGTTTGCCAGTGGAATATAATCCAGCTTCTCCACGTGCGCGATGGTTTTCTTCACGCCAAGGTGCTTTGCCATGAGGCATGAAATAATGTTATCCTCTTCGTCGCGCGTCGTGGCGATGTACACGTCCATATCCATAATGCCTTCTGTTGCCAACAGGTCAATATCCTTCCCTTCGCCTTGAATTACCATTGTCTTCCGCAGCGAGTCGGCAAGTTTCATCGAGGTTTCCTTGCTCGATTCGATCAGCTTCACCGTCAACTCTTCTTCCAGCTCTTCGGCAACATGCTGGCCGATACGCCCGCCGCCGAGAATCATGACGCGTTCGAATTTCGCCGTCTCCTTGCCTGCCATACGAAGCATCTCAGGAACCTGCTCAGTTTTGGAAATAACAAACGCTTGGTCCCCTTTACGGAAAGTGTCGTCGGCAAAAGGAATAATGGTCTTTATGCCGCGCTGGATGGCGACAACACGGAACGGAATATCCTGGTATCCCGCAGAAACATCGCGCAGCTTTTTGCCGACCAACGGGCTGTCGGCTTCAATACGGATACCGATCAGCTGGATCCTGCCGTCAGCAAAGTCGAGCACATCTGTCGCAGACGAGCGGCGGATGAGCTGCACGATTTCGTGCGCCGCCAAGCCCTCGGGATAAATCACCAGGTCAACGCCGAAGTCTTCCGGGTTCAACGGGCTTTTGGCGGAAAGGAATTCCGGGTCGTTGACGCGCACAATTGTTTTCTTCGCGCCCAGCTTGTGCGCAAGCAGACACGAGGTCAGGTTGACCTCGTCGATGGACGTGACCGCAATGAGCAGGTCTGTATCGCTCACTCCTACCTTCTCGAGCGTGCTGAGCTGGCTTCCGCTTCCCTCGACAGTCATAACGTCGAGCGACTCGCTGACGCGCTCCAAGCGTTCCTGTTTCCGGTCAATAACAATAATATCGTTCTGTTCCTGCGCGAGGACTTTCGCCAGGTGAAACCCGACTTCCCCCGCGCCAACAATGATAATTTTCAAGTTTATTCCTTTTGAATGTTCTTAAATACCTGTTACCACCCGCCGACAATCCACGACACGGCTGAAATCGCTGCTGTCTCGGATCGCAATCGTCTCGCCCCAAGCGAGATCGGGACAAAATTATTCTCTGCCGCCAACTCCATTTCGTGCTCTGTAAATCCGCCCTCCGGTCCCACAACCACCAAAACGTTCTTCGCTTTCGGATGATGCTTGATCACCGCGCCGATAAATTGTGATTGCTCAGTCTTTTCGTGCGGGATAAGCTTCAAGTCGTATTCGTGTGCATGGCTGACAAGCGTATCAAATTGAGTAAGCATGAAGACTTTAGGTAGATACGACCTACCACATTGTTTCATCGCGGCAAGCGCGATTTTTTCAAGCCGCGTATGCTTTTCCTGCTTTGGAATCGTCCGCTCGCATAACATGGGAACAATCGTCCTTGCGCCGAACTCCGTCACCTTCTCAACCAGAAAATCGATTCTCCCCGGGTTCTTCAGCACTGAAATCGCAATCGTCACATCCACTTTCGGCTCGTTGACCCGGTGCTTCACATCGACGATCTCACACTCGGCATCGGTATGGTTCAAAGAACGGATCACCGCTTCGTACATGCGGTCCTTGCCGTCCGTGACCGCAACGTGGTCGCCGACGCGTTTCTGTAGAACTCTCGCGAGATGTTTATACTCTTCATCCCGCAGAAACAAATGCGTGCCGTGCACGTCGTTCGGGTCTGTGTAAAAATATTCCATTATTTAAAACGCCGCCCCTAAGTCAAACACGAACTCTCCGCGCCCTTCCATATTCAATGCATATTCTGTACGGAGGACAAAACTATACGGCAGAAGAAAATGCAGTCCCGCGCCGTACCCGCTGAACCAGCGCCGCTGAAACACATCCTGCCCGCGGAACCACACCGTGCCCGCGTCCGCAAAGAGACCGAGATACAATCCGTATCGCAGTGTGCTGAACTCCTTCACAAACTCAAACGGCAGTTGGTAATATCGCGGCATCAACAGCGGGATCCGCAGCTCAGTACTTCCACCGGCAATATGCTCGCCTTCCCGCCCATCCTTGAAATATCCGCGTATGCGCTCCAGAAATCCGAAATACACCCGCTGATACTTGGGTACCTCTCCACCGCCCGCAAAATTCGCAAACGTCCTACCTGCCAGAACAACATCGTCGTATATTGGCGTGTAGCCGCGGGCGTCAAACCCGTACCGGAAGAAATTTACCGGCGACTCGCCAAACCCATGCTTGCTGCCAAAGAGCACAAACGAATAGCCGTTCGTCGAGTAATCGTTCACATCGCGCGTGTTGACGCCGAAATTCCCCCCAACGCTGATGAAGGCATCACGCCCGTCGTCCGAAACGGTCCTGCCCAACCCGGGCTCGGAGATCTCCCACACATCATAATTAATCCACCCTCCGACAGAGGTGTACAAGCCCAATCGTTTTCCCATTTCCACGCCCAGCTTGAGGTTTGTTTGGTCATAGACGTCTGTCTCCACGCTCAAGCTTTGGAGCTTTGCGTATTTCGCTTCGAAACCGAGCGAAACATCGTCCTCCGTCAGCCGCGGATTTCTGTACGTCAATGATACCCAACGGTCGAATCCGAAGGCGAACGAAGCGAAGAGCTTCTCGTTCCGCCCGCGGAAATTCGTGTGCACGAACCCGAAGCCATAGTATAATTTGTCAAAGTCTCTGTACCGGATGCCGATGATCGGATATGGAAAAATGTACCACCGTTCATCGACTTGCACGAGCACATCGGCTTCCTCGCCCTCAGGCTTTACTTCCAATTCTACTTTATTGAACAAACCTAGGCTATAGATACGCTTCTCGTCGTGGTCGACCAGTGCTTCAGTGATAAGCTCGCCCGGCTTCAGCTTCATTTCTCGCAAAATGACATGGTCTTTCGTTGTTAGATTACCCTGTATCATGACCGCGCGCACGGTCAGGAGCGTATCGGAATATTCTCGCGCTCTCGCGTGAGTAACGATGCCCAGCAGAATCAGCATGCAGAACACAAATTTCATAATTGCCTCTCGAACGCAAAAACCCTTCCGCACTGAGCAGAAGGGTTTTTCAGCCATTTTCTCTGTTTTCTACCGGACGAGTTGTCGATAATCCACCGCAATGCATCTGTCCATCACAACCTGCATCCCAGCATGCTCTGCTTGATCAGCCGCCTCCTCATGAACAACACCGAATTGCAGCCACAGCGTTTTCGCCTTGGCGCTGACCGCGTCTTCAACTACGTCCGGCACTGCGGACGATTGCCGAAACACATCCACTATGTCAATGCTCGCCGGAATCGACTTCACCTCCGGATAGCATTTCATCCCATCGATCTCTTCGTATCGCGGATTTACCGGATACACCGTATAACCGCGATTGGCAAGGAACAGCGCGATGCTGTTGCTATCGCGCCATCGCTTTGGAGATGCCCCCACAACCGCAATCGTCTTGGATTGTTCTAAAATCTGTTTGATGGTATGTTCGTCGTGTATCGGCATATTACGACAACACCTCCGCGTACGTCTCAATCGGCGGGCAGGCGCAAATAATATTCCTGTCGCCGTACGTATTGTTGATGCGCGCTACGGCCGGCCAGAATTTATTATGCTTCACATACGGAGCCGGGAATGCGGCTTGCTCGCGCGTATACGAATGCTTCCACTCATCGCCCACGCACTCGTGCATTGTGTGCGGGGCGTTCTTCAAAACGTTATCTGTCTTGTCAGCCTTCCCGTCAGCTATATCTTCTATTTCTTTCCGGATTGATGCCATCGCTTCAACGAACCTGTCGAGCTCCGCTTTTGCTTCGCTTTCCGTCGGTTCAATCATCAGTGTGCCGGCGACCGGGAACGACACCGTCGGCGCGTGAAAGCCATAGTCCATCAGCCGCTTGGCGATGTCTTCCACCTCAACACCAGCCATGTCCTTAAAAATTTTCGTGTTGAGGATAAATTCGTGCGCCACGCGCTTCTTGCTTCCCTGATACAACACGGGATACAGAGGCTCCAGTTTCGCTTTGAGATAATTCGCGTTGAGGATGGCGTACCTCGACGCATCCGTTACTCCCTGTCCGCCCAGCATTTTAATGTAGCCGTACGAAATCAACAGAATGCTCGCGCTCGACCACGGCGCAGATGCCACCGCCGGGATCCCTTTGTTCCCGCCGGTTTTCACCACCGGATGATTGGGTAGAAATTGCACAAGGTGTTCCGCAACGCAAATCGGACCCATCCCCGGACCGCCGCCGCCGTGCGGAATCGCAAACGTTTTGTGTAAATTAATATGGCACACGTCCGCGCCAACGCTTGCGGGGCTTGTCAGCCCGACCTGCGCGTTCATGTTTGCGCCGTCCAAGTACACCTGCCCGCCATGCTTGTGGATAATGTCGCACACTTCTTTGATATGTTCTTCAAATACACCGAACGTCGATGGGTACGTCGCCATGAAAGCCGCAAGGTTGTCCTTATACGCTTCCGCCTTGAGCTTGAGGTCGTCAATATCGATGTTACCGCTGTCATCGCAGTTCACCACCACTACTTTCATCCCTGCCATCGTCGCGCTGGCGGGATTCGTGCCATGAGCGGAAGACGGTATCAGCGCTACGTTGCGATGCCCCTGTCCTCGATCTTGGTGATATGCGCGAATCACCATCAAACCGGACAACTCACCCTGCGCGCCGGAGTTCGGCTGTAACGACGTGGCAGCAAACCCCGTGATCCTGCACAAATACTGTTCAAGCTCCGTGAAAGCCTGCCTGTAGCCTTCAGCTTGCTCGGCGGGGACAAACGGGTGCAGTTGCGAAAACTCCGGGAAGCTCACCGGCATCAGCTCTGCGGCGGCATTGAGCTTCATCGTGCACGAGCCGAGCGAAATCATGGAATGTGTGAGCGAGAGGTCTTTGTTCTCGAGGCTCTTGATGTACCGCATCATTTCCGACTCGGAATGATACCGGTTGAAAATCGGGTGCTGCAAATATGTGGACGTGCGCTGGAATTGTTTCGGAAATTGCGTAACGCTTCCTGTGGACTTCTTCCAGTCAATTTTAGTAACAGAGCCGCCTTTCGCACCAGCAAAAATGCCGCCGATCGTTTCAACTTCTTCCGGCAGTGTCGCTTCATCCAGCGTGATGCCGATATGCGTGTCGTCGATGCGGCGGAAATTTATCTTTGCTTCGCTCGCCAGAGCATGAATCTTCTGCGCCAATGCTTTATCGTCAATTGCTATTTTAAGCGTATCGAAAAACACTGCGTTCGTTTGCTTGTAACCCTTCGCTGTGAGTTCTTTATCCAACACACTTGCCAGCGAATGAACTCGTTGCGCGATGCGCCTAATCCCCTCGGGACCATGATACACGGCGTACATCCCCGCCATAATAGCAAGTAGTGCCTGTGCAGTGCAGATATTCGACGTCGCTTTTTCGCGGCGTATGTGTTGTTCGCGGGTTTGGAGCGTCATCCTAAACGCAGTCGTGTTCCGCGAGTCGATGGACACGCCAATGATGCGCCCCGGCATGTTGCGGATATGCTCGTTTTTCGTCGCGAAAAATGCCGCGTGCGGCCCGCCATATCCCATCGGCACGCCGAATCGCTGGGAGTTACCCAGCACCACATCCGCTCCAAACTCGCCCGGCGGAGTCAACAGTGCGAGGCTGAGCAAATCGCTCGCCACCACTGCCAGCGCCCCCGCAGCATGCGCGTTCTCAATAAAAGCGCGGTAATCCGATACCAACCCGTCTTCAGCGGGATATTGCACCAACACGCCGAAGAAACTTTTGTCGATATTCGTTGTTTGCCAGTCGTCAATGACGACTTCGATTCCCAATGGCAGCGCTCTTGATTTTACAACCTCAATCGTCTGGATGAAACATGAACTCGACACAAAAAACTTGTTGCGTGGCGAGCCGTTTTGCTGTCGATTGACGATTCCGTACAACATCGTCATTGCCTCGCCAGCCGCAGTGCCTTCGTCAAGCAATGATGCGTTGGCAACTTCCATCCCTGTCAAATCCATCACCATCGTCTGGAAATTCAGCAGCGCTTGAAGCCTGCCTTGTGAGATCTCCGCCTGATAGGGCGTGTATTGTGTGTACCAACCCGGATTCTCAAACACGTTTCGTTGAATCACAGGCGGCGTCACGCATGGGTAGTAGCCCTGACCCAAAAACGAGCGATAGAGTTTGTTCTTCCCAGCCAACTCTCGCATAGTTCTCAGGAATCGATATTCGCTCATCGGCTCAGGCAAATCCAGCGGCTTCTTCAGACGAATGCTTGCCGGCACTGTCTCATCAATTAGCTGGTCGAGCGATGCCGCACCGATCGCTTGCAGCATTGCCTTCGTTTCTTCTTCGTTCGGCCCGATATGCCGGGCTTGAAATCCGTTTTCGTTTAAAAGAGAATTCATTGATAATTGGACACAGTCTATGTCTATCTTTTCTTATAGGGTAGCTGCAACCTTTAGGTTGCGGTTCTTGTTATCTATCCGCAGGCTACCAAAGGAATTAATGCGTTACAAACGGCTTCTGCTGTATTCGCTCCAACGCTTGCGATGCCGCCGCCTGCTCCGCTTCTTTTTTGCTTTTGCCGGAGCCAACTCCATACCGCTCCGACCCCAAGAGCACTTCAACCGTGAATCGCCGGTCGTGGTCAGGACCTTCCTCTCGCACTGTGACATAGCGCGGAATTGCCATTCCCCGCCCTTGCGTATACTCCAATAATGCGCTCTTGTAGTTATCGTCCATCACCACAGATGCCATGACAGCTTTGTTCGAAAGCAACGCCATGTGCACAAATTTCTTAGCGGCCTTCATACCACCGTCCATGTAGATTGCGCCCACGACCGCTTCGAACGCATCGGAAAGAATCGACTCCGAGCCGCCTTCAATGGACTGCGCCGCGCTGCTGCTGAGCAACAAAAAGCTGGAAATATTGATGTCCCGCGCGCGTTGCGCAAGAATACGCCTGTTGACGAGCCGAGAGCGCAGCTTCGTCAGGTCGCCTTCCTCCATTTCTGGGTACATTTTGAAAAGATACTCTGCGACAGCAAAATTCAGCACGGCATCGCCGAGGAATTCCAAACGCTCATTCGATTGCCACCCTGTGCTGACGTACGGAAGGTAAGACCGGTGAAGAAGGGATTCGATGAAGAGATGCCAATCGCGCGGCGCATAGCCGATCGTCTTGGCAAAATTGGAGAAGTCGAAACCAGTACCGCGCGCCTGCGCGAGTTGTTGTGACAGCTCGCCGACCTGTTGGTCGACACGCGAGCCGCCGAAAAGTCGCCGCCAAAATGTTCGAAACGCGTCACTCAAGTAAGTGTACTCACGCCCTTCCCGTTTCGGGGATCATTCCCGAAATTTCTTTATCAGAAGGGAGGCGTTGTGTCCTCCAAATCCGAATGTGTTGCTGACTGCAGCCTCGACATTCCAATCCTGGCTCTTGTTGGGAATGTAATTCAAGTCACACTCTGGGTCTGCTTCTTCCTGGTTGATCGTCGGGTGGACTTTGTTGTTCACCACGGACATCGTCGTCGCGACGGCTTCGACAGCGCCGGCAGCGCCGAGTAAATGCCCGATCATCGATTTTGTTGAATTTACCGCCAGCTTTCGCGCATGCTCGCCGAATACCGTCTTGATGGCCGCCGTTTCGCTCTTATCTCCCACCGGCGTCGACGTACCGTGCGTGTTCACGTACTGCACGTCTTCGGGTTTCAATCCGGCGTCTTTCAACGCAATGCGCATCGAGCGCACCGCGCCTTCGCCACCCGGGGCAGGCTCTGTAATATGATGCGCGTCCGCCGTAAATCCGATACCGCCGATTTCCGCGTAAACGCGCGCGCCCCGCGCTTTTGCATGGTTCAACTCTTCCAGCACCAAAATCCCGGCACCCTCACCCATCACAAACCCGTCGCGTTTCTTATCGAACGGCCTGCTTGCTTTCTCCGGCGCATCGTTGCGCGTAGAAAGCGCCTTCATCGCGTTAAAGCCACCGATGCCCATCGGCGTCACTGCCGCTTCTGCTCCGCCCGTCAGCATAATGTTCGCGTCGCCGCGCTGGATGAGCATCACCGCATCGCCAATCGCGTGCGATGACGTCGCGCAGGCGGATGTCGTAGAATAGTTTGGGCCTTTCAGGCCGTGACGCATTGAAATCCGTCCCGGCGCAATGTCCGCGATCATCATCGGAATAAAGAACGGGCTGATACGGTGCGGGCCCTTCGTTTCCCAAATCGTCTCCTGCTGCTTGTGGTACGTCGCCATCCCGCCGATACCTGAACCAACCACAACGCCGATGCGGTCGCGGTCTTCTTTCTCTAAATTCAGCCCCGCGTCTTTGATGGCAATTTCGGCCGCTGCAAGCGCGTACTGCGTGAACGGGTCGCACCGCTGCGCCAGCTTCCGGTCCATGTACTTCAACGGGTCGAAGCCTTTCACCTCGCACGCGAACTTCGTATCGTAGTTCGAAACGTCAAAATACGAAATTGGCACGGCGCCGCTTTTGCCCGCGAGTAAGTTGTTCCAAAACTCTTCAAGTGTCATCCCCAGCGGCGTAATAACGCCCATACCGGTTACGACGACTCGCCTTTTTTCTCCGTTGAACGGCATCGTCTCCACCCTTCGTTTATAAAAAAACCTGATGGAAGGGCTCACATCGCGAACCCTTCCGCAGATAGATACGCCGGCAGCTTACTTGCCGGACTTCGACTTCACGTAGCTAATCGCATCCCCGACAGTGGCAATCTTCTCTGCATCTTCATCGGGAATCTGGATGTTGAACGCTTTTTCAAATTCCATCACGAGCTCAACCGTATCGAGCGAATCCGCGCCGAGGTCATTCGTGAACGACGCGGCGGGGGTAATCTGCCCTTCATCTACGCCGAGCTTGTTGACGATGATTTCTTTTACTTTTGCATCAATGTCAGCCATTGTCAGGCCTCCTTTGGTGATAGGTTAAACGGGTAAGGTATATAATATACGTTCTACATTACTAATCCGCCATCCACACACAAGACCTGTCCGGTCATGTAGGAAGAGGCGGGTGAAGCAAGAAATACGACTACACTGGCGATTTCTTCGGGTTTAGCGACGCGCTTCATGGGCACCACAGCCATGAGCGCTTCTTTCTGCTGGTCTGTCAGCTTGTGTGTCATGTCCGTTTCGACGAAGCCCGGAGCTATGGCATTGACCTGGATATTGCGGGATGCCAATTCCTTGGCGAGCGTTTTCGTCATGCCGAGCATGCCGGCTTTCGCAGCAGCATAGTTCGTTTGCCCCGCGTTGCCGATGACGCCCGCTATGGAGCTCATGTTGATGATCCTGCCCTCACGCTGCCCCATCATCTGCTTACACGCCGCTTTGGAAAAATTGAACGCACTTTTCAAATTCGTGTCGATGACCTCGTCCCAGTCCTGCTCGGACATCCGCAGCAAGAGCGTGTCCTTCGTAATGCCCGCGTTGTTCACCAGCACATCAAGTCGCTTAAACTCTCCCACCACTTTGTCAACCGCACCAGCTGCTTCTTGGAACGACTTCGCGTCCGACTGAATTGCCATCGCCTTCCGGCCTTTGGCCGCCACTTCCTTCACAACCGCGTCCGCAGCAGCGCTCGCGCTCTTATACGTAAACGCCACGTGACAACCCTGCTCTGCCAATGCGAGAACAACCGACCTGCCGATGCCTCGCGAGCCGCCCGTGACTAACGCAATTTTATCTTGTAGCACACCCATAGGTCAATTATTCAAGTCTGCAAACTTATCAATTCCCTTGGTCGCCACCCCTCCGTTAATCCTCTTCACTAATCCCTGCAGAACTTTGCCGGGACCGACTTCCACAAACATTGTCGCTCCAGCCGCAGCCATATTGGCAACCGATTCCTGCCAACGCACTGCGCTTGTGAGCTGTTGATAAAGCAAATTTCTAATCTCATTCGATTTCTGCACTGGCTTCGCCGTTACGTTCGCATACACCGGAATTGCCGCGTCGCGTATTTCCGTTTTGTCCAGCGCGGCTTTCAGTCCTTCTCCTGCTGATTCCATTAAGGGCGAATGGAATGCTCCGCTCACTTGCAATTCCTTCACCATCTTCGCGCCGCTCGTTTTCGCAATCTCCATCGCCTTGCGAACTCCGGTTACGGAGCCGGAGATCACAATCTGTCCCGGACTATTAAAATTCGCCGCTTGCACAATTCCATCAGCAGAGGCCTCACCGCAAACGCTGTTCACAACGTCCGGCTCAAGCCCGATGACAGCCGCCATCGTGCCGGGCTGCTCGACACCGGCTTTCTGCATCAACTCGCCACGCAAGCGAACAAGACGCAAGCCATCTTCGAAGGTCAACGCTCCCGCGTACACGAGCGCGGAGTATTCACCAAGCGAGTGCCCCGCCGCCATTGCGGCTTGCGCGCCTTTATACAATTTCGCCAGCACGACGCTGTGTAAAAAAATCGCCGGCTGCGTGTTCTTCGTTTGCTTCAGCTCGTCGTCCGGACCCTCAAAGCAAATCCTGCTCAGAGGCGCGCCGACAATCTCATCCGCCCCGTCAAATAACGCATGGGCTTCCGAGTTTTGCTCGTATAGATCCTTCCCCATGCCCACATACTGCGAACCCTGACCCGGAAAAATAAATGCGGTGTGGCTCATCTGTCCTTACGGCTTCTCCGGGTTCACCAGTGACCACTTCATCAGCGCGGCGCCCCACGTGTAGCCCGCACCGAAACTCGCCATCACGATGTTCTGCCCGCGTTTCAATTTTCCGCACTGCCACCACTCGGAGAGACACAGGGGAATCGTCGCCGCCGTGGTGTTGCCGTACTTGTCGATGTTCACCATCACCTTTGAGTGATCGAGTCCCATCCTATCCGCCGTCGCGTCGATAATCCGCAAGTTCGCCTGGTGCGGCACGAGCCATGAGATATCTTCGCCCTTCAGCTTGTTGCGCTCCATAATTTCCGCCGAGACCTCTGCCATGCCAACCACTGCAACCTTGAACACAGCTTTACCATCCTGGTAGAGATAGTGCATGCGGTTGTCCACCGTCGCGTGCGTTGGGGGATTGAGGCTGCCGCCACCCTTCATATAGAGGTAGCCTCCACCGGAACCGTCGCTGTAGAGTTTATGGTCCAGGATCCCATACAACTCATCCTCGCTCGGCTCTAACAGTACCGCCGCGCCGCCATCTCCGAAGAGAATGCACGTGTTGCGGTCGGTGTAATCCACAATACTGCTCATCTTGTCCGCGCCAACCACCAACACTTTCTTGTAGGCGCCGCTTTCGATAAACTGTGCCCCCGTCACCAGCGCATAGACAAACCCCGAACACGCCGCCGAAAGGTCGAACCCCCAAGCGTTGCGCGCGCCGATTTTGTCCTGAACGATGCACGCCGTCGCTGGGAAGAACATATCCGGCGTCACGGTGGCAACGATGATAAGGTCGATCTCCGTCGCTTCGATCTTCCGGTTGGCAAGCAGCATCTCGATTGCCTTCACACAAATGTCCGACGTCGCGCCCTTCTCCATAATCCTACGCTCGCTGATGCCCGTTCGAGAGCGAATCCACTCGTCGTTGGTATCCACCATCTTCTCTAAATCGGCGTTCGTGAGTATCTTTTCCGGTGTGTAGTGTCCTACTGCCGTGATCGTCGCGGTGCGTTTTTTCATTGAGTTAATGATCTAGTGTCTAACAAATAATTTTTGTTATTGAGACCTCACCTTGTCCCTCTCCTAATAAGGAGAGGGGACGTAATAAGATAACTTATGCTTCACATCCCTTCCCCTCTTAGGGGAAGGTAAGGATGGGTCTCACTTTTCTAATCTTACTTCGTGTAACTTCGTGCTCTTAGTGGATAATTTCTATCCTACCGCGCCACCTGCAACACCGGCTTCACCGGCGGCACCGGACTATTCGCCAGCGCCTCTTCAATATGCTTATTCAACTGCGTCTTCGCAACCTCTGCCGCCTTCAGGATCATGTTCTTGATGCCCTTGGAGGTCGAGCTGCCGTGCCCGATAATCGAAACCCCATTCACGCCAAGCACCGGTACGCCGCCGTGCTCGTTCGGATCCATGTCGCTCAGCGCGGCTTTCAGCGTCGATTTCGCCAATCCTACAATCAGCTTCTTCAGCAAACCCCGCTCCGCCACCCCTTTCAGGCGTGCCCTCAAAAATGTCGGAACACTTTCCCCGAACTTCAACACGATATTTCCCACGAATCCATCGCATACAACCACGTCTGCCGTGGACTTCAGGATATCCCGTCCCTCCACATTGCCGATAAAATTCAGCGTGCTCGCCTCGAACAACTTCCTCGCCTCCAGCACCACCTCGTTGCCCTTGGTCTTCTCCTCTCCCACATTCAACAGCGCCACCGTCGGGCGGTCTTTCTTGAACATCTTGCTGAAGTAAATACTCCCCATCACGCCGAACTCATATAAGTGCTGGGGACGGCAATCCACATTCGTGCCCGCGTCCACCAGCAAACACACGCCTTTCTCAGACGGAAAGAACGTTCCAATCGTCGGCCTGCTCACGCCTTTCACACGCCCCAGGATCAACGTAGAAGCGGAGAGCACCGCTCCTGTATTCCCAGCGCTGATGAACGCATCCGCCTTGCCCTCCTGATGCAACCGCATACCCACGCCCAGCGACGAATCCCGTTTCTGTTTCAGCGCGGCGGTGGGCGAGTCGTCCATCGTAATCACTTCCGACGCGTTCACGACCGAATACCGCAAGCCCTGCATGTCGTGCTTCTTGAGCTCCTCGAGGATGGCTTCCTCTCTACCCACGAGAATGACCTCAAACTCATTGTGCGCGGCGCGGAGAGCCTGCACCATGCCCTCCACTTCGCGGGCAGGCGCAAAATCGCCCCCCATGGCATCGACGACGATTCGTAGGTGTTGAGAGTTCATGTGTTAAATGTGTGCATCGAGAACGGAGCCAAGAAAAAGCTGTCATGCCCGCAGATTGTAAGCGGGCATCCATCAGCTGGATTCCCGACTAAAACTTTCGGGAATGACGCACTAACTGAGAATGCGTGCGTCAGCTTTCCTTCGGCACAAACATGGACCGCCCGTTGTAATACCCGCAGTTCGGGCACGCGCGATGCTGGAGTTTCTGCTCGTGGCATTGCGGGCACTCCACCACAGACGGGGCAGTGGCTTTGTAATGGGTGCGGCGTTTTCTGCCGCGTGTCTTCGAGTGGCGTCGTTTCGGATTTGGCATGCTTCGTTTCCTTTATAATAAAAATTTCTGTTTTCGTTTTGGAGGGGTTCAATATATTGAATCCCTATGCGTATTTTCTGTCCCCCTCCCCGAGGGGGATTAAGGGGAGGTTTCTCAAACTAAAAATTTCGTGTTCCTTGGTGTCCTTTGCGCTTTTTGCATCCCGCCGCTTTATTGGCGGGACGTCGATAAAAATCAGTTCTTCGGAATCTGCTTCAGCCCCTCCCACCTCGGGTCGATCTCCTCGTCCTTGCAATCGCATTTGGCCTTGTTCCAGTTCGTGCCGCAGGTTGGGCACAACCCTGCACAATCCTCGCGACAGAGTATCTTAAACGGCAGCGCCAGCAGCGCGTACTGCCGCACATCCTCACCGATATCCACCGTGTTCGTGTCCGGCGTAATCGCCTGGATCTCCTCGGAGCCTTTCACGTTCTCCGGTGCGTCCCCGTCCATCACGTACACAACGGAGTAGCCGGTCTTCACCTCGCGCTCGATTTCATCCAGGCACCGGTCACACATAAACTTCCCGCCCGTCTCAAACTCCACACGTGCATAGATCTGCCGGGGGTTCTTCTCCATCTCCACCTCTACATGCACGGGCTTGGTGAACCGCGCGTCCAAACCTACCGCCGCGGGAGATGCCTCCAGGCTTCGCTGGTGACCGCCCAGCGACAATTTCGAGATGTTAATAACGAGTTCGCTCACGTGCGTGGAAACCCCCAGATTGTTAGCGACCCTCGCTTCACTGGCTATCTGTTCTAAAAACGTAAAAAGGGCAAACACATGGCTTAGAAAATGCCGATATTTGCCCGAAAAACTCAATAAAGATACTCAAAAACCGCGTCAGAGTCAACTAGAAATAATACGCCCGAAAAACGGGCTTAGAAAGCAGATTCAGTAGTCAGAGGTCAGAAGTCAGAATAAAACAAAAAAAAAGACCCGTTAAAAGCTATTCGAAATAAGGCAAACGCCGCTTTTTCTTACTCCTATCACCCTTCCGAAGGTTGCACTGTGCATTTGATCACGCGGAAACCTTTGGAAGGTTTGCTTTCATCTGCTTTTAGCCGTCCAATCCGCTGTTACCGTGTTCTATTCTTAAGAAAAAACAAAGCCCCAAGCAGGCGCTTGAGGCTTTGTTCAACGGTGCTGAAATTTTACCCGCCATTAAGATCGGCGGGCAGGCTGCCATGATAAGAGACTTCAGGTTACGCTTCGACCGTGGATTTCTCCATTTCCACACCTACCGACTCCGAAGCCGGTATCTGCGGCAGCAGGTTGGTTTCGATGTAGCCGACGGTCTCTTCGAGCGCGGTACGGAATTTTTCAAAATCTTCTTTGTACAAGAAGATCTTGTGCTTCTCATACTGCTGCTCGCCGACGCGTTTGCTCTCGGTAATGGTGATGAAGAAATCCTTCTCCGACTTCGTAGATTTCACGTCGAAGAAATAGGTGCGTTTCCCTGCTCGTACACGCTTGGTAAAAATTTCATCCTTATAAGTAGTCTCCAAGGTAAAAACCCTCCCTCAAAAAAAGACAAGAAGTGAACGTGAATTAATAATGAGACAACAACTGCACATCAACTACTCGGGAGTCAGCCGGTCTCCCCTTCGGCAGAGTCAACGGTGCGCGCTTCCTTCTATCACCTCCTTACCACGGCAATTTTTCCGGTCGTAAGTTGAGTACCATTTTCCGTATATGCAACAACAAAATAGATGCCTGTAGGAACCAATTCTCCATCCGAATTCCGCCCATCCCAGAACGCCCTTCCGCCCCCCTGGGCGGGGAATTCCCGCACCACCCGCCCGCTGACAGTCATAATCCGGACGGAGCTATTCGCAGCCAGGTTGCGAATCACCAACTGCTCGGCGCTTGGCAACCGGTACGGGTTGGGGCCGAATTCCAACGTGGTGTACGACCTGCTCGCCTGCACCGCCGGAATCTCCAGGCTTGAAAGCCCTTTCTCCGTACCGATGTACAAAATGCCGCGTTGCTGGTCGATGGCAAGCGAGCGGATGTCGTCCGACAGGAGTTTGCCCTGCGTCGATGCGACCGTGTACGAGTTCAACAGTTGTACGCCATCCGGACTCAGCACATGGATTCCCTCGCGTGTGCCGACCCATTTATTGTTGATAGCATCGACGGCAATCGCCTGTATGGACTGCCCGATCACCGGCAGAGGCCTGAATGTGTTCTGCGTCGGGAATTGCGGATTGGTAATGATGAGCATACCCGCGTCGGTGCCTACGCACACATCGCCTTCCAGATCGACAGCAAGCGACAGCACAGCGTCATGGGGAATGAGCGGCTCCTGCATCTGCCCCCAGCCGCCGATTGTGCCGGAAACAATGCCCGGAGTCTCGTTAAAGTACACCAGCCCGGTCGTAGGCTTGTTCGTCGGCTCGGAGTTCGCGATCCACTTCGTTCCATTGCGGTCGATGGCAAGCGCTGTGAACCTGCCTTCTGTGGTGTTGGTGGACCTCGGATAATCCGTGAACACCGTGTCGTCCGTCATGCGGACGAGGTAGTTCCTGTCGTCTGCCGAACGGTTGATGAACCATGTTCCTCCGTTGTCGTCGGTCGCGACGCCGCCCATCACAACATAGTCGGGGTCACTCGAAACTGCTGTCGAAAATATCGGAATAGTAATGCGTCGCACAACGGAGTCGTTCTTGGCTTCGGCGACGCCGCGGCCCCAGTTACTCGTCCACACAGAGCCGTTAAGGCCGACGGAAATTTTGTAATAATCGTTGCGTTCAGGGTCGGCGGGGTCGTTGCCCAATATCGGATACTGCTGGTACGTGAAGTTCTTCCAGCGCGAGTCTTCTGGCAGGGATATGTCGAATCGATAAAACCCCGCTCCCCTGCCGCTGATGCCGGAGGCTCCCCAGAGCACACCCAGCTCATCGACGGCGAGACTTGAGAAAAAATTTGATTCGGGACCATTCGGAGCGTGATAACTCCACTCCGCTCCATTCCACCGCGCCAGGCCGCGTGAAGATGTCCCGACCCACAGATTGCTCTCAGCAGGTTCAGACGCTAACGCGGTCGCTGATGCGGTGTTCTCCATGGCTATGATGTTGGCGGAGGCGACATTGGATGCTACAGTCTCGACACTGAAGCCTGGGAAATTGTTGGAGAGCACAAACAGCAGCGCAGCATCGGACGATGTTCTAAGCTCAACAACCGACCTACTTCCAAGCCCGGGATGTGCTGTAAATGAGCCGTTGAAATAGAACACGCCGTCGCCGGTTCCGGCATACACTTGGCCGTTGAATAGCGCAAGCGACCTGACGGTCCTGGAGCCGGAGGTGAGCCCGACTGCATGCCGCGTCCACGCGAGCGGTGAGGAGAGATTGGGAAGCGCAAGCGGCGCCGACACTACACCGGAGTCTGTCGCAACCCATATGGTATAGTCATGAACAAGCACATCATTGACCCTCGGCTGTGCCGCGTACCCGAAGTTCGTGTACGAATCGCCGAACTCCTCGCTCGACGTCAGGTACACCACAACGCCGAAGTCAGTACCAACGAACAATGTATCGTTGTGCACAGTAAGCGACCGCACAGCTTTCTGCACGCGCTCGGATTCGGCAATGCCGTCGATCTGTTTCCATACATTCGATGCGGGCTCAAACATATTTACATATCCCTCGCCCGTACCGAACCATAAGCGCCCCTGCGCACCCTCCGTCAGCGCGGTAACATCGTTCGTGCTCAAGCCTTCGGAATTTGTGAAGGTGGTAAACTGGTTTTGCGATGGGATGAAGCGAAACACTCCGCCGGCGCTCGCCGCCCACAGGTTGCCGGAAACATTGGATGCAGAGCGCACGAGGCGCTTGTCGGTGTAACTCTTCCACCGGCCCGTGAAGCCGGTCTGATACGCGAAGATATTCGACGCCGTCACAAGTACAACCAAGCCAACTGCCGCAGATCGTTTCATGAGCGTGCTATCTCGATTTCAGTCCTTGAAACAACGCCGCCATCTCAATGGCCGCGAGGGCCGCGTCCCAGCCCTTATTCGGATGTTTCCCGTTCTTGCCGCCTGCGCGGTCAAACGCTTGTTCTTTGGAATTCGTCGTCAGCACCCCGAAAATGACCGGCGTACGGCTCTTGAGCGCAACATCTTGAATGCCGCGCGCCGCTTCAGCCGCTACGTACGCGAAATGCGGCGTCTCGCCGCGTATCACCGCACCGAGGCAGATCACCGCGTGCCACTCTCCCGATGCGACAAGCACATTTGCCGCCTGCGGGAGCTCAAACGCCCCCGGGCAATTCACCACGCGCACATCACTCGACTTCGCGCCGTGTTTTCTCAGGCAATCCTGCGCCGCCTTGAGCAACTTGGCGGTGATATCCGCATGAAAGCGGCTCACGACCAGTGCAAATCGGTAGCCACGCGCCGAAATGCGAAGTACCTGCCGTTTTGTATTCTTGGGAGTCACAATGCTCGGTATAATAATCAGCTAAACAATCGTTTGCGCATCGCGTCCACGACGGTGACGGGAACCCAGTACGCGCCAAATGCATACTCATCATTCTTCTTGCCGCCGTGAAAATCCGAGCCGCCGCTTTCCAGCAGAAAATACTGGTCAACAACGCTCCGGTAAAACTGTCGCCGATGCTCATCGTGCGAGGGATGCACGACTTCGATGCCGTCGAGCCCGGAGTTAATGAGCTCGAGAATTTCCGCTTCAGTTGTGTATTTGCCGGGGTGTGCAAGGAACGTCAGGCCGCCCGCTTTGGAGACCATTTGAATTGCCTCCTGCGGACTGACCTGGTATTTCTTTTCGTATGCAGGGCCGCCAACGCCGATGTATTTCGAAAACGCCTCGTGGTACGAACCGATGACGCCCATTTCAATCATTGCGTTTGCAATGTGCGGCCTGCCAACCGAGCCGACGCCTGCTTGGCCGAGCACAGCGTCAAGCTCCAGGGGAACGTTGATTTTATTCAGTTTCTCAACGATGCGCTCTGCGCGCTTCAAACGCTCGCGACGGAAAAATGTGAGATACTCCTGGAGGGTTTGGTTCTTATGGTCGAAACAATACGCAAGGAGGTGGATATCCTTTTCCCCGAGCGATACGCTAAGCTCGAGGCCTGTCACCACATCAACGCCTGCACTCACGCCGTATTCCACCGCTTCGTCGATCGCCGCCACGTTGTCATGGTCGGTAATCGCGATCGTGCTCAAGCCCACGTTGCGAGCTTTTGCAACAAGTTCTTCTGGTGTAAGTGCGCCGTCAGAGTAGGTTGTATGTAAATGTAAATCGGCACGTCCGCTGCCGGGTGTGTCGCCAGAATTTCCGCGCTCCACCGCCTGGCCGGAGTCCTCCTTCACTGCCATACTGATCCCGTAG
>JAKEEG010000042.1:0-17500 GCA_022616555.1 Ignavibacteriota bacterium | reverse complement strand
GCTGTAGCTCAGCTGGGAGAGCGCCTGGTTTGCAACCAGGAGGTCGTCGGTTCGATTCCGATCAGCTCCACAACAGCAATGCCGATTTTCGATTTCCAATTGTCGATTGACACTTGGCAATCGTCAATGGGTTCTGTTCTTTGACAACTGAGAAGAGTGAATACGAAGCTCGCTAGTAGTTTTCCGGCATGTACGTGTCGGAAGAACAAACGGGGCGAAGTATTCTTCTGTAATTCAAGTTTCTTCTGTCCAAGAAACAACTTTATTGATACACCTTCATCCAGTGAGAATGGATGAATCGATCTGATGGTCAATAAAGATTTTTGGTTAAGTTACAAAGGGCACACGGTGGATGCCTTGGCACCAAAAGGCGATGAAGGACGTGGTTACCTGCGAAAAGCGTCGGTAAGGCGGAAGCAGCCTCTGACCCGACGATGTCCGAATGAGGCAACCCTCCGAGAGTCATGTCTCGGAACTCACCGCTGAATTCATAGGCGGTGCAGAGCAAACAGGGAGAAGTGAAACATCTCAGTAACCCTAGGAAGAAAAGACAACAGTGATTTCCTTAGTAGCGGCGAGCGAACAGGAAACAGCCTAAACCTTCTGATACGTTCAAGAGTGCGATCGTTGTATCAGGGGTGTCGTGGGACGTTCAGGCCGAAGCGCAACTAGGCCGGGGAGTGACAAAGTATTTTGCTAGCTGAATCTTCTGGAAAGCTGAACCATAGCGGGTGATAGTCCCGTAAGCAAAAGCAGAATACCTCCCGAGCGTATCCCAAGTATCACGGAATAAGTGGAAGTCTGTGAGAATCCGCCAGAACCATCTGGCAAGGCTAAATACTCTTTGGTGACCGATAGTGAACAAGTACCGTGAGGGAAAGGTGAAAAGCACTCCTAACAGGAGAGTGAAATAGTACCTGAAACCGTGTGCCTACAAACGGTTGGAGCGAGTTCCGTGCTGCTTGCAGTGCGGAATGAGTGACAGCGTGCCTTTTGCTTAATGAGCCTACGAGTTGCTCGTACGTTGCAAGGTTAAGGTTCTTTGAGAACCGAAGCCGTAGCGAAAGCGAGTCCTAACCAGGGCGATTCAGTAACGTGCGGCAGACGCGAACCCGGGTGATCTACCCTTGGTCAGGGTGAAGTGAGGGTAACACCTCATGGAGGCCCGAACTGATGTGGGTTGAAAACCGCTCGGATGAACTGAGGGTAGGAGCGAAAGACCAATCAAACTCGGAGATAGCTCGTACTCCCCGAAATAGCTTTAGGGCTAGCCTCGCAACATAGTATTACGGAGGTAGAGCACTGATTGGGCTAGGGTCGTCACAACGATACCAAACCCAGACAAACTCCGAATTCCGTTAATATGTTTTGCGGGAGTCAGGCAACGAGGGATAAGCTTCGATGCCGAGAGGGGAATAACCCAGACCGCCAGCTAAGGTCCCCAAATCGGGACTCACAGAGAAAGGATGTAGAGTTGCTCAGACAACTAGGATGTTGGCTTAGAAGCAGCCATTCATTTAAAGAGTGCGTAATAGCTCACTAGTCAAGCGACTCTGCGCCGACAATTTCCGGGACTAAGTCTCGTACCGAAGCTGCGGATTGTAGCAATACAGTGGTAGGGGAGCATTCCATAGACGTCGAAGGTGTGGCGTGAGCCATGCTGGAGTTGATGGAAACGCAGATGTAGGCATAAGTAACGATAATGCAGATGAAAAATCTGCACACCGAAAATCTTAGGTTTCCTGAGCAACGTTAATCGTCTCAGGGTTAGTCGGACCCTAAGCTGAGGCCGAAAGGCGTAAGCGATGGAAAACAGGTTGAATATTCCTGTACCGATGTGATGTCGTTTGACCGGAAGGGGTGACGCAGAAGTGAAGTCGGGCCAGCTGTTGGCTTAGCTGGTTTAAGCCTGTAGGCGTCTCGGGTTGGCAAATCCGCCCGAGAGTTATCGCCGAGAGGCGAATAGGGTGCCCGTATGGGCCACAACTCGACGTAATCACGCTGCCAAGAAAAACCTCGTCCGGGAGACAGCACGTCGACCGTACCGCAAACCGACACAGGTAGATGAGAAGAATATTCTCAGGTGCTCGAGTGAGCCGTGGTTAAGGAACTCGGCAATTTGACCCCGTAACTTCGGGATAAGGGGTGCCTCTAGTAGGTGAGGGTGTACAACCCAAGCCCAATGAGGTCGCAGTGAAATGGGCCAAGCGACTGTTTATCAAAAACACATCTCTATGCGAAGCCGTGAAGGCGATGTATATAGAGTGACACCTGCCCGGTGCCGGAAGGTTAAGGAAGGGGGTCAGTCCCGTAAGGGACAAAGCTCTCGACCGAAGCCCCGGTAAACGGCGGCCGTAACTATAACGGTCCTAAGGTTAGCTACTAGCCTTAGTAAAATTTGGCTATATGCTGGAAAGTCTGAGTATCTTGAACTACTCGTTGGTTTTTCAAAAAATCAGCAGTGACAATGTTCAAGTGCAGATCATCAGCAGGAAAGACTCTTGATGTTAAGGAGGTGGTAATCGTGAAAGCAATTTTGACGACAGCCCCTTCTCAAGTATTCCCTCAGTGATGAGTGGCGTCGAGAAGGGTTACTTCTTCCAAGTCAAGAGAATCCCCAGAGACTATACGCCAAATTCTGATTCACTAAAATCAGAAAAGATATAGTCCGAGCTTTGCAGCGATGCAAAGAGGTTGACAGAAATGTTCAACCCCCATTTGTATAATGGAGTAACAAGACTGAGCGAAATTCCTTGTCGGGTAAGTTCCGACCTGCACGAATGGTGTAACGATTTGGTCTCTGTCTCAACCACGGGCTCGGTGAAATTGTGGTACCGGTGAAGACGCCGGTTACCCGCACATGGACGGAAAGACCCCGTGCACCTTTACTGCACCCTAGCATTGGGTTCGGTCAAAGCATGTGTAGCATAGGTGGGAGACTTCGAAGCCGGGGCGCTAGCTTCGGCTGAGTCGACAGTGAAATACCACCCTTGTCTTGATTGAATTCTAACCTACTGCCGTCAATCCGGTGGAGGAACAGTGTTAGGCGGGTAGTTTGACTGGGGCGGTCGCCTCCTAAATTGTAACGGAGGCTCTCAAAGGTTCCCTCAGCATGGTCGGTAATCATGCGGCGAGTGTAAAGACACAAGGGAGCTTAACTGCGAGACCTACAAGTCGAGCAGATGCGAAAGCAGGACTTAGTGATCCGTTGGTTCCGAGTGGAAGGGCCAACGCTCAAAGGATAAAAGGTACGCCGGGGATAACAGGCTGATCTTGCCCAAGAGTTCATATCGACGGCAAGGTTTGGCACCTCGATGTCGGTTCATCGCATCCTGGGGCTGGAGAAGGTCCCAAGGGTTTGGCTGTTCGCCAATTAAAGCGGTACGTGAACTGGGTTCAGAACGTCGTGAGACAGTTCGGTCCCTATCCTGTGCGGGCGAAGGAAACTTGAGGGGTGTCGCTTCTAGTACGAGAGGACCGAAGTGAACGGACCGACGGTGTACGAGTTGTCACGCCAGTGGCAGTGCTCGGTAGCCATGTCCGGATGGGATAAGCACTGAAAGCATCTAAGTGCGAAACCCGCCCCAAGATGAGGTTTCCCGGGAGTAATCCCCTAAAGACCCCAAGGAGATGACTTGGTTGATAGGCCACAGATGTAAACGCAGCAATGCGTGAGTCGAGTGGTACTAATAGGTCGTGAGACTTAACCATTAATTTTTATTGATCTCAAGATCCTTCGTCCGTTCGGATGAGGGTGTATCAATGGAGTTTGGCAGTAAGCAGCTTGCAAATTGCAGAAAAAAAACTCTTCTCAGAAATTGAAATTTCTGGTGTCTATATCGAGGGTGTTACACCTCTTCCCATTCCGAACAGAGTAGTTAAGCCCCTCAGAGCCGATGGTACTATATGGGTGACTGTATGGGAGAGTAGGTCGATGCCAGATTTAATTGCACAAGTCCCGTGTTGCGCAAGCAGCACGGGGCTTGGCTTTTTAACGGCGTTCCGTCCTACAAGTCCATCTGGGGAGCGGATCCGAGGGCTTGGTGTCTCATCACTTCCCTTATAAGCTCGTCTGTGCTCGTCTGTGGTCAGCTGGTTCGGGTGACAGCTTTTTTGAATTTGGGTCAGTACCTGGTACCGCTTCAAGCAGCTCACATTGTGTTTTGGGCTTAATGATAAACAGTAGCCTCCCCGTCCGCCTTTGGCGGACACCCCTCCTTTGACTGGAGGGGAAAGCGTACGCAGCCCTTTTGTCCCCCTGTCCAAGGGGGGACGCGTTTCGGTTACTTGTAACCGGAATGCAGGGGGTTTCCTTTATCAAAAAACTACAAGATTATTTTTTTTGAGAGTTTCTAGCAGGACAAATCACAAAAGGAGATATTCATGAAGAAGCTTCTGGTTTCACTGATGGTAGTTGCGATTGCCGTGCCGGCATTGGCGCAAAACGTGCCCACGCGCGTTGCGGTTATTGATGTCCAACGAGTTCTGACACAGACTTCTGCCGGGAAGGCTGCCTTCGATAAGCTCAAAAAGATGCAGGATGAGCGCATCGGAAAAGCCCAGCAAATGGATGAAGAAGTACAAAAGCTCGATAAGGAGATTAACAACAAGAAGGCCTCCCTGAGCGAAGCCAAACTCGCAGAGATTCAGAAACAACTCGCCGACAAGCGTATCGCCATGCAGCGGTATGCGCAGGAAGCCGACCAAGAGATTCAAGAAGCGCGCGACCGGGAGCTTCAGCAGCTCGAAGGGAAGATCAAGCCGATTATCGACGCCATTGGCAAGGAAATGAACCTCGCCGCGGTCTTCAACAAGTTCGAGTCCGGTTTGATCTACGCCGCTGACGCCATCGATATCACCGACGCGGTGGTCAAGAGGTTCGACGAGACAACGAAGAAATAGATTAACGAAGAAGTAGCATTTCCTACAAAATGAAAAGCCCCGTGTTGTATAAACAGCACGGGGCTTTGTTACAAAACAACAGAATGTTTAAGCGGCAAGGAGAAGGATATCAATCTCTCGATTAATTACCCATTCATCATCATGTGAAGGAGATTCATCAGTAATATAGCGACGTTTGAGTTCTTTGATGAGGTCTTCCGCTCTGGATTGTTGGTTTAATGTTATTATTTTTTGATACGATTTTAAAGCATCTGCCTTCTTACCCATAGCGCCGAATGAATGAAGATGAAAAACATTTACGGGAAACTGGAGGTTTGTAGAAATAATTTGGACTAAGGCTTCCTCAGCCTCAGAGAATTGTTTTTGCCTTAGGTATGTTAGTGATAATGCTGTTTTAAAATATTCTCTCTCCAGAACCCACGGATTCTCATTTACACCACGTAGGAATATTTTTCTCGCTTCATCAATCTCGCCCAGTCGTAACATGATCATTCCTCTGATATGTAATCCAACCCAATCATCTTTTGTAATGGGATTAGGTATCACTAAATCCTCCAAAGCTTTGGAGTAATCTCCTTTGGTTGCTAGTATGCTGCAACGACCAAATTTTGCAGGAATATCGCTTGGGTATTCAAACAGAATTGCATCATAGACGCCTAGAGCATCATCTAGGTGTCCAAGTGATTTAAGGGCACCAGCACGTCCTGACAAAGCTACGATGTCCCCTGGATATTCACTAAGTACATCATCGTATGCTTTAAGAGCTTCCTCGAAACGCCCCATAGATTTTAAAATTCCTGCTCGCCCTGTTTTAGTAATGGCATCATTTGGCAGTATTGTAATTATGTCTTCATAAGCTTGATAAGCTTCTTCAAGTCTTCCAAGTGTAGCCAGTATTTCAGCACGGCTAGCATAAGTTACTATGTTGAACGGATTTTTAGCTATGAGATTGTTGCATGCAAATAATGCTTCATCGAGCCGTCCAACAGTTTTTAAAACTTCTATTTTCCCTCCCTCGGCGATTAATCCTTCACCAAAAAAATCAGCCTGATCAAAGGCTCTAGATGCTTCTTTGGGTTGCCCCATATTTAGTAATGCATCACCATATTGTGCCCATGCCCAACCATCGTTCGGTTTTAAATTTACACTTCTTTGAGTTAGTTCGAGCTGGAACGCGAAACTATGTAGTCGCTTGGCAGCAATAGCTAAATCACAAAGCGATTTGACTACAAATTCAGGTTTACCGTTTTTTAGTTGAAATTCGATTAGTTCGTTAACTACGCGTTTTGCTGAATGCAAATCGCCACGCTCCATTTTGGCGATAATATATTCTTTCTGGCTCTCAACTTTCTCAAGTACGCTAGCTCTATCAATGCCCCGTCTTTCTCTTTTTATTTTACGATATTTAAATAACTTGACATCTACGGATCTTGACTTATCGGCAAAATGATCTTGTTCAGTTTTAGTTATTTCACTGAAAGGGGATATCCATGAGTAAAGAACAGTACGGAAATTTGGAAGTGCACCAATTTTTTTGTTAGATAACGATTTCATTTTAAATTTCCCAAGACCTTCTTCATTTGTTAGACACATTACAAAATCATAAAACAATCCCTCCCTAATTATAGTGTTTTCAAATAATTTCTTTTCACTGCGACCACCGAAAACTGTAACTTCTATCGTTTCCCAAGCTGAGTGAACTTTTTTTATTACGCTCTGTCTCGCAAGCAATTCCTTTAGCAGGGATTTCGTAGCGCTAGCTTTAAGTTTTGTGGAAAGGTCGAGAGCACCCTCAATGTCTGCGGATGACGGACGCGGTACGCTAAAAAGGACGTATTGAACTTGTGTCAACAGTGAAGCATCGCGAATGAGATTTTCCAGATGATTTATCGCTTTGACTCTAGTTGAATTTTGTACTTTGCTATCAAAAGAAACGAGAGATAAGTCTAATGCATAAGTTAGTTCGTATTCCTTTTTTAGCTCTAGTTCAACTTGCGAATAGTTTACGTCTTCTAGGAACTCGAGGTTGCCCAGCTCGTGAACAAGTTGGTAAAGATCGTTTTTTGTTGCTGGTTTCGGGTTTTTCGGGTCAGCTACACTTATTACATGTAATAAGTCATTGTCTAAAACAAATGCCTTACCAGCACTTCCAGATACAATCGCTTCCATTAATTTATTGTGACTCCAAATTTTATAGCTTTTTGTTTTATTGCTTCAATTATCGCTTCCAAAGTTTTGTCCAGTTTCGATGAAAATGAGATGCTCTTTACAGTTCTTATTGTCACCGATCCCCATATGTGAACTTCGATAAACTCGTCCTGATCACTGCTAGTCCCATCATTTAATATTACGTATGGAAAGTCCTTTTGTTGTGTAGAAGTATCAATTCTGCTCCCCAGTTTAGCAACGCATAGTTCGGAACGGTCCGCCCAGCTCGCCCTGTAACCTAATAGCAATTTATCAAGATTATTGGGATTAATACTATGGTGCATAATAAACATAACTGAATTTTCTTCCAGAACAGAAGATCTATATGAAATCATATCATCTCTCATTGTTATAAAGCACTCCCCGTAATTAGACAATCCACGCCCTTCTAGGGACAATACTGCGAATCGTATTTTTTCTCTTTGATTTTGGAATAAAATACTGTCCGTGAGTTGTCTTAATTTATCCCATTTTTCACCCTTAGGAATATAAGCTCCTCTTTCAATTCGTTGATAGTACGTGGCATATATCTCACTATCGTCGCTAACTAATCTTAAAAGTTCATGTGCAGGTCTTGCCATTACTGCAACAGCGTATTCAGTAGCTTTTTCAAAGTTTTCTAAATTAGCTAACGATCCTTTCTTTTTTGCTTCTTCAAGGGATTTTTCATACCGCGTATGAAGTGCTTCTTTCTCCTCTTTTTTCTCAGCAGCACTTACGTTGGGGAAGAGACCAGGTCTACCACAGTGTGGACACTGGTCGGCAAATGACGGAAATAAGTTTTTACACTCTTTGCATTCAGCTGTGGTGGACATTCAGCGGTCACCAACTCCTAGTTTAAGGTTGCTAAAATGTTACTGCAAATTACCGAATTTGTCAAATTGTACCCAATTTCTTAGTGTTTTCTGAGTATTTTATACCTACGCCTTAATTGGGCAAAAATTCGTTTCACTAGGGTTTTCCATATTACATTATCTATACTTTATACTTGACAAAAAGCAAGCAATTTAGTATACTCTATTTACTGCACCAGTGGTACCCGCCGTATGGTGCCTCAAAAATCGCCCCCAAATTCACTGTTTCGCGGGCGATTTGCATTTTGAGGCTCAAATGTCACACTCAGCTCCCAACCACGATGCCTGTGGAAATTCCCCAAAGGCACGTGGAAACTTCCCACATTTTCAACCCGGACGAAGACACCGTCTCCTGAAGAAACTCGCTCTAAAGGGCTATACGGCGCAAATGTTCAGGGAGAAATACGGCATCAAGCATCCGGATTTCAGCCATTTCTTGCACGGAAGGAAAAATAAGATAGGAAAGAAGGCTTTGCGGAAGATCCGCCAAGCGTTAAGTGCTGAAGGCATCCTTTCTCCAAAAAAGCCGCACCCGAAAATCCCCTGCCCAACGTGCTGTAGACTTATGCGCGTGCATGCACTCCACACGTCTGAGAATGTAGAAAAGTGGCTGCAGAAAACGCAGGGAGTTTGAGTTTCTCCTCAGACTTTGTTATGTTCCATCCCTTGCTGCTCAACCTTAGGAGTCGTTGCGTGAAAATGTTTAACCGGTTCCGTCTGTTACTCTGTTTGCTTTTCCTAATGCTGGTG
This sequence comes from Ignavibacteriota bacterium, assembly GCA_022616555.1. GTDB lineage: Bacteria > Bacteroidota > Ignavibacteria > UBA10030 > UBA10030 > JAKEEG01. Next base: position 8,786 of record JAKEEG010000042.1, on the reverse strand, counting down.
CGAGGGGAGAGCCAAATCCTTCCTTTGCAGACGTACACCGTTAACGACGGTCTCCTTGCTAATGGTGTGAATTCAATCCTGCAAGATTCCCGTGGCTTTCTGTGGATCGGCACTGCAGAGGGACTAAGCATGTACGACGGTGCGCGCGTTGTGAGTTACAGAACGAACGAAGGCCTGCCGCTGAATTTTATTTCCGCGCTTGCGGAAAGTAAAACTTCCCCCGGCACCATGTGGGTTGGCACGGCAGGCGGCGGCCTCTGCAGAATAACGGACGGCGCTGTCGACAACCACTGGATCCCCCGCACCTATGTTACGAGCATCGTGGAAGATTCTACCGGCACTGTATGGGTAGGGACTGAATCTGCCGTGTATACGATACAAGATGATTCGGCAGCGGAGTTTGTCGATGCGTCGGGTCAGACATTTGGAGGTGGCATCATACAACTCATTGCAAGCTCGCTCTGGCTTGGTTGGGAACACGACATTTTCCGAATCAGCATCGATGATGGGTCGGTTGATACTCTTTCCCATCTGTTGAAAGGAAGCGGCGAAGTTCAATCTGTTGCCGCCAGAGGTCAGGAACTGCTCATCGGGACCTCTACTGGATACCTGCTTATTCTGCGCGGCACCGAGCAGGTGACGAAAAGGAGGATTGCCAGAAGTCCAATTTCTGAAATTTTTCTAGACCAGTCAGGCATAATGTACCTCGGTACTTACGAGGGACTGTACATCCTCCGCCATGACTCAACGACAACTCAGTTGGTACACTACACCGAAGCGAACGGGTTACCGCACAATAGCGTTATCAGCGGAATCGTTGACCGTGAGGGCAATGTCTGGCTTGGAACAACGAAAGGGTTACTGAAATGGGCAGACCGCTCGCTTTTGCGCTTTCCTCTTGAGCCGCTGCCGCCCGGTCACTATACCAATCCGCTCGGTGTCACGGACAGCCGAGGTCACCATTGGGTGGTTACCAATAGCGGATTACTCGAATTATCCGTTAACACACATGGAGTATGGCAGACATACATTCACCGTTTCCGCTACAGCAACGAACAGCTCCTGCCGATTTCCGTGCATGTGCACGACAATAATCAGCTCTGGATTGGGTTTGACCGGCACGGCATTCACCGGTATAACATTACTCCAGCCGAAACATTTCCCTCGCGATTATCACTTCGCGACGCGTTGCTGTTTAAGAGAGACGTTCCAACGATTTATGCGGGTTGTTTCTTTATCGATCGTGATGACGGCATGTGGGCGAGTCTAGCGGAGGGTGCGCGTCGTGTAGTGCGGCTTTCACTCAATGATGGAAGCATTCGTAGCTTTACGGCAGAAGATGGAGTGTCCTCTATCGATGTGCGCGCGATTATGCAGGATTCCCGTGGCAACATTTGGCTGGGAGGCTACGAGGGAGGGATTTCTGTTTCCATCCCCGGCGATGAGTTCAAGTTTCAACGCCTTACAACTGCAGACGGATTGTTAGACGACAAAATACGGTCGCTTCTTGAAGACCGCGAGGGCAACATTTGGGTTGGCACGCGGGATGGTGGTCTGGCAAAGTATGCCGGGGGAAAATTCACAACTGTCTCAGTGAGTAACGGGCTTCTCAGCAATACAGTATGGTCGTTGTCTGAAGACACGAAGGGGAATATCTGGGCGGGCACGGCAGCCGGCATACAAGCCATCCGAAAGTCAGACCTGAAGCCGTTTCCTGTCAGTAAGGAATTTCGAGTAGGACCGGTGCACGGCTGCGGGATCTTCAACGACGAGCGCTTATGGTTTGCGACGGCAGAAGATGTGTTCATTCATGACTTAACATCGGCGGTACGGAACACTGTTCCCCCACTTGTACACATCACCGACGTGCAGGTCAACGGTGAAACTATCGCGAGAACGGCAGGGGTCGAACTTCCGTTTGACCGCAATACGGTAACAGTTGAATACATCGGAGTATCATTCAGAGATGAAAGTCTCACGCGATATCAGTATCGTCTCCGGGGACTTGTTGCTGACTGGTCTCCTGCCTCAGACCAACGAGCGGTAACGTTTGCGCAGCTCCAGCCCGGAAGCTACGTGTTTGAAGTGAGAGCAATTAACAACGACGGCATACATAGCTTAAGCACAGCCGGATTCCCATTTGCCATTTCTGCCCCATGGTGGCAGCAATGGTGGTTTTACGGGTTGGTTCTATCGGCAAGTGTGCTGCTCCTGTACGCGCTCTATCGCTACCGCGTGGGTAAATTGTTGGAGGTCGAGCGCACTCGTCAGCGTATTGCGCGGGATTTGCACGATGAAATCGGGGGAACCCTGAGCAGCATTTCGCATTTTGTGCAGGCGATTGGCCGTGAGAAAAAAAGCAACGGCGCCCGCACTTCGAAAATGCTCGACCTCATCGCACAGGGCTCGCAGGAGGTGCAGGAAGCGATGAGCGATATCATCTGGGCGATTGAGCCTTCGAACGACACGTGGGAGTCGTTCTTTGCAAAATGCCGCCGCTACGCTTCGGACCTCTGCGAATCAAAAAAGATGCAGTATCACATCGACATCCCTCAACACAGTGTCGACAAGCGGATGAACCTTGAGTGGCGGAAGAATCTGTGGCTTATCTATAAAGAAATGGTGACAAACGCCGTCAAACATTCCCGCGCCCACAAGCTCTCCGTTCGGTTTGAGGTTGTGCACGACAACGTCATTCTCGAAGTGAACGACGACGGCCGAGGATTTAACCCTGAACTTCCGACGTCGCGCCACGGCATCAAGAATATCCAAGCTCGCGCCAATGCATTGGGCGCGTCTGTGCAACTGAACACATCGGCCGGGCATGGTACTCGCTGGCAATTGACGTCCCCATTCTGAAATCACATCTTTATGCGTTGCCTTGTTCAGCCCAGAATCTTACTGTAGACTATGTCCCGCAAACCGAAACCCATCGCGCTGACCATCATCGAAGATAACCGCTTCGTTCGTGAAGGATGGCACGCCCTGCTGACCGCGGAGGATGGAATTGACATCCTCGGCGCATTTGCGGCCTGCGAAGAGGCGTTTCGGTCCCGCTCTCTTGCGGATTCGGATGTGGTGTTGATGGATATCAGACTTCCCGGCATGTCCGGAATTGAAGGGACCGCGTACCTCAAGCAACAGTATCCGCACATTGCTACTGTGATGTGCACGGTGCACGAGGATGACCGCAAGATTTTCGATGCTTTATGTGCTGGGGCCGTTGGGTACCTTCTGAAGAAAACCTCCAGCGATGATTTTATCCGGGCGATACGCGAAGCCGCGTCGGGCGGTTCGCCGATGAGTCCCGATATCGCACGAAGAGTTATTTCCACGTTTCACATTATTCCACCAGCTACTCAGGGAGATGACCCGTTAACGAAGGGAGAACAGGACGTCCTTGCCCTGCTCGCTGTCGGCAAATCGTACGCAGCGATTGCGGAGGAGCTCTTCCTTTCGCTTGACGGTGTGCGCGCCCGCATACGCAAAATCTACGATAAGCTCCACGCCCACTCCCGCGGGGAGGCTGTCGCCAAAGGCGTTGCGAAGCGCATCATTGATTTTCCCAAGTAGCCTCCTCAAGCAAGCTCCTTCGAAAAAACGCATATCTATGCGTTGTGTGCAGAGCCCCTCAGCGGTATCTTAATGTTGCAGGGGAACTCCCCAACCATCCCCAGAACGCACACTCACTTTCAACATTTTCAAAAGGAGATTGCTATGCAACGACTGCTCATCCTATCGGTATTCTGTGTTGTGCTTGTTGCCTGCGCTGAGCGGCAGCGAGAACAGAAAGCTACGACCACAGCCGCGAGTTCCAGCGGCAAGTGGTTTATGGACGTTCACCATAAAGTGGAAGGCCTCACAAAAGACGCGGTAGCCGGCGCGCACCAGAAAGACCTCCAAGTGCAGGGAAAGTACGGCGTCAATTACCAGCGCTATTGGTTCGACGAAGCAAGCGGCCGGGTATACTGTCTTGTTAACGCGCCGAATAAAGAAGCGGCTGAGAAAGTGCATCGCGAAGCACACGGACTGGTTGCTGATGAGATCACCGAGGTGAAGGAAGGACAATGAGCTTGAAACTTTCGTATCTGTGCAGTCGATGCCTGTATGCGCTGATAGTTCTCTCGTTTACTGCAAGCGCGCTGTTCGGCCAAACTGCGGAGCCTTGCTCCATGAGTGTCGGGATGAACCTATCCATCGTTTCCTATTTTGACGTCGAACAGCCGTTTAAGAATATCCTCAAAAGCGGCTCGCATTGGTTGACGTCGAACAGTGCGTTCGTCCCGGGAGGTGAAAACGCATGGGATACAGGGCTGGGAGGCGTTATGCCCGTTGACAGCAACGGGTATCCATTACAGATTCCGTTTTCGTGGGCGGGAGTGGAAACAACACAGGTTGTGAAATGCCTGATGAACTATTCGTCTGGTATCAACGGCAATTATCCAACGGGCACCTACGTTTGTTTGTACGACGGAACCGGAGAGATTGCGTTTGGTTTTGATGCGGTGGTTACCAGCGTTCAACCGGGGCGAATTGAGTTTCAAGTGACTCAGACAACGCCGGGCGGAATTCTGATGACAATCGTCAGCTCCGACTCCTCTGACCACATACGCAACATCCGCGTATTGATTCCGGGTTCCGAGCAGAATTATGAAGCCAACCCGTTCAACGAAGCGTTTCTCGAAAAGCTTGAGCCCTTTTCAACAATCCGTTTCATGCAATGGGGAAGGGTCAACGACAACCCGACGCAGTTTTGGAACGAGCGGACAACACCGGACTATTACACACAGGGAACACTGGGCGGTGCTGCGTATGAGTACATGATCAAGATGTGCAATATCCTGCAAAAAGACATGTGGATCTGCGTGCCACATATGGCGGATAGCACATACATCAGCAACCTGGCGCGGCTCGTAGCCGATTCGCTCGACCCATCGCTCACCGTGTACCTGGAATATTCCAACGAAACGTGGAACGGGATTTATTCTCAAACGAACTGGGTGCTGGAAAACGCCCCACCTGAGCTGGATTATTATTCGCCGCGTAAGTACGCCTACTTTGTCGAGCGCCTGTTCAGAATTTGGATGCAAGAATTTGAGGGACAGGAAAACAGGGTTGTTCGCGTTGCCGCCACGTTTTTGTATAGCAATTACCGCTCGAATGAAATCCTGACGTATCTTGGTCCCGGTGGGTGCGATGCGCTCGCACCCAGCGGCTATTTTTACGTCGGCAACGACGGTATTGCACTACTCGACAGTCTTGGAGCAAGCGCTACCGCTGCTGACATACGCCCGTTCGTTCGTAACAATATCCATACTACATCACTTCAACAAATGCAGTGGCAGGCAGAGGTTGCAAATGCTTTTGGCGTTGACCTTATTTTGTATGAAGCCGGGCAGCATATCACGACCGAGCCATTCGGCACCGTGCAGCCCTACCAGCAAGCGATTTGGGATTTGCAAGTCGATACCGCAATGTATAATCTCTACAACGAGTGGATGAATTTGCTGAGAGATTCGATTGGGGTAAAGCTGTTTACTGCCTACATGCTTGCAGGCCCCAATGAAAGCCAGTACGGCAGCTGGGGCGCGGTGCAGAGTATCTACGACGAGCCTCCCTACCCGCCAAAATATCAAGCACTCTTGGAACAGGCAGCCTGTGGCACACCCACAACGGCGAGCGAATCGGAAGAAGCTCCTCGAGTATTTTCCCTCAGCCAGAGTTATCCAAACCCATTTAATGGTATCACGAATTTCGAATTGTCGCTTAGCAGCTCTGCGCATGTTGAATTGAAAATTTACGACCTCCTCGGCAGAGAAGTTACGACACTTCTGGACGAAGTGAAAGGAGTCGGTGTGTACCAAGTGCGATGGAACTCAGGCACGCGCTCGAGCGGAGTGTATTTTGCGAGGATGCGGGTGGGTGGCTCTCAGCTGGTGCGGAGATTTGTGCTGCAACGGTGAGGGAAGCCAAGATAACGTTGTAGGGACTCGTAGCAATGTGCCTACACTAACAAGTCCCGTTTTGCATAAGCAACACGGGACTTTGTTGTTTTCAAAACAACTTATCCAACCAACAGCTGCACAACCGCAAGCGCAAGAAGGATGTATGTCTAATACGTAAACTTCAGGAAAAAGAAATCGTGTTGTTTTCGCACTGTGACTTCCTCGCCTGTTTCCTTGTCGATGAGGACCAGTGCGGGCTTCTCGCTGAATTTACGGTCGGTGAGCCACAGCAGTCCAGCTGCTATCGCCAGTGCGAAGGAAAGGGGCCACAAGTTTTCCTGATAGTACAAATCGTTGTTCATGAGCACTTCGAGTGCAAGCTCCATAACCAACGAGGACGCGAAGACAATCAACGGAACGAGTAATCCAAATCCACGTCAAATAATCATGTTATACCTTTCCTTGTAGTATCACCGTAACAACAAGATGAGCAGCGCGCCGATGATGGAACCGTATAAGAGAATATCTAAAAGAGTATCATCTTCCTCATCATAGTAGCCGGAATCGTCATAGTACGTTTGCTGTTGCGGAGGCGGTGGGCTTAGTTCTTGATTATAGCATGTGTTTTCGTTGACAGTAAAAGTGCTTGTCCAACTTGTCCCGGTCGCTTCGACGACGGCGCGCAACGTGTGCGTTCCCGGCTGCAGCTCCACGGTCGGAAAGCCTGCATGCGGGTTGTAGCAATCGACGTCGCCGCTGGAGAGATACACTGTGACGGCTCCGATGTAATTGCCGTCGATATACACGCTGATGTTCCCGACATTCGCGCGTGTCCAAACTGTTACTCTACCTAATTTTTTGGGCGCGTTTTTTGCAATGATGCCCTTTGTGAATGGAGTGCAATCCACAGATGAGAGTGGACTGAAGTATGTTGCGGTCGTTCCTTCCGTCGCGTTTTGGCGATAATGGATGCTATAGACGGTGTACCCTGTAGCCAGCGCATTACTAATGATTTCTTTTCTTGTTTCGATGGCGTCGTCCAGCGTAGAGTATGCTTCCACGTCATAATCGCGGTCAAAACCATCCTTCTCGGTTAGGGTTTTTAAATCCTGACCGCTCAGAGCATCAATCATGAAAGTGTCAAAATCCATCGCAGCGTTGTCGAGATAACCGGTCAGGGCCTCGTCGCTCAATTTACTGCTCATGACCACCTTGCAGATTTCCTGACTCACGAATACCACTTTCGATTCTTCGTACGCCTGCCAATAGTACGTATAGAGCGTCTGTTTTGTTTGCTGCGCGTGAGTGCCGGAGGACAATAGCAGAACAGCACATACTACTGCACACACTACAGCCTTGAGGCGCTTGTAGTTCACGGAAGCTTCTCCTTACGTTGGTTTAGTGAAGCAAGTACAATGAGGGTTTTTTACGGTGTCCCGAGGCTGACAGAGCGAGTGAGGTGTACGCATGCGGTGGACTGTCAGACAACCTGTAAAAAATAAGCTCAAATTATAAAAGAATCAATACGCGGCGAGGATTTTTTTGTCCGTAGGATAATTCCTACGTTCATTTTTTTTTTGAAACCTGTGCTCAATCCTTGTTATGCTTCGTGAGAGCGAGAAACCCGCCGAGCGACGTCAACAACACGCCGCACGCCACAATGATGCCGACAGGATAGTAGAGGTTTCCGGCGAGGTCGAGCTAGCTGTATTTGATAATCATAAACAACGCCTCAAGTACAAGCGCAATACACGCCGTTCCTACAAACCGCGTAATCGTGCGGCGCATGTTCTGAAACACATTCTCCTCGCCGCCTGTGGAACGGTATTCCTTGCCGATCCCTGCTCCCAGCTCATACATAGCGAGCGAAATCACCAGCGTATTGATTGATTTAATGATAGCGGAAATAAGGTCGTTCTCACCAAGTGAAGCGTTTTGGTAGAACTGATACCCCGAAAGAATAACAAGCGCCAATGAGAGGATATGAAATATGCTTGCAAACAGCAGAGCAATGAGCGTGCGATAATGCTTCATACAGCGTACTTCTTCGTGTAGGATATGGAAAATACAAACATTGACAAGAGGTGCAAGACGAGGGTACTGCTCAGTAACGCAGTGGTGCTGCGAGGGTGTCACCTACAGCGAATCCCTGGTGAAAATCAACAAGCTCCATCTCAACAATTCGTATTTATGTAGACGCAAAACGTGTTTTTAAAGTTCCCATTTAGCTAAAAATTGTGTCCCGTTCGTGGTCCAGCAGCCACTGCTTCCGCCACAGGCCGCCGCCGTAGCCGACGAGCTTACCGTCAGAGCCGATCACTCTGTGACAGGGGATGATAATTGAAATCCGGTTCATTCCATTTGCGTGCGCTACTGCGCGCACGGCGTCCGGCTTGCGTATTAGCTTTGCTTGCTGGAGATAAGAACGTGTACTCCCGTACGGAATCGTTTGCAGGATGTTCCACACAGCTTGTTGGAACTCCGTGCCGGGCGTGTCTAACGGAACAGTGAACTCCTTCCGCTTGCCTTCGAAATACTCTACCAGTTGTTGGCGCAACGTGTCGAAATGCACACTCTCGCCCTGCAGCATGATTGCATTGAGTCGTTTGGCGAGATCTTTCAGCTCGGTCTCGAGCATTTTTCTGTCGGTGAATTCCAGTAGGCAGATTCCTTTCTCCGTCGCGCAGGCGAGCATTGTGCCGAGAGGCGTTTCGAGCCGGGTAACGTTGATAACTTGCTGCGCCTTGCCTTTTTTCGGCGAAACACCGAACACGGATTTGAACGAATTCCCAAATCCGCTGAGCGATTCGAATCCCGAATCGAACGCGGCGGATGTAACGC
>JAKEEG010000007.1 GCA_022616555.1 Ignavibacteriota bacterium | reverse complement strand
TCGATCTCGTTCATAAGCTTCATCGCCTCGATAATGCACAGGACTTGTCCCGCCGCGACTGCGCTGCCGACTTCTACGAACACCTCAGCATCCGGCGAAGGGGCGCGATAAAATGTGCCGACAATGGGTGAGCGAATTTCGTGGTACTTTTCCTGCGGGACTGCAGCTGCCGCTACTGGTTGTGCCGGGGCTGGCGCAGACTGAACCTGAGCTGGCTGAGCCTGAACAGGCTGAGCCTGAGTCATCTGTGCTGGGACCTGCGGCATTACCATATGTTGAACCGGCGCCGGCATCTGGTATGTCGACAACTGATTACGGTGCCTCGCGACCCGGATGCGCTTGCCTTCTTCCTCAACCTCTACCTCGTCAACTTCACTGTGCTCCACCAGGCGGATGATTTTCTTGATATAGGATAGATCCATTTACGCTCCCTTTTCGTATCGGATTAACGCAAGAAGGCGAGGATATATATCCTCGCCTTCAAAGGCATGTTAATTCTTCACCCGCTCCAAGTACTGACCAGACCGCGTGTCGACTTTAACCTTGTCGCCCTCGTTAATGAAGAGCGGCACGTTTACGGTAACGCCGGTCTCAAGCTTTGCGGGCTTCATTGCGCGTGTGGCGGTATCGCCGGAAACACCCGGTATAGTTTCCACCACCTTCAGCGTCACGTTTGGGGGCAGCTCCGCGCCAACGATTTCGGCGTTTGCGACCATTAACTTGACGGTCTCGCCTTCCTTCAAAAACTTGGCACCCTCGCCCAATTTATGCTCTTCCACTCCCACCTGCTCATACGACACTTGGTCCATGAACTGGTAGAACGAGCCGTCGTGGTAGAGGTATTGGGATTCCTTAACCTCCAGCCGAACCTCCTCCACCTCCTCGCCGGAGCGGAACCGGGTTTCGGTTACCCTGCCGTTACGGAGGTTGCGGAGCTTGGCTTGAACGAAAGCCCGGAGATTGCCCGGTGTCCGGTGGATAAATTCGTCTATCCTATGAAGCTCACCATTGAAAATGATGACCATCCCTACTCTAAATTCATTAGTCGTTGCCATTAAACCCTTTCAAAAATGCGTACTTTTTGCTAAAAATTGACCATTTTTTATCAAAAATGGGGTAAAAAGATACAGATTTCGAACACCAAAGTCAAGACAAGTTTTAAGGGAAAATAATGGGGTGTAGAGGGAAGTGGACGAGGCGAAAAACTAAACAATCAACCTATATATGTAGTAAACGAACAGAAATAATACACAAACTCCAATAATTCCCACTCCCAACTTCCACCACCCATAATGAAACCTGCGAGGTTTTGGAAACCTCGCAGGTTTACGTCTTCCTTTCCCCCCATCGCATCCCTGGCTTTATTGCGGAGTACCGATTTAATCAGCAGCCACAGCAAGTCCCAAAACCCGATGTCCGGAAGTACGGTTTTCTTGGGCGGAATCTCGACCTTCTTCAGCTCCGGTGGCGGGAGCTCTACCTTAAGCACATCTTTCGGCTGCGCAGTCGGTAGCTTTTTTATTTGAGATTTGGATTTTGACATTTGGAATTCAAACATGCTGTTTGTGTTCTATAAGATCGTCTCCCCGATCAAGCCCTCTTGCAACCCAGCCCTTGATGAACTTCACCTTCGCCGGGTCAGCGGCGACGATAGCGGCATAGCGCTTGATTTGCTGGTCCATCAGCTCGAGCACGCCGCTGGCTGTGTCGGGGTGATTTACTTGCGAGAGGAACTCCATAGCCTTGCTAACGCCCATATTAACGGCGATATCGAACAGCTTCCAGCGGAAGGGCGCGTACGAAAACTTCTCTGCGCCCACAGCGTCGAAATAATCCTGCTTGAAAATCTCTGCCGCCTGGGCACGCGTGAGCCGCTTGATATTGAGCTTAGGATACGCCCGTTTGCTGATGCCGTATTTCGTCTCCCCGCCGGCGTCGTTCGGGTCGGATACATAGCCGCCTTCGTGGTTGAGAGTTTTTTCGATTTCTTTCATACATACCTCGCACCAAGGACAATATGAAAGAAGAGCATAAACGACACTCCAACCGTAACCCCGGCAAGGATTATCCACACGCGGGGATTTAACACCCCACGGGTGGCAAAATACGTCGCTATGCCTATGGATAGCCACATGGCGTTTTTGGCGATATGCCAAAAATCCCACACGAGCACCGCCCACCGCCAACGGGTATTGCCGCCCGTGGCAAGGAAGAAATCCCGCCAGCCGAGCCAGTCGAATACCGCATAAAGCGGACTCGACTCGCCCATGAACATTTTGCTATCCATGCAGGCGTTGAGGAACCCCGCCAAGGCAAAGAACATGAGGGCGAGGTAGTCGTACTTATTAGGTCTCATGATAGACTCCAAGGACATTAACGATTTAATCATCGGGGTCATTGAATCATTTATAATAAACGACTCTCAATCGTCAATGGCAAAATCGTCAGTGATTCAATCTTTTTTTAAGAGTGATCGCAGCGCTGGCTTTGACTCGCCCGATGACAGCAACGACGGTGCCGACCAGAGTTGTTACTCCCGTAACAACCGCCGTCACCTCCGGCTCGCCGACGCCGATATTGACTCCCAGCAGCGCGAGGATCGACAGTATGGTTGATAGGGCAGTAATAATAATGCCCCGAATTGTTGTGGATTCGTACCACGGTTTTGTTTCTTGCATGACGACCTCCTTAATTTAATGAAGGCGACGTGGCGCCACGTCACCTACTAGTTATTAATGATCAATTTCCAGAATACCGCCGAGCCGATGACGACCAATCCGCCGCTGACCATCCAGCTCAACCGTTGCAGGAGCTTGATTTCCCGGCGTGCCTGTTTGATGTCGCCTTTTAAGCCGTTCTCGCCCGTTTCGCCGTAGAGCGACTGCTCGTGCTTTTGAAGCAGAGAATGTATCGGCCGAAGCTTCCGGTCCAGCGCGGCCTCAAGTAAGCGTAGTTCGTTCTTCGTCATAACTTCTCAGTTTCCGGTTGCCAGTTTACAGTTCCCAGTTATTAGTTTCGTATTTAGTGTTTCGAGCTTGTTTCGGATTTAGCGTTTAGTGCTTAGAATTTGTAGCGTTGTATCCTGCAACACGCTTTGTAGCGTCCAAATGACCGCGCCGCGCTGCATAATGTTCTCAATTGCCGTCTCGATTTGCACTTGCATCTGCAGTCGCTCTTTACTAGTAAGAGCCGGACTGGCGATTTGCTTCTTTAATTCTTCAACGCCCGCCCGCTCCTGCTCGTTCACTTTCTTCAGCGTTTCAATACTGCTCTCTACCGCCGAGCGGGAGACGAGGACAGTATCGGAACCGATTTCCAATTGGCGATTGGAGATTGCCGATTGACCCTCCGCATTACTCTGCCCAAAAGCAGGAACAGCTAAAAACAGTAGTAAAATTAGTGTTTTCATTGGTTTGACCTGTTGATTTTTGTTATTATGATGCTTAGTTTAGTGCGTTCTTTCCATTATTAGGGACCTTCATGAAACGACTACTGCTTCTGATCTCAATCGCACTTCTATTAGTATCAGGTTGCACAAACGAGACTAACCCGTTCTTAGCACTAGTGCCGTCAATGAGTGGCTACTGGGATATGACACTCGGGGGCACAAGCGGCTCTCTCACCGGTGTTGCCAATTTTGTAGAAACGGAAGACGCACTTACAACTACTCTTTTGTTTCCCGGCCTGATAGCAGTAAATTTAAGTGGCAATGTGTCCAGGACTTACCAAGTTACTCTCGACGGTATCAATCCCGGTGAACGATATCTTATCACCGGTACAGTCAATCCCCCCAAAACAACTTTTAGTGGTAAGATGGACATCTAGGACACAAGCACTAATCCCGAAACGTATTTCGGCTATCTTACTATTTCTGCTAATAAAAAGTGATTGCATAAAACGCTCACCACCACTTCCTTCTTTAATTCTTCAACGCCCGCCCGCTCCTGCTCGTTCACCTTCTGGAGCGTCTCTATGCTGCTCTCGACTACCTTGCGGGAGACGAGGACGGTGTCAGTTGAAATTGCCGATTGGCGATTGGAGATTGCCGATTGACCCTCCGCACTACTCTGTGCAAGAGCGGGAACGGCAAAAACAGTAGTAAAATTAGTGTTTTCATAGTGTTGACCTCCATGTTTTATCTGTCCCGACGCTTTCAGTCGGGGTTGATTTTTGAGTGATAGATGAGATTGTGTACAAGTTCAACCCAGTCCTTCTTTGCTTTTTCAACGATTTAAGCCTGTCATCCGCATTTGAAAATAATCAATATCCATAGAGCGTGTTCCGCCGCCCGCCGACCGAATAGAAAATAACGCGTATCCGATTCCATTTGGGATGTTGGTTGTGTGTGTTGCCTCAAGATTCCCGTCGATATAAAATTTCACCGAGCTTGAGCTTTCCACCACTATTTTAAATTGTTTATATGATACGCTTTGGCCCACGCCTGTATCTGTCGTTGTCGATGTGGCGTCGTTACGCGTTACTGCTATCCAGTTTCCACCTTCATTTTTAAAATAAATACCGTTATTCGGCTCCCACGTATCAGGCTCTTCAAACAACCCTACCGCACCACGCCAGTTTGAGGAGGTGCTAAAATTTGTTTTGGCAGAGAACCAATAGGTAGCCGGAAAGTTAATATCCACGCCCGCAGAGCTAATACGCAAGCCGCCAGGACTCGAACTATTGTTGTAAATTCCAACCATTCCGATTCTTCCCTCGGTATCTTCAGAATTACCGGGCCCAAAACTTGAAAGGCCGAACGATACCCATCCGAAAATACTGACGGTATCGACTGTGCTTGTCGGTACCGTAATAAAATCATCATACAGCTCCGCCGTGTTTGCCAAGTCGTAGGGTGAGTTTTCCGAATAAATAAGCCCATCCGCGTAAATCCTTAACGGCGCGGTAGCCCGGTTCGTGTGAGTCGCGCCTGCCCAGAAGGCCACATCAGTAGCGGCATTCGGTGAGTTCACTCCAGCAATATTTGAACCCGTTCCTATTTCCATTCTCGCTACGTTTGCTGCACCAGAAATCAGCTTTAGGTTAGTGGCAGAAAACTGTGAAGTTGTAAAATCCCATCCGGCAATCCTTCTTACAGAATTATCCAGCCTGAAATACTCCCCGACCAATTCTTCCACAACGCTGATACCGTAGGAGCCAGTTAGCTGTCCCAAGTTGTTGCGAGTTTGTCCGACGTTCACGTACATCGTTCCGGCGTTTGCGGTAGCTTGAAAATACTTGTCAGTTGAATTAATGCTCACAACACCACTGCTAAGAGTGCTTGTTCCCAACGTCCATCCACCAATGCTTCCACTCGTCGCCGTTACCGCCCCCGCCTTCGTTACCCTAAACGGAGCGCTTCCTGCTGTTTGATTGCCAATCCATAATCTGTATGTGGCGTCCGTAGCATCAATTCTTGCAAAATCATTCCCGCTGCCGAATGAAGCCCAGCCAGCCGAATTGAGTGTAGATTGCCCGCCGGTAAGCGAGGTTGACCCTAATGTCCATCCTCCTACCGTTCCGCTGTCGGCATAGGTAAAGCCATTTGCCTGCACGTAGAAGTTTGCTCCTGTGCCGTCCGGTGCCGTTGCGCCGCTGAAAAATGTTTTCACAGTTCCAGTACCCGATTGCACTCCCAAATAGCCCGCAGGCGAACCCGCAAGAAGCTTGAATGTGCTCGCGTTAATGTCTATTCCTCCGCCGCCCGTAATTTTCACGTAGTCCGAGCCTGAAGCACTGCCCTTGATCAGCACGTTGCCGGAGTTATCCGCGCGGAAGCCGGAGTTTGTTGTTGCGGTATTCGTCGCGCTCGTAAGAGTACCTAATTTAAAAAATGAACTCTCATCGTTGCCGAACATTTGTAAATTGCCGGATACCAAGTTGAAGTCGCTTGCGTTGATGGCAAGGCTGTCACCCTGCATACGTATGAAGTTGCTTCCATTACGATATACCTTAAACTCTCCACTTGCTGTCGCTACGAAACCTGGATTGCTATTGGCAACCGTGACGGCAGACGCACTCGCGCCTAAAGACAATTTCGGCGTGTTGCCGTTCCCAAACGCGCCAATCAGAAAGTTCGTCGCCGCGTTATTGATGTCCGGATTACCGGACCAAATATGCGTGTTGGAGAAATACGAACCAGCTATTTTTGCTGAATCCGCGAGACTCAACCGAAACGTCTCATTCCCCGAGCTGTTATAACCGAAGATTCCAGATGTGCTTGCCGTACCCGTGTTGGCAATTTTTATCGCAGAATCCGCGACGCCGGTGATGTTGCCAATTTGAATGGCGTTGTTTTGTAGGGCTTGCGAGATGCCGGACTTCACATGAATGTTGCCCTTGAAATATCCCTGCGTCGTGTAGAGCCCGTAACCGGAGAGCGCGCCGCCGAAGTCCGCATCCGTAACGCCCGTGAGCTTGCCGAGCCGGACTTTATTTTTCGCGATAGAACGGAAATCCGTCCAGCTTGCTACTCCATCCACCACGTCGATGTAAGGAGCTTCCGTATCATCAGCCGTGAGATACACGGAGCCGCTCCGTGCGGCGTCAGTCTCGGAGCCGATGCGCACAAACTCATCGCCATCCTCTATTATACCGGTATCTGCCGGGCCGCCCGTAGCGCTCGTAAACCACACCCGCTTGCCGGACGTCGAATCCACAACCCGCACGATGCGCTTGATGAGTTCATCCGAGTCATCAATGCGCACACGCTGGGTGAGCACGATATCGCCCTCGGCAAAATACGCAACGTTATTACTGCCGGGGTCTTCCATATCCACTATCTCAGCACCGGCCGTCGCGTCGATGACCGTATCGACCTTTTGCACAGAGGACACATATATTGAGCCGTTCGTTGCGCGGATTTGCTGTATCAACAGACCGTATGCGGAGAGTGAGCCGCGAATATTCACGTTATCCGTTTCAAACCAGTACTCGGAGTCCTTATAGAACGATTGATATCCCGCGCCGGTGAAGCCAGACGCAAACGAAGCGGATCCGAAGTTCTTCTGGTCGCCGATATACGTATTATTGCGCACCGTCGTACTGCCCGAAGTCGCTCCAATTGTTGTTGCAGTCGATGCACCGCCAAGATTGAGCGTCTGCACGCTGGAGTTGAGCAGGTTGAATGTGTTCGCGCTCGAAGTCAAATCCCCGCCATTCACTCCTACATCTCCCGCGATGGTAGCTCCGGTAGAATTCAGCAACAGTCGCGAGTTCCACGTCGTGCCGTTGGTATACACGCCGATATCGATGTTTTCTTGTACAGCGTCATCGCGGCGATTTCCCCATCGGCTGTGATTATTCTCAGCAAGTATCTCAGAGGTAATAGCTTCACCTAAAAAGCGCAAGACACCGCCGCCGCCGGCGATCAGACGTAAACTGGCAGCGGTTGTCGTTACCTCGCCGCCGTTCACCGCGAGGTCGCTATTGACGATGACATTTCCATTCGTCGGAGAAAGGACGAGATTCGAATTGTTCGTGATGAACGTTGTCTCACCGGTAACCGTATTGCGGACAAGAGCGTTCACCACACCTAAAGCAATCGTGTTGGTTCCGGCGGAACCTCCCACGGTTAACACTCCTCCATTCACATTCAGATTGCCGCGGAGAGTCGCATTCCCGCCGCTCGCAACTATGAAATCAGAATTTCCTCCATTGATGGCATCTCTAATTGTGAAGGAACCGCCTACTCTATCTATCGTGATGTTCCCACCGTTAACGTCGCCTATAATTTGAGCTTTGTTCGTCGAGCCGCTTCGCCAAAGAACTGCCGGGTATTGGTCTGAATAGCTAATGAGAATGTTCCCGTTATGTGTCCCTCCGCTTGTGGGAAACATGCGTAAGTCTCTGTTGAAGCTGCTCGTGCCGGTCCCTGAAGCGATCAAGTTCTGGCCGATTGAAACCGTTCCATCACTTCGAGTGATGGAAAGCGCGTTTTCAATGAACGTGCCTGCGTCGTTATATCTCGCGATGTTGAAGTTCGATCCGGTATTGCTGCCGCTCTCGGCAGTCGAGTTAGCTCCTACGATGACGAACCTGCGCAAGAGATTTGTCTCGAAGGAAATCTGCCGCTGCGCGGCTGCCGCAGAGTTGACGGCGAAGAAACCGGTTGTCTTGGTGAGCCTCACGTCGCTCGCGAACGTGCTCAACCCCGTCCCGTTAACGGCTAAGGTTCCATTGAGTGTAGCTGAACCGCCTGAAGTAAAGAACACCTGGGATGAACCGTCAAACTGAAGGTTGAATCCTCCACTTGTCGTGTTGAGATAGCCCGTCGTTCCGTCGTGCAGCAATCGAAGCTGATTGGAGTTGCCGGTCGCTTCGATGTGGAGATTGCCTTTCAGCGATAATTGTCCGGTAGTTCCTGCCACCGCGCCTATCGTCGCACTGCCGGAAAGCCACAGATTCCGCCAACGTGTTCCGGTTGCGCCGAAATCATAAGCCGCCGTCGTACCGGGGAGAATATCATCGCTCGCCGTGAGCGCTGTGCCCGCGATGCGGAGTTTCTCATTACCCGCGGCATAAAAGATCGACGAATCCCGGTATGCAGCAAACGACGTAAAGCGGGTACCGCTTCCGTTCGGCAAGAGTTGCTTGATGAGAAATCCGCCGCTTGCTCCGTGCAGATGCGTGGTGTTATCCTGCAGCGACACGTAGTTACGGATGGGATACTGGGCGTGTGAAGCAGTAGCAAGTATTAAGTAGAAAGTAGTAAGTAGAAAGATTATTTTTTTCATGGTTGCTTCAATAAATAGTGTTTGGTGAGGGAAACCCCCTGCTCGCTAGAAAGCGCTCGCGTCCCCCTTGGTTAGGGGGACAAAGTGTTCTGCGGAGTGAGGGTGATGAATGCGGAATACAGGAATACTTGGATTATGGAATATAGGAATGTTCGTTTCATGACTATTAAGAGTTACAAGTTTAGAGTTCAGAGTTAAAAGCTTTTCTTCGTGCCTTTGTGCCTTAGTGGTTTGTTCTACAAAATAGCCTGTAAGAAGATCGCAATGTCTGCGTAATAAAATCCGTCGCTCGATGTTGCCCCCGCGTCCGAAACGGCGAGCTGGAACGTGATATTTCCCGCGCTGATAGACGGCGTACCGACGATGTTAATCTTCGCGTCCTGGTACGGTGCGCCGTTCACCTGCACTGTAAACACATGCGTGAGGTCGCTGAACACCGGGTATGCTGCACCAGTTTCCTGCACAGCGAGCTTGCCGGAATTCGTCGTGAATCCTTCCGGACTCGCCTGCGTGCCTTCGATTTTCACTTTTTTCCTGAGATACATAAGTTCCGTTACCGTTGCTTGGAAGGGCCACTGTTTGTATAATCCCTCGCTGATGAGCGGGAGAAGAAACCGCCGCCCCAGCTCGATATCCTCAAGCCATTCGTTGGCGTACTCCTCAGGGTTTTCAAGGACAACTCCTTCGTGCTCGTTTGCATAGGCGAGGCTTCTCCTTGGCGGTATCGCCGGACGGCTTCTGCGTCTCTTCCATGAAAGCGAAAAAACGCCGGGGCACCTCCTGAATCTCCACGGGCGTAAGGCTATCCAGCCTTAGCCCGCTGTCGGGATTTTCAAAAATAATCGTGCAGAGCGAGAGCCACAGGCGGTTAACCTTCCGCCACGCCAGCCGCTCTTTGATGCGCGCAAGCAGTCCCGTGCCGGATTTGGCGAGAAAACTCAGGTCAATTTGCCGGCTAAGACGCTCGGCTTCCAGTACCTTGCCGATGACAACCCGCTCCCGGAAGCGGTACTCTTTGTTGTTGATGGTTATTGTATTCATGGTTTTTGTTGAAAAGCGTTACACAGAGGTCCACTGAGAACCACAGAGAAAGACTTATGGAAAATAATGCGTCCTCTGTGTGCCTCGGTGAAATGTTTTAGTTCTTTAATCCTCAAAACTCGGATCCACATTTCTGATGCGGACTTTAAATTGCGCTTTGACCGTGCCCGTGCTCCGCTGAGCGCCGAGCGTCATCACCCTGCCGACGGTGAGCTTGTTATCTGAAAGCTCCACGTTCCATTTGTTTCCGGCGTCGTTGATATTTTTTGTGAGGATATCAGTACAGATTTTCTTCCTCATATCGTGGGCCAACGATTCGCTCGCATCGTAGAGTGTGTTGGCGCTCTCCGGGTCCTGCGCGGCATTCAGGTCAGCCGCCACGACTCCCACAACCGTCACTTCCACAATTTCATCGTAGAGCGAGCGCTGGTCATCTTTCGGGACGATTTCGGATTTGCCGAATTCGATGCCGATTTCCGGAAACTCCATCATCGTCTGCGGCGGACGGATGGCTCGGACGACGTGTTTGACGTCGTTCCGGTATCCGTTGGCAATTGTAACGCCCTGGAACTCCGACACGAGGTCGTTCATCACTAGTTCAGTGCGCGAGGGCATTAAACACTCACCTTTCGATAGCGGTCGAGAACGCTCTTCCACCGTGCATCTAAATCGATAATCTCCTTCGTAAATTCCGTACCTGATTCTTCCGTGCGGCGAAAGGCTTCGCCGAGCTGGAAGATTCCGCCGGCGTTGGATTCCTTCCACACCATCGCGCACATCTCGCACGCCATGCGTTTGACGTCTTCGGGAACCGTTGCATATCCCGCGAAATAGCTGACGCGAATATTTCGCCTGCCTGCGGGAAAGATTTCATCGTATAATTCGATGTACGGCTTGTGTTCGTCGATGAAAATGTGGTCGATGTTGATTTCGATGTCCTCCCACTCATCGTCCGGCGTGTTGCTGAATTGCAAGCTGGATAGCTTCTCCACATCCGATTGCCCGGCAAGTCCGGCAATGGGAAAATAGTGCGTGTAAAGCCTGTTTGTACCGTCGCCGTCGTGGATTTCGTTGGAGATCGTTTGCGCGCGGAATTTCCGGTCGCAGTACCGCTCGATTTGTCCGGAGACAATCGTGATCCAGTCCTGCAGAAAATTATCCTGGTTCGTGTCGGTCTTCCGCAGATAGCTTTTCAGCTCGGAGAGTGACACGATATCGTTCTCCCCACTCGCCGCGGCCTCGACGTTGAACACGATTTCGACGAATGCTATCTGAAAATCCGACTCATACGTATCGCTGGCGTTTGCCGCGTCGCGCTCGATTTTGATTGCCAACACATCGCCCGCGGTGATCGCCGTAAGCCCGTCGTATGCAACTGTCGGAACGGTCAGGCTAGCGATCTTCTCATCAACTCCTCCTCCCGCATAAGCAGTATAGCTGTCACTATCCGCGATACTGGACGCAGGCGGGTTATCGACATCGATATGTGCGGTCTTAAACCGCAGATAGAGGTCGCCCGCATGTTGACGCTTGTAAAATATCTTTATCGAGGCGATGCTGTCGTAATACTTTGGGACCTGTATGCCTTCGAATTTATAATCTGCATACTGCCCATTCGGCAGCGCATACGTGACGAGCGGCTCTTCGGAGGATTCGGTTCCCGCCACACCGCCGATAAATTTTTTGGTGGTTTCTGTAAGCATGGATAACAACAGTAAACAGTTAATAGTGAATAGTTAATGGTGCGTAACGTTTGTTTTTTTATTTCCTCCCCCTCGGGGAGGGGGATAGACACGCTATTCTATCTCACTCATCCAAGGGGTACCCTAAGAGGATGGAATTATACCGCCCTTACACCTCCACCTTACGAAGCAGCTGTCTTCAGCACTGCAACTCCCGCGGCGGGCGTAACGACCATGCCGTGCCGCTCGGTAACGCGGATTGCGCGAGCGTCTTTCTCAAAGAGATTGACGTCGTTCACCGTGCCTTCGGTCGCTAACGCTACGGTAAGCTGCTGCCTGTCCGCAAACCAGAGTCGCTTCGGGTTGCAGAACAGGATGTACTTTGTATCCAACGCTGTCGATGACGGCATCTTCTCGGAGAAATCCACCGGATAGCTCCACACTGTGGGCGGCTGCGTTCCCGTGCCCGGCTGCACCATGTGGTACTCTCCGGAGCCGGAGGCTTTTTTCTTCAGCAAGTAACTATATACCGTCGGGTGCATAACGAACCGCGCGCCCTTGCGGTATTTTTCTGCGAGCGAAAAGATTACCGTGAGCAGGTTATCCGGCGTCGTGGCGTTCTCAAATGTGTTCTCTGTCGCAGTGGTAATGACCGTGCCGGCGTTTAACAATCCGGTGAACGGCGAGCCCGTGCCGACGAGACCCTGCGTATCCTCCGCGCCGGCGATAGCCTCCGCAAAAATCGTCGTGAGGTACGTAACGAGCGGAAATTTGGAATCCGCAAACAGCTCGTTGGAAAGCGACGTGATGCCCGCGAGTTTTTTGACGCTTATAACCGGGCGGCCGAACACCGGCTGGTCGTGCGTGATCTGCGCCAGCTCGTTGGTGTAGCCCACCGCGACGGTATCGACTTCGCTGGTAAGGTTGAGCGTGTCGGAGTCCGTCGGAAACACGAATGCGTTCTTTCGCACCCATCCGTAGTCCTCCGCGACGCGCACGACTTCCGCTCGGAATTCCTCGGGCACCAAATAGCCACCGTCTGCATCCGTGCCTTCGGAGAGTGCTTTCTGGAATATACCTTCGCCGCTCATCGACTGATATTCCTGTGCGATACGGTCGATGTTTTGGTGGCTGGGATTCTTGCTTAGGATCGTCCGCAAGAACAAATTCAGCCGTTGCTCTTTAGTCATTTGAAGCAGTTCAGTTTCGTTGACCGCTCCGGGGAAAATTCCGTGCTTGCGGTCGACTTTCGTGAGCCCCAGCTCTTTGATAACCGAGCCGATGACGTTTTGCATCAGCGTTTGAAATTCACCCATGTTCAACTGGACTGCCTGTCCAGCAGAATTGGGATGTGTTTTGTTTTCCATTGTGTTGTCCTTTGTTCTACTTGTGATCGACTTTGGTGTCTCTAAGCAGTACCAGTCTTTGGCCTGATATTAACTCCTCCCCCTGTCCCGCTTTGCGGGACTTCCCCCTCACCGAGTGGGACAAAAGCTAAGGCCATAACAACTGCTAAGAAACCCTTCCTTTCATCCGGCTAACAGCCCCGCGGACGATGCTGCGCGTGAGCTCTTCCAACTGCTCGCGCGTCAGAATCTGTGTCTCTGCTGCTGTCCCCACCTGATTACTTGGTAATTGTTGAGCGCTTTCTGCGAAATCCCGCTGCTTTTTAGCGGGAGTAATTTGTGATTCGAGAGTTTCAATTCGATTTAAAAGCCGCGCGAGCATGTCCGGCATTTCCGTCATCCGCTCTTTACAGGATTCCAAATCGCATAGCCTTTTCTCCTGTATCTCGGCGATCATCATGTTGCGCAGAATGTCCGATTGCACGAGGCCGTTGCGCAGGATTTTCTCATACTCCACAGCTTCCGGGTTCGCGCCTATGCCGACGATGGAGTATTCGAGCAACTCCCATTTCCGCCAGACCCAGATGCTCGTCGTTGGGTCGAAGTCCGTCCTGTTCACCGGTTGTAAGTCCTTCAACTCGCCGAGCGTGGTAATCTCCAGCGCGGCGGGAATGAATCCGATGGAGGTCATGCCGACGTATCCTGACTTGGCGAGATTCCAGATGTCGCGCGCCATATCGGTCTCACCAGCGAACTGCACCTTGCCCACCCACTTCTCGCCTTCCTGCTTTTCCCAGAGCGATCTGCCGATGGGAAAATTGTAATTGTGATTCCAGAACACCGTGCGCTTCGCCTGCCTGAACGAACGCATGTCCGCGCCGTTTGGATCCACAATCTCTTGAAACCGGTCGATCGCACTTGAGGTGAACACGTATGTGATGGAACGTTCGTGCTCGTTGACCGCCCGCGCTCGGGCCTCCACGGCCTGCGCAGAAAACAGTTTTTCGTTTGAGGAAAGGCTGACGAGTCCAGCCGCCTGCGGTTCTTGTTGGAGAATGCGCAGAGCAATATCCTGGCGGCGCTGGTCGACGGGCATGGTTTCAAGATTAAGAAGGTGCATTCAGTGTTCTCCGTGATGTTTTGTTACCACTAAGACACAAAGACACGAAGGTTTTATTATTTTTTGTTCTTTTTGGTGCCTTGGTGACTTTGTGGTGAATTTTTTCTTTCCCAAAAAAAACACCCCTTGCAGTGCGGAGAGAATCACCCCTGAAACTCCCCGCTCACACAAGGGGCGATTTTTGTTGAGCGTATTTTGCGAAATCCCGCCGCTTTTTTGCGGGAGAATTCAAGGGCGTTCAATTGAACGCCCCTACAGATTATTTCAACGGCACGTAATTCGTTGGGACGAGGATTTCGTCTCCGCCTTCCACATCGGGCAGGCCGGCGCTGCGGCGCTCTTCGTTGCGCGAGGTGAATCCCGCCTGCAGGTTTATCTGCCGGATGCGCGCCTTGCGCTCTTCGTCGTCTCGCACTGTTGAGACGTGCTGAATCACCAGCCGCTCGTCGAAATCCTTTGCCAAATCCTGCGTGAGGCGCTCATCGATCATCCGCAATATCGGCTCGATGGTATTTTTCGAGAATGCGTAATCGGATGCTTCCGCCACCGCGCGGTTGGGCACGTCTTCCTGTCCCAATTTCGAGGGCGGCACTTTGAACATCCCCGCAATCGTCTGCATCGTCGCTTTGTTCTCGGCGAGCCAGTTAAGCTCCTTCGGGTTCACCCCCAGGCGGGTAATATCCAGCCCGGCTTCGAGGATGGCAATCTTGCCGCGGTTCTTGCCGCCGCTGTAATTTTTCTGCCAGTCACGCTGCAAGCGGCGTCGAGTATCATTGTCCAGCTTTGCTTCGGTCTTGAGCGCAAACTCCGGCACTGCCCAGTTGCGGTAGAATTCACGTTGATACTCGTGTTGGAATTTATCAATATCCGCCAGATACGCCGCCGCCATCAGCACCGAGAAGCCGTAGTACGGGTCGATGGGATTAGGGTAGCGTAGGTGGACGATTTCGCCGGACTCGAATTTCAGCACATCCCCGTTGTCGTTATGCACCTCATAGTGCGAGATGAAATTTTGTTTGGATGGCACGATGGTGACTCGGTCCGGCGGCAAAATCCATATCTCCCCCGGCACGCCAAGCCCGTTATGCGGCGTGTACCAGAAGCAATCGCCCGTTAAATCCATGTGCGCGACGGTCGTATAGAGCAACTCGCTTTTGGTGAGGTACGGGTTGGGGTCGTTGAGGAGCGCAACGAGCGGGTGAACCAGCTCGACCTCGTACGATTCTTTCTGATTGGTGCGCGCAAGGATGCGGAACTCCGCCGCCTGGATTTCTTTTGCGCGCGCGTCTATGCACGCGAAGACCCACGAGCGGTATGCCTGGAGCATCGCGCGCTTGTCGCCCTTGCGGTCCATGAGCCCCCATTGGGATTCGTAGCCGTTGAGGCTGTAGATGTTGGGCATGGTTTTGATGCCGTTTAACCAGACATCAAATGCGAGTTTAGTTCGTTCAAGAAGATTCATAGATTTTTTCACCACTAAGACACGAAGGCACAAAGAATTATTTATTGTTAGAAGCGACCTCGAAAATACCCTTTATGTCATTCCCGTATGCTTTTAGCGGGAATCCAGCTGGTGGATGCCGCTTAAAATCTGCGGGCATGACAAAGTACTTTTTTAATAGTACCCAAAAACTAACGCGAAGGCGTCTCGCCGAGCATTTCTGCTTTATTAACCTCCTCCCCCTTTATCCCCCTCTATGAGGGGGACAGAAAAACAGGTTCTGTGTAGGGGTTCAATATATTGAACCCCTACGCGAATTATTTCTCATCCCACAAGACATCCTGTTTCCCCGTCTCAATAAAACTCAACTGCGGCATGTTGTCTCGTCCGGTGGCAGCCTCGAGTGCCAGGGCAAGCGCCCAGAAATCGTCCGCGTGGCCATCCGCTGTGCGCTCGGCGTCGAAGCGTATGTTGTTGGACGGCGTAACGAGCTTGCGTATCGAGTGAATGCTCGAAATCAAATCATTGTCATCCGGAATTTGTATCTGCCGATTCTCAAACACGCACTTGGTGCGAACAGCCATGCGCTCTTTTGAGTCGGCGGTGAACGTCACCGGCTCGATGAATCCGAACTCATCTTGCAACTCCTCCGCCAACTGCATCCCCAATCCCGTCGCGTCGATGCAGCCGCGCGTGATGCCTTCTTCGTTGATGAGATGCCGGATAAATGCCTTCTGCGTGTCGAATCGTTCATCTTTTAATCGCTCGATGCGCGTTGTAACAAACCGGTCATCTAGTTGAGCCAGAACGAATACCACCGTTCGATCCCGTTTTCTTCCAACATCGACACCGACATAACGCGCCCCGCGAGAATCGCCTGTCCCGGAATGTCCTCCATCGGGTTCGGCATACAGGTCGCCAACACAGCTCCGAATGAGCTGATACGGCAGATAGCTGGTTGATTCGTCGATGAATTCACACAGATAGTTTTCTCGAAATCCTTCGTCATCAAAATTTCGCCGCAGCTCATCGACGTCGATGCTGAGTCCGTCTCCGATTGCCCGGTGAATATCGAACCGGTAGCGCTTGAAGTCGGGGTAGCGCTCGGCGTCGGTGAAGATTTCGTAGAACTTGTTGGACTGCCCAAACGGCCGCGAGACGATGCGGATCTTGTAGCCCCACGAGATCGTCGGGAAGAGCGAGCGGAAGATTTGCTCGTCGTTCTCGTGCAATCCGAACTCATCGAGATAGACGTTGCCCGTATAGCCTTCGTCGCCTGCCGCATGGCTCGTAAGGCTTTTGACGTCCACGCCAACGCCATCGACGAGCAAGCGGCACTCGTTGCGATTGCGATAGTCGAACTCCAGAGGCACGCCAGACTCCAGCAGATAGTCGCACCAGCGATAAAATTTTTCCAGCAGGTAGATGCTCTGCCTCTCCGTGCGCGAGACGTAGAAGACCGGCTGGCGGTTGAGGACGTCCAGAAGCCCTTCCAAGCCGAGGCAAAGCGAGAGGCCGATTTGCCGTGCTTTGCACGCGATTTTGAAGCGTGAGGTGTCAAAGAGCCACTCGCGTTGATACTGGAAAAGTGTTGTGTCTGCAATGTGTTCAATCGTTTTGCTGAGGTTTGGGAAAGTATTTTTGAGAGAGCTTGTCAAGGAAATCACTCGTCAGTCTGAGATTCACTGGTTTCTTGGGTGCTTCGGAAAGCTCCGTTTGCTGCGCGGGCTTGCCGAAGTACTGGTCGAGCAGGTACAGCGCCACGCGCACGTCTTTCTGCTTGATGTGGTACCGAATCACATCGAGCGCGCCGTCGATGTCGTTTGCGGTGATGAGCTTTCGGATATTGGTTCCCACGAGACGTTTGGGTTTGGTTGCAGTCGTTCGTTCACGCAACGCTTTCACTTTTTTCGCATACGTGCGTTGAAGCCGGGTTGAAGTTGATTTTGGCATGGTGTTCCTTTCTAAATCGCAATTCACTGTTATTCTGAGCGAAGAATCCCTTTGTTATCGTGAGATTCTTCGTCGTCCATAAAGCGGACTCCTCAGAATGACAAGTCGATCAGCCGCAGTGCCGCCCGGAGAAGGGCCGTGGGCCCGAGGGCAAACGAAGCTCAGAAGGAGACTTCGACTCGTGCGCTACCCGAGCGGCATTTGTGTACGATTGTGCGCCCGGACTGCGTTCGTCTGAACGCGTTGGCAGGCGCTTCTGTGTATGCGGCAATTTCTTGTTATACAACCGGAGTTACTTCAAGATCGACTTGAGGAACGTCGGTGTCCGGGGTGATTTTGCGGCTTTTGTAAAAAATACACTAAAATGTAATAACGAAAAATTAATTATGTGCCAATATACAATAGGAAAAGGCGTTTGTCAATACAAGATTTGTAATTTGTTTGTACCAATTTTGTATTTTGTTTGTACAAATTTTGTATAGACAGCAAAAGAGCATCGCAAAGGCGCAAAGAACGCGAAGATTTTTTCAGTTGCCCAATATACACACTGCAACCCGGGGTGCGCAATACAAGATTTGTAATTTGTTTGTACAATTTTGGTACTTTCTTTATACAAGTTTTACATTTTCCTCAGGAGCAACCGCCGCATAAGTTTCTTGCTCGGGTTGTTTGTAGAATCCGTACTTAAAAATTATCCTCCTGACAGTAATCTCTGAGGTGAGAAAGTATTTATTGCGTGCTACTTCCATCACTTTCTCAAAAGCTTCGTTTTTTGTGTGCTTGCCGCCCTCTCGTTTTGGGTCGATGAGCCCAAAATAGAGCTTCCGGAGTTCTTCGTTACGTTGGCGTTTGAGTCGGTTTTTCATAGCAGTTCTCTTAGTTGCGGTGAGTGGATTCGCTCGAATATTATACTGCAACGCTCCTCAGCCGGTTCCACCCGTAATTTTGCCGCAGACTGTCCCGCCGATCCTTCGACAAGCTCAAGATGGCGGGATGCAGAAAACGCAAAGTCCTTGCGGCTACCGATTGCTCTTTCCTTCTGTCCCGTCTCCCTCATCATTTTCTCGCTTTGTAGTGTCTTGGATTGGAGCCGTTCGAGATACTCGATCTGCTTTTTCTCCAGGATCTTCTCGTAAAACAACTCGTCCAATGGACCTACAACAATATTGAACGACTCGCATTTCGGGCAGCGGATTGAAAATCCCCACGCAGTCCAATCGTGGCTGCATTCATAGCACGTCATTTGATGCATTCGTTCGTTTTCGCATTCAGCACAGAGTCCGGCCGGACCTACCTGCTCTTTATTGAACCATTCTTTACATTGAGCACAGCGACTGCTGCACTCCCAGCACGCGTCGCAGAATTCCTGCACGCCATCGATAATTTGTCCGCAAGTCCAGAGCATTGCTTTAGGGTATAGGTGTTAGGAAATAGGTGATAGATAAAAGGCTATAGAAAAGGTTCTCCCTACACTGTCTCGAAGGCAGGGAATACATTTTGATGCAAAATCCCGCTAAAATTAAGGTTATTCTGCTTTGCGGTTTTGTGTAGTCAGCGGTAATAGTCCGGGAAAGCGGGTAAGGCTATGCGGCGCTGGCAGTATAAAACTGCTATAAAAACAGGTGTTTTTTCGATGGAAAGACATTGAATTACATTTAATTACTACATTTTATTATAATATAATACGGTCATTTTTAAAAGTCAAGTGAAAAATGAAAAATTTTTAATTATTTTTTTCCTTGCTTTTTGACTTTCGCTAATGTATATTCAGTCACTATGAAAATGAATAAAATACCGACGAAAAAGTTCCTCATCCTGTGGGACGAAATCCTGAGGATGGAACACAAGTCCGATTCCGCCCTTGCCGAACAAATCGGCATTCGAGCGAGCACGGTCTCCAACTGGCGCACTGGCCGCACCGACGGCGTCAGGCCCAAGCAGATTACTTCCATTGAGAAGAAGCTGGGATATTACATCGACCTGGGCAAGGACGGTGAATGGCGGATCGAGAAACGCGGTCCACAGCACCCGACGGCGGACAAGAAGGATGTCAACCCGGTGTATTTCTCCATGCCCGGGCACGTAACAGAAGCAGAGCGCGAGCGCTATGAAAAAGTGCTCCGCAAGCTGAAGGAGATTCCGGCGAGCGACATCCATCGTGTTGCTGAGATCATCGACATTGTGTTCGGCACGCGCAGGAAGTAAGCGCAGGCACGAGCTTTTTCGCGCGGTTTACATCCTTATGTGGTGAAGGCGGCGAGAGGACATCGCCGCCTTAGCCTATTTTTTTTCTCCACCACCAATCCTATAGCGTTACACATTCCCATGAGCGCTGTCGTTGATTTTGTCGAGCAATTGAAAGAGAAGTACGGCGGCGTGATTAGCTTCAACAAGATTTGCACCGACGAAGGCATAGTTGCCGTCAAAGCCAACTTAGAAGAAGGCGTGAACGCGTTTTCAGTTGTCGATAAGAATCACAAAGTGATTGTCCTCAACCAGAATTTGACCTATTGGGAGCGGCGCGACTGGGCGTTCCATGAGCTATGGCACGTGTTGAAGAGCGCATCGCAATCCAAAAAAGAAGAAGCGCGGGCGGATTTATTTGCGGCACTGTGCAGGATTAATGGTGTCAGGCAGGACGATACGATCGACAGTTTATGCGAGAGGTACAATGTCTCGCCCAAGTTAGCAAAAGTACGGATTGAGTTTGAGCGGAAGAGATTGATGGAAGGGTGAGGCAATTTCGAATTTCGGATTGCCAATTGCGAATTGAAACTCTTGTTATCTGTTGATCTTGTCGAGCAGGAATTGAACTGACAAGTCGGTGACGTTCCATAACTGAGTATCCGATCCTGTGGGATAACGCTTCGGGAAGAGCCTCCCTCCCTCGATCTTGTATGTCCACAGCTCATGGTGTTGTAAGCCGGAAGCTTCTGCGGCGGTTAGGATGGTGTTCAGTGTATTCTTCAGCAATTCATCACGTTCTAGTTTTTCCCCACTCTCCAACAATCCTTGCACGCTTTGTCCGTTCTGTAATTGCTTCAGCAAACCTATCAGCAGTACGTTTACTTCCCTGCCCCACACAGTGTACGGAGAGTGGTACCGGTCGCGCCGGAACGTCTCCCACACCGCATCGGACGCATAGAGGTCGTTAGCAACGAGCGGACCGAGATTCTCCACGAACAATCCGGCGGGGTACGGAATCAAAAACGTGCTGAGGAATTTCCGTGTATCCGTGATTTGTTGAGTTTTGGAAAAATCGTCTACTAAAAGCAGCATTGCGGGGTCTGTGTTCACCACGTGAACCGGGTTGCCGAGCGAGTCCAGTGAAAGCGCGAGAAATTCGATATTCGTTGGGAGGTTCGTCTCCTCAAATTGTCTTTGCCAGAAGCTGAGTTCTTCTTCCGGGAATAATGCGAGACGAGAGTTCACGCGAGAACGAACCTCATCTGCGGACAAGCTTACCCAAAAATGTCGTGTCGCTCCACGCCACGTTGTGATGGCACTATCAAGCAGAGCTGGATTGCGCATCCACGCAGAGAGTTTGGAACCGCGAAGCTCAGGGGTGATACGCTCCAACGAATCTGCCGAATAATTCATTGTCTTGAGCAGCGCAAAGATTTCCGAGGTCGCTTCTAAGGCCTTAGGTACCCACACGCAGTTGATATCAAAGGCGAATCGCCCTCCAGCATAGCCGGCGTTGCTATCGCGCCAACTGCCGGGGAACCAACGCCCGTTCACTTTGGGAAACGCAATAAGGTTGAGCGCATCCGGTCGTTCAGCATACGGCGCGGCAAGGTCGGCCACACGACTGAGATTCATAAGCAACAGCGATAATCTTGTCGGGCTGCCGCGACCGCCTATCGTCTGAAGGAGAAAATTTCGTTTACGGTCCCGAGGTATATCATTTCTCGCAACGTATCGCCCCGCCAACACAGGGAGCTGGAAGTCATCATCCAGCATCATGTAATTCTCGCGGACTTTTTGCAAATTCCGCAGTATGTCTCGCGCGAGTCGCACCGTGCTATCGGCGCGCTGGTTCTCCCCTCGTTGGCTTAGGGAAATATATTGATCGAGCAAAGAATTATATTCCCCCGCGTTCTCACGAATCGCTTGTCCTCCCAGTGCTTCTTCGTGGCTGACTTCTCCATTCGGACGGAGCTTCTTTAACACGCTCGCCAGCACGTACTGGAGCATTTCCGGTTTCCAGACCGGCTCCATCATCAGAGCGGACATCATCATATCGCGGCCGAAGTATGTTGCGAAGTTCGGCAATCCCGCCATAAGCTTCTCACGCGAGCTGAGAAGCTCCAGGCTCTTCACTTGTCGCTCCAGCCATCTGAAGCGCTGTTGTTCTCCGGAGGACTTCGCTTCAGTTTCCACTTGTTTCAGG
Source organism: Ignavibacteriota bacterium (assembly GCA_022616555.1). Taxonomy (GTDB): domain Bacteria; phylum Bacteroidota; class Ignavibacteria; order UBA10030; family UBA10030; genus JAKEEG01. The sequence goes on along the minus strand of JAKEEG010000007.1, from coordinate 43,068 downwards.
AATGAGAAGAACTCATCGCTCAGAATATCCGAGCGTATAAGGGGCGTGAGCGACGGTGAATCTGTTCCGATGGTAACGGAAAGATCCAGCGCCCCCTTGCCGGTTGTTTCGATAGTAACTTGTGAGCCTACGAGTCGCGCCGATGCTTTTGCGCGGTCAAACGATAAACTAAGAAACAGTGTGTTCCTTCCATCGAACGTCTGTTGTTGTACGAGAATGAACCGTCCCGCACTTTTTTGTTCGACTGTTATCTTCGGCGTCAAACGGGCGCGGAGTGCGGCAGTATTTTGAGCGCGCAGAAGTTTAAGATGATCCGACCGAATTTCCGGGGGAACCCGCTCTAGACGCTCGATAAGAGCGGGAAGCTCGTGCTCGATATATGGGTCAGAGTCAAAAGGAAGCAAGTGTTTCTGTTGGTACTGAAAATCCCGTTCCTTGCGCATTGAAGCAAGCAAGAAGTGCCCCAGTTCGATCTTGCCTCCAGGGACGCTGACCATGTGCGACACAAACCTGCGCGTGCCTTGTTTGCTTACCGTCACGCCTCGCGATTTCCATAGCACGTCGACAGGCTTTCCTCCAACACGAATCGTAAATGAAATCGATTCATTCGCTGCGTCCGCCCAGAGATGAACGATGCGGCCGGTCGATGCATCGGCGTAAATCTGAACCGTATTGTCTCCAACATCACGAAAAAATCTCGTTTTGTAGCCACCATAGGCAGCGGGATCGTCCATTCCCGTTTCGGGAAATTCGAGGACTGGAGCACGCTCTTGAGAAAAAGAGAGGCCGCTTGTCGCGACAAGGACAAGGCACAAGAACGTAACGTATCGCTGAAAATTTTTCATCAGGATATGAAGATACGACTCACCCCCTTCTCAAGCAAGAAAAAGGGGGTGAGTCGCTGAACTTAAAAACGATACTGCGTGGAAAGCACAACGCGCCGAGGCAACAAGGGCCGGGCGAGGAAGAAGTCGCTTGTGCGCGCACCCGGCAGGCGCGGGTTGCCTTCTTCCAGACCAAGCGACTGGGTTGCATTCAGAACATCCAACGCAATCGTGATGGCATTTCCCGGAAACGCGTAGGCAACGCCTAAGTTGACATATGAGTATGCCGGCAATACTCCGATTTTTTCATACACTATATAAACCTCAGCATCCGGGTCATACTGAGAATTAATAAGGTCTCGCTCGCCGACATAATGCCAGTCCGCAAGGAAACTCAACCCGCCAGCAGAATACGTTCCGCTTAAATTTACCAAAGCGGGAGGAATTCCGCCAGCCGTTAACGCCGCTCCAGCGGCTTCAACTGTCTGGGGCTTGACAATCGTACCGGCGCCGAGGATTTTCAACCCGGGGATAGGACTCGCGGAAAGCTCTAATTCCAACCCGTACGAACGTGAATCCGGTTGAGGTTCCAGCACCCAGATTGTCCCTCCCGAGACTGGGTCAACTTCTGCTCCCTGACCTGCCGCGTCGCGAATTTCGGTCCAGAACAAATTTGCGGCAAGGCCAAGGTCGCCGGCAGCATACTTCACTCCGCCCTCTGCAATGAGTGTGTGACGCGGTTTGAAGATACGCGCTTGTTCGACAGATGGGAAAATGTATTCATCCAGCGCGGGCATTTTGTACGCGCGGCTGCCCTGCAGGGAGAGTGAAATCTGGTCGGTAAGTGAATAGTTGAAGCCGACTGAAGCCGCCCACTCTTCGAATGAGTTATCCAGATGACGGAAGGTTCCGTTGCTCCAGTTGATGTTATCATACGGAGTGCTTGTATTTCCATCGAGGTCGATGCTGCCGGAATTTTCCGAGGTCTGCACGAAATTATTGTACTCCCATCGGAAACCGATGTCGGCGCGTAGTTTATCCATCAACTTCAGCTCCGCTCCGATGACAGGCGAGAAGATCGTCGTCTGACCGAAACTCCGAACATGCAAGGAGACAAACCGGCGGAAGCCGTTTTTCGTGACGAGCATCGTTTGATTCGAGCCGAGGTTGGGGTCGAAGTAAGTCAGCTCTAGATCAACAAACCGCGGGTTGTCTCTCACGTCTGTCAGGATGTCGGTAAAGTACCACGTATTGTCCTGCGTGTAGTGTGCAAAATAGAGCCCTGCGGAGAATTTGTGGTCACCCGATCCGACTTTCAGCATAAATTGGTTCTGAAACGCGGCGATGGGTTTTTCCACGTGCCACTCCCCTCCCGGCGCAAGCAGCCTGTTCGCCGTGTTGAACGGAATTCTATCCCCTAACGCGTCAAAATGATTGGTAAAGAAATACGCTGCCTGAAAATTTGTCGCGTTCAACGGAATAAGAGGCGTCTTCCCGCCGGTCGTATCCTGCAGCGCACCGATGACCTGTTGGGTATAGTCGGCCTGCGGCACAACGTCGGAGGGCACGATGGCGTTCCAGCCCTGCGTATTGTCCATCCACTGGGTCATGTTCTGAATATTCCAACCACCGTCGAACGTCAGGTCGATGTTCGATGTGAGCCAGTACGCCTTTGTGCGCAAGCCGTCATCCAGCGGCAATTCCAACTCGCCATTCGGCACGGGAATACGCACGTGGTTGCCTTCGTTCGTGCTCATCGCTCCGTACTCGCTGAAGCCGGAGACGAATTCGTGGTCGTCTGGATTGCGGAACGGAAGCGGGAGAATGAACTGGTTTCTATCATCGATGACCTTAGCCGAAAGACGCACGAAGCCTTTATCCAACAAGCGGGTTGCGCTCGCCTTAAGCTGGCCACCGCGCACGGCAGGATAGCCGGGGTTGCGCACGCCTTGATCATACCGATAGAAGCCTCCGAAATTAAAACGCCAGTCCTCGCCCAGCGGGCCGTTAAAGTTGAAATCATACCTCGCTAACCCCTCGGTTCCTATCGTGCCTTTGAGTGAGCCGGCGAACTCCGGTCCCCCTGTCTTGTTGAGGAAGTTGATAATCGCACCAGGCGTATTCGACCCGAACAACGCTGAATTTCCTCCGCGAACGACTTCCACACCGCGGAGATTCTCGTCGGGCCTAAAGAGATTATCCGCATTCATAAAGAACGTGTGCATCGTTGGAAAGACCGGCAAGCCGTCCTCCATGAACATGACGTACTCAACACCCATAATGCCGCGCACACTGATGTTCTGGTTCACCTCTCCTCCGGAGCTTTCCACACGCGTAAATCCGGGCACGTAGCGCAATACCTCCGTTGTGCTACGCGGGTTCGCTTGAAACACATCCTGAGGCGAAAGCGTGCTGATGGCGACGGTAGATTCGAGTTTCGTGCGAGGCGTCATCGTTCCGGTCACAACAACGGCGTCCATACGCAAGACGTCCGACGCGAGCACAAAGTTCTGAGTCGCGGTCTGTCCCGCGGCAACGGACACACCCTGCTGTACGCGGCGGAACCCTACCGCGCTGGCAATTAATGTGTACTGGCCTGGCGGCAAGTTACGGATGGTATAGACTCCTTCCGCGTCCCCTGCCGCGCCGAAATGCGTGCCTAGCACGGCAACGTTCGCAAAAGGAATAGGCTCGCCAGCGTCATCCTTCACCGAGCCCGTAACTGCACCGGAATTCTGCGCAACAGCGACAGAATACCCAAGTGAGAAGAGGAGCACCCCAGCTTGCAACAAGAACAACGGTCTCCTCAAAAACACCAATCGCATGGTGTTCATGTTTCCTCCTTTCAGATTGAGTGATTGTGTGATGTGCGTGATCCTGCTTCCTGATCACCAGTGAACATTCAGAAGTTCGAGCGGTTGTTATTTTCGGAAGTTTGAAGCGCCTGCGAGAAAGTCGGCGAATAGGCGCGTTGTTGCTAAACGAAAACCTGCTGTTGAGAGTTAGAGAAAGAGTAGGACGAGGGAGAAAAAAGGACGGAACATTGCGTGATCTACAACGGAAGTGATTTTTGTTCCGTGGAGAATGAATAGAGAAATTTCCGGCAACACGCTGCCGGAAAAAATATGACACAGAACCTGCCATCACTTCGTTCACCCGCGAAGGTTCTGCGTTTAGAGTAAGAATTTCGGACTACAAATGCAAGTTGTAAACGAATGAAAATACGTACGGCAGGTGTGCAATAATTTCGCGGCGGTTGTACACAAAGAGCCCTTACAGATTTCTGTAAGGGCTCTTTTATCTAACGAATCATTCTGCGCTATAAATTTTAAAACCCCGGTTCTTGTTCCCTCAACTCATCGTTTTGCGCACGTTTTCGTTCCATCTCCCGCATGAGGCTGTCAAGCTTTGGACCGTATGATTTCACCCTGCCGACGCGCATCATGTACATCATGGAATCGAGCCGCTCCTGTGTATACGGCACGGAATCCACCATGTGGAATTCCATGTTGCTGCCCGGAATTTGCTGCTCGAAGTAAAAGAAATTCGGGCGCTGGCGCCGGGGCTGGACAATTTGCATAACATCGTCAGTGGGCGGCTCGGGCTGCATACCAACTTCGATGCTGAAGAACCCATCACCTGTGCGGACTTTCATCGGGTGCGAGCCAACGACAGTCACTTGCTGGTCATTCCTCGTGCGTCCAAACTGTTTTGCAAAACGCTCGAAGTTCACGCGCGTTCGCTGGGCCATCCTCGGCATACTCTCACGCAAGCTATCCAGGTTGATTTCCAATTTCTGGAGCATCAATGTATCAGGTGTAAAAATCATAAACTGCTCGGGCTGATTGGTTTGCTGCAGTTTCGCGAACGCCTGCTCCACTCGGCGTTTCGCATCGCTCTGAGCGACCGTCTTCACAACAGTATAAGGAGCATTATGAGCGTTGAGAAGCTTTTCAAATTTCACGCGCTGAGCTTGTTCCAAGCAAGCCGCAATACCGGAAACAGTGACCCTGCCCAGTTTCGGCAGAGACGGGTCGATTGCCAGCGCCTCGTTTTCCGACATGAACACGGAGGCAACGAGTTGTTTCTGCGTTAAGCGCAGAACGGAGTCTATCATCTCTTTTTGCTGAACAGTGGGCTTGATCTCATTGTAAAACTCCTCCACCGTCAGAGCGGCAAAGTTACGCTCCAGTTCACCGCTGGCTTTGGCGTTAGCCTTCAGGGGCCTGCCGACTTCAATCGTATATCCCCTTTCCGTCGTTTCATCCACGCGCAGAGAGGTTTCGGATTCTTCATCGAGCTGGAGCGTACCGAACAGCGCAAACTGCAAAACATTATCTTTGTCGAGATGTCCTAGAAGCGGAGTAATTGCACCCTGCAAAAAATTACCCTCGTAAACCTGCTGGACACCTTCTGTCGTCTCGGAGAGGAAACTCATGACCTGCTCGCGCTCTTGAAACAGAATAACGCCTACCGCCACCATGCTCACGACCCCAAGGGCGGTAATCGCTGGGACGAATCGCTTTGGGAATGGGAGCAGGTTATGCTCTTCTTCTTTCAGATGGTCAAGCTCGACGGAGAGCCGTGTCCAAAAACCGATGTCGGGTTTGAGTTGTTCTTTCTCGGCGAGCAGCTGTTTCATCGCCTTCAACTCGCGAAGCTCGCGCTCCGCATCAGGATGCTTGGCGATGTATTGCTCAAGCGCCCGTGCCTCCTCGTCGGGGAGCACTCCGTCTACATACAGCGAAAGTTTATATGAGAGTTCTTTGTCTGACATACAATTTAGATTTCATCCAAGAGCGGTTTGAGGACTTTGCGCAACATCGACCTTGCCCGTGAGAGCCGGGATTTGACCGTGCCGATTTCGCATTGCAAGACTTCTGCCATTTGTTCGTACGACAATCCTTCAATATCTTTCAGAACCACAGCCACTCTAAATTTCTCAGGTAACTGCTGCAGACCTTTCGACACAAGCTCCTGGGCCCCCGACGTATCCGGGTGCGTCGTCATCTTCTCGTGAAACTCTCTATCCTTCGACTCCATCATCGACTCCAAGGGGAGCCACTTGCGGATTTTTCGCTTGCGCATTTCGTCCCGCGCACGATTAACGGCTATTCGGTAGAGCCACGTGTAGAAGGACGACTGAAACCTGAAGTTCGGCAGTGCTTCATACGCTTTGATGAAGACCTCTTGCGCAAGGTCGTCTACAATCGCCGGTTCGTTGAAAATTGAGAAGATCAGGTTTCGCAGCTTTTCCTGATACCGGTCAACGAGAATACGGAATACACCCTCGTCGCCCTGCTGGAACAGGGTGATGAGCACCTCGTCGCTTTTTTGGTCGAACGCGCTGTCCAGAGTGTTACCGTTCTTGCTTCGGGCTGCCGGCGATTCCGGGTTAGCCCGGAGGCCTCGGAAAGCGGCGGGCGCATCCACGCCTGCCAGGTTCACTGCCTGTCTCACATTTTTTTCTGATTCACTCATATAGACGAGCCAACGCTCACAAATGTTCCCAATTCAGAGGGCTATTCTACCCTGCTGTCACCACTTCACTGTCTATATACCTATTTTTGGGGCGGAAGGTTGCATCCTTGTAAACGGAGAGGGGCACGTGAAAGTGCCCCTGTTCTAATTTGATGATTCTCACAAAAGCAGACCCCCTGCGAATCGCCAGCTTCGGCTGGCGAATCGCGTCCCCCTTGAAAAAAGGGGGACAAAAAAGCTGTCAAGTTGCTAAGCCACTGCGCCGGTTTCGACGCGTACAATTTCAGGCTTCACACGCTTTTCAAACTCATCGCGGAATCTCCGCAGCATTGCCTGGATAGGCCACGCCGCCGCGTCGCCCAGCGCACAGATGGTGTTGCCTTCGACGTTGTTGGCGATATCCAGCAATAAGTCGATATCTTCCTTGCGCGCTTCGGAGCGCTCGAATTTCTTCATAATCTTCCAGAGCCAGCCAGTGCCCTCGCGGCATGGGGTGCACTGTCCGCACGACTCGTGGTAATAGAATTTCGCGATGCGTGTCAGCACCTGAATCAAATCCGTGTCCTCATCCATCACGATGACGCCTGCTGTGCCGACAGCTGAGCCCGCGGCTTTCATTGAATCGGCGTCCATACACACGCCGTCAAGCTGGTCGCCGCGTAAAATCGGTGTCGAAGATCCGCCGGGAATGACAGCCTTAATAGATTTTCCGTCTATCACCCCGCCCGCGTATTTGTTGATAATGTCGAGGAGCGGAACGCCCGTCGGCATTTCGTACACGCCAGGCTTGTTCACGTGGCCGCTCACGCCGACGAGAATCGGTCCGGGATGTTTGGGCGCGCCGATTTTAGAGTACCACTCCCACCCATTGTTAATGATGTGCGGAACGTTGGAAATAGTTTCGACATTATTAATTGTCGTTGGACAGCCCCACACTCCGACCTGCGCTGGGAATGGCGGTTTCACGCGTGGATAGCCGCGCTCGCCTTCGAGCGAATTCATGAGCGCAGATTCCTCGCCGCAGATGTACGCACCCGCACCTTTATGGATAACAATCTCCGTTGAAAACCCCGTTCCCAAAATTTGCGTGCCGACGTAACGCTTGGCGTACGCATCGGCGAGCGCCTTTTCCATCATCTTCACCCACTTGCCGTACTCGCCGCGGATGTAAATGTAAGCGGTGTGAATCCCCATCGCGTAGCAGGCGATAAGCGTTCCCTCGATGAGCAGATGCGGGTTGAACTCAAAAATCTGACGGTCTTTGAATGTGCCCGGCTCCGACTCATCGCCGTTGACGCACAGGTATTTCGGCTTCATCGTCTGCTTCGGCATGAATGTCCATTTGAGTCCCGTCGGGAAACATGCACCCCCGCGCCCGCGGAGGTTGGACTTCTTGACCTCGTCCGTAACTTCTTCCGGCTTCATCTCCAGCGCTTTGCGCAATGCCTTATAGCCGCCGTGTAGCTCGTACACGTCGATTTTATGCAGGTCAGGAATATTAGGGAGAATTATGTTTTCCATTGCTTTTTTTTGGACTAAAGGTCATGACCCCCTGCGCTCCGCTTAGCTGTTCGCTAATCGGAACGCGTCCCCCTTGGTAAAGGGGACAAAAAAGAGCGGTTAGCTTTTCCCCTCCTTACTCAAGGAGGGGTGTCCCGACGAAGTCGGGACGGGGTGGTTGACTTCTAGTTATTTCAACCCATCCAAAATTTTATCGACCTTCTCCGTCGTCAGGTTTTCATGGTACTCCTCGCCGATGCAGAACATAGGCGCGGTGCCGCACGAACCCATGCATTCGACTTCAGAGAGCGTCCATTTCATATCCTTAGACGTCTCGCCCATCTTCATGCCGAGGCGCTTTTCCAAATGGTTGACGATCTTCCCCGACCCGCGCAACAGGCACGAGATATTCGTGCAGACTTCTACGTGGTGTTTACCGATGGGCTTCGACTGGTACATCGTGTAGAATGTCACCACGCCGAAGATATGGCTGTAGGGCACGGAGAGCAGGCTGGCAACATACTTCATCGCCTCGGTGGAAATATGCCCTAGCTCCTCCTGCATCATCCACAGAACGGGCAACACCAGTGCTTTGGTGGTGGGGTATTTCTTCTTGAGTTCGTCTATTTTTTGAAGTTTTTCTTGGCTTAGCATATTACCATTTCCAATTGCCAAATTTCAATTTGCAAATCGTCAATTGTCAATGTGTTTTACTTGTCCGCTTCTCCCATCACCGGGTCAATGCTGCCGATGATAGCGACGACATCGGAGATCATCGTACCTTTAAGCATAATCGGAAGCGCCTGCAGATTGACAAACGACGGCGAGCGGATCTTGAGCCGCCACGGGCACGCATCACCATTGCTATACATATAGAACCCCAACTCGCCTTTGGGAGCTTCGACGGCATGGTAAATCTCGCCCGTCGGCGTGTTGATGCCGAAGTTAATCAGCATAAAGTCGTGGATCAACTCTTCCATTTTGGTGTACACTTGTTGCTTACGCGGGAGAACCTCCTTCGGCTTCCCAGCGTGGATGTCGCCTTTGGGCAGTTTCTCCATCGCCTGGCGAATGATTTTCGTACTTTCCTTCATTTCCTCCATGCGCTGGTAGTAGCGCGCAAGCGTGTCGCCGCCCTCGTAGAAAGGCACGTCGAAATCCATCTGGTCGTACACCAGGTAGGGATTTGTGCGGCGCAGGTCGTGCTCGACTCCGCATGCGCGCAAGTTTGGGCCAGTTACGCCGAGGTCGATGGCTTCGCCGGCGGAAATGATGCCAATGCCATCCGTTCGCTCAACAAAAATCCGGTTGGTATTCAACAGTTTCTCGCACTCGGCAAGATTGGCGGGAAATTCCTTAATGTATGTCCAGATCATCTGCGCCACTTCGGGCGTCATGTCGTTCGCCAACCCACCGATGCGGGCGAAACTCGTTGTAAAGCGGGCACCGGTGAGGTTCTCGAAAATATCGTACAGTTTCTCGCGTTCACGGAACGTCCACATAAACACCGTCAGCGCGCCAACATCCATCGCCTGTGTGCCAAGCCAGAGCAAGTGTGAAGAGACACGCGCCAACTCGGAGATAATCACTCTCAGAAACTGCGCCCGCGGTGGCGCTTCGATGCCGGCGAGTTTTTCGACTGCCAGCACATACGCTGTGTTGTTAGAAAGCGGTGAGAGATAATCCAGCCTATCCGTATGCGGAATAAATTCGTGGAAGGTGCAGTTTTCTGCAAGCTTCTCATAGCCGCGATGGAGATAGCCCAGCTCAGGAACGCAGCCGATGACCGTTTCGCCGTCCAACCGCACGAGAAGCCGCAACACGCCGTGTGTTGCAGGGTGCTGGGGACCCATATTGAGAATCATATCATTCTCAAGCGGGTCATCGAATTGAACGTTTGTGTTCTGGTCTTCTAACGCCTGGAGAATTTTCGTCTTGCGGGGGATATCGTGCATCGTCGTTTGCATACTATGCTGATTCTCGCGGATTCCACTGATTTCCGCGGATTCGTACCTCATACTGATTGCAACTCATTAGTCATTCATATCATTCCGGAGATCGCATCCGCGAAATCCGAGTAATCCGTGAAATCCGCATCACTATTTTTTGGGTAACTCCAACGAACCAGGAATACCCATTAACGGGAAATCTTTTCGGAGCGGATAATGTTCGAATTCCTCCGGCATATACATGCGCCGCAAATCCGGGTGGCCTTCAAACACAATGCCGAACATATCAAACGTTTCACGCTCGTGCCAGTTAGCCGTAGCCCAGACACCCGTCACCGTTGGGACCTTGAGGTCGTCTTCCTCAGTAAACGTCTTGAGCCTGATGCGATGTTTGCTCTTGAGTGAGTACAGATTATAGATAACGCCGAAGCGTTTCGCGGGCGTGTACATGTCGATGCCGCAAAGGTCGGCGAGCAAGTCGAATCGAAGCTCCGAGTCCCACTTGAGGAACCGACAAATCTCGACAATGCTCTCTTTTGGAACTACGAGGGTTAGCTCGCCGCGGAACTCGGCGGATTCGAGAATGGCAGTCCCGAATTGCTCTTTCATTTTTTCAAGAACGCGTTGGTTCACTGCTCGACTGCCTGAAGTTTTTGTGGGTGGCTGTGCTTCGGGAAATCCCCGATAATCGACATTGAGCTGCCGCGGCTCTCTCCACGCTGGGCTTTCTCTTGTAATAAGATCAGCGCATTCAATAAATTATCTGGACGCGGAGGACAGCCTGCGACATAAACATCGACAGGTAGGAACTGGTCAATTCCCTGCACGACGGAATAGCTGCGATACATGCCACCCGAAGACGTGCACGCACCCATCGCAATGACCCACTTCGGGTCCGGCATCTGGTCGTAAATTTTCCGCACGACTTTTGACATCTTGTAAGTCGTTGTCCCAGCCACGATCATCACATCGGACTGCCGCGGAGAGAATCGGAGGACTTCCGAACCAAATCGCGACGCATCGAAACGCGGGGCAACGAACGCCATCATTTCAATCGCGCAGCAGGAAATACCCATCGGCATGGGCCACAGGGAATTCTTGCGGCACCAGTTAATTGCGTCTTCTAATTTTGTCGTCAGGAAACTATCGCCTAATGCTTGTTCTAATCCCATTCTAACGCTCCCTTCCGCCAGATATAATAAAACCCAACCAGCAGAATCGTAATAAACACCGTCATCGTGATGAACCCCGCCATCCCCAACTCTTTGAACGACACCGCCCACGGGTACAGGAACACAACCTCGATATCAAAAATGATGAACAGCATCGCCACCATATAGTACTTAACAGAGAAACGCTCCCGTGCGCTCCGTACCGGCTCCATACCGCTCTCGTACGTGGAAAGCTTTTCGGCGTTGGGACTCTTGGGTCCGAGCCACTCGTTGACCTTCATCATGACGAGGCCGAAACCGAACCCGGCGGCAATCATGAGGAATATGGGGACGTAGTTTTCGAGCATTTCTCTTAATAAAATCTGTTAAAAATTGGCTTGAAATGCAAACGATACGATTTATTTCAACTCCACCTTCACGCCCTCCAACGGCCAGCGGGCGCGGAGCTTGAGTGTATCGGGGTACACAGCAAAACGCTCTGAAGACGAAAACGGATACGGGCGGCCAGCATCGTATTTGCCGTTGTTGTTGCGGTCGCGAAATGCACTGAGGACATACTGCCCTTCGGGTAAATTTGTGATTGCGAAATTTCCCGGTTTCTCAAGCTTGAGAAGATGTTCCTTCCCTTCCTTCGTTGCTGTGTTTCTTGCGGTAAGGATGAACGGACCTGTTGCGTCTTTCTCGTTTCCGTCGACAACTACGCCTTCAATTGAACTTAACGCATCGGCATCGACCGTTTCAAACTTGAAGACGCGCGGATCGCCCTCCCCTCGGAGCCCACGAGAATTTTTGATGTTTGGCAGGTCAATAGTTAACGCATACCACATTTGACTTACCAACGGGCGCGATGGACGAACTGCTACCGTGATGTCATTGAGCCAATGGAGACTATGCTGAACACGAACACTTTGACTATCTTTCAACGTGATTGCATTTTCTACGCTCTCACGGTCCATAAAATCCGAAAAGGATAGTTGAAGAGTGGGTTGAAGCTCAACTCCACGCACACTATCCTTGAGTGAAAAAGATGCGATTTGTGGCTTGGCGGTATCGGGCACTTCTGAAGCTTCGTAAGCGAGACTCTTCGCCAAAGGGTTCGCAGTGTTGCCGACAAGGTCCCGGACGCGCTCGACATTCAATTGATATGAATGCTTCGCGATTTGTTCATCCGTGAAAAGGAACACTGTCGCTGGCTTTGTCAATACCGATGCAGCTTTGCCCACCGCTATTGCTGAACCGCTGATGGTATCAATAAGACTAAAGTTTTGTTCGTTGATGGTGGATGTATCGATAGGCTCCGAGAATTCCGCAAGAAGATGTCTTTGGTCTTGTGCGGTAACCTGAATGAGCCGCGGTCCGGTCGTGTCTTCCTTAGCCAAACGCAGGAGAAGATCACCGTATAATGTATCTTGAGAAGTTAACTCAATATCGGTTCGAGGAACACCATATTCATCCGCTTCGGGGTCGTAGAGAAGATTGCGGAACTCGTCTTTTACAGCCAACACGCGGTACGTTCCAAGCGCAAGATGCTGAAAGGCAAACTCTCCGTTCTTTCCCGTTTGGGTGATGTAATCGGGTTGCTTTGTCAGAGGGTTTAACGTGTCAGGCGTTCCGTGTTCGAGCTGATAGGCGAACATCATGACGCCTTCCGGAGAGTCGGCTGGACGTGCGGGATACACCTTTCCGACGATTGCTCCGCGATCAATCTCATCGCCAGTCGAAAATGCAAGCGTAAACGCCTGCACCATCCGGTTCCCATTATTGTAATCGACGGCGTCGGTTCCAACGGTAACGACGTACGTGCGATTCTCGTGCAAAGGCTCCGTGAAAAGTATTTCAAGCTCTTTGCCGCTCCAGTCGAACTCCAATTGCCCGACGTGCGGAGAGATGAAAATCGCCCCCTCGGTCTCTGCATGCCTTACATATTCGTTGAACTCGAACGCAATTCTGTTGTCGGAGAATCGCAATGTGTAAGGCGCAGGGTAGGTTGAGATAATGCGTGGCGGCTCTGTATCGGGAGGTCCGCCGCTTGGCGGTACCTGGCCCGCGCAGGAGACAAACAACACCGACACAATGAATGCGGAACAAAAGGAAATGCACACCTTCGCCGCCTTGGGGAGTGGCATGGGCGCGCTAACCCCCGACCCTCGAGGAGTTCAATTCAATCTCCCGTCTTACGCGCCTCCACGTTCTGACAGCTCGCTGGTGCTCTCCATATGTTTTGGAAAACGTATGCCCGCCTGTGCCGTTGGCGACAAAATACAAATACTTGTGCTGTTCCGGATACAGCACGGCAAGAATCGATTTCCTGCCAGGATTATTGATAGGACCCGGCGGCAACCCATAATAACGATAAGTGTTATACGGCGAATTAATTTGCAGATCGGTGTACAACAAGCGACGAGGCCCGTTCGGAAGAATATATTGAATGGTCGGGTCAGCTTGGAGAGGCATGCGGATTCGTAAGCGATTCAGATAGACGCCGGCGACAGTTGCCCTCTCTGAATCGACAGACGTTTCGCCTTCGACAATCGATGCCAGTGTAAGAACCTGCTTCAGCGACATTTTGACTTCCTCTTGACGGGCGATGAGGCTATCAGTATAGAAATTTTTGAACGCCCCAACCAATGAACTGATAATTTCATGCTCCTCTTTCTGCCACTTAAACGCGTACGTGTCTGGCAGTAAATATCCTTCGAGCGTCGGTGCGTCGATACCGAGGCTCTCGATAAAAACCGGATTCTGGCAGAGATCCATAAACTCCGCGCTGTCTGTCCCAACTTCGCGACTGAATTTCGCCGCGATGAAGCGCATGCGCATTCCTTCTCCAATAAGAACCGGGATGGGATAATTCGATAACCCTTCGCTCAGGTCGCGCAACAACGCGAGATTGGACATTCCGCTCTTGAACCGGTATTTGCCAAACTGGATTGAACCTCCAACATCCAGAATGCGCGCGGCGTACACAAACGACCTTCTGTTCTGAAGAACTCCGGCTGACTCTAAAGAATCAACTACAGCAGGAAAATTCGTTCCTCGCGGGATGATCACAACTCGCTCGTATCCGTCAAACGAGTTGGGCATCCAAAACAACCATGCCGCCCCTATCAGCATCAGTAATACAAACACAACGGGCGTCAAAACGAGCCACAGATGTTGGCGGGAATATTCGAGTGCTTTTTGTCCTAGTTCATTCATGCGCATAGGGGATTTATTCAGTTACTTCTTCTTTACCATTGCTAAACGTTCAACCGAACGCGATTCATCGATAATGCGCTCAAACAGGCGTCGAATTGCATGAGCGGAGAGCGGCCCGGGATTTTCCGCCATTACGTGCTTCATGACTTCCTCTTCCCGCTCCGGCGAATAGGCATCCATCCCCAACGATTGCTTCACCTTGCCTATCTCCTCAGCATACTGAGCCCGGGCGTTCAACAATTTGACAAGTTCGGCATCGACATCATCGATTTTTTTTCGCCAATCGGCTAAAGGGTCCATTGCACCATCCGTTAGTATATGGTGTGAATTACTGTTTGCGGAGCGAATGTAAGAATTTTTCGGCTTTGCTGACACTCTCTTCTGCTGTTCGCGCTTCTCCAATGGCTTGAAGCAATGCGGATCCGACCACTACTCCATCCGCCAACGCGCTCACCCGGTTTACTTGTTCGGCATTCGAAATACCGAAGCCCACAACAAATGATTTCTTTGTGTTCTCCCTGACTCGTTTAAGAAAAGCATCGAGCGAGCCGTTGATTCCCAATTCCCTGCGCGCGCCGGTGACTCCGGTGACGGACACACAATACGAAAAATCCGTTGAAAGTTGGTCAATTTTCCGGACGCGTTCCGAAGAAGTCGTTGGAGCAATCAAAAAGACATTGCTCAAACCTGCCGCATTGCTTTCGCTGACAAAGCTTGCCGACTCTTCCGGGGGAAGGTCGGGAATTATCACGCCATCAACGCCAGCCGAGGCTGAATCTTGAAGAAATTTCTCAGTTCCATATCGCAGGATTGGATTCATATATCCCATCAGCAACAACGGCAATGAGCTAGACGCTCGAAACCGACGCACGTCATCGAGTATCTTCGGAATCGTTGCACCGTGGCGCAAAGCGATTTCGGACGAGTGTTGAATTGTCTTGCCATCCGCCAATGGGTCGGAGAATGGGATGCCGACTTCGATGAGGTCAGCACCTGAACGCTCCAGCGCTTGCAAAATTGGAAGCGTCACACCCGCTATGGGATAGTCTGGCGTAATGTACGGAATAATCGCCTTCTTCCTAGCCTTTGAAAGTTCTTGAAATTTTTGTGTGATGCGATTCATTATTATTGCAGCTCTAAATTCGGTTCTGCGGTTAGTTCCAAGTCCGAGGTTCTCCCTTCAACCATTTTGAGATATCCCGCCATCGCGACCATCGCGCCGTTATCAGTGCAGTATTCAAACTTCGGTATAAACAAGCGAAGGCCTTCTTTTTTTGCGCGCTCAAGAAGCCTTCGGCGCAATTCACTGTTTGCCGCGACACCGCCGGCAACGGCAATATCACGGACGCGATATTTTTTTGCCGCCATAATCAGTTTATGAATAAGCACATCCACCACTGACGCCTGAAAACTCGCGCAGAGATTTTGCACCAGAGCGCCGTTCTGCTTGGCAGGGTCAAATTGGATTTTCCGAAGATGGTACAGAACGGATGTTTTCAACCCGCTGAAACTAAACTCCAACGAATTCTCGTCCAGATAGGGACGCGGAAAATCGACATACTTCGGGTCGCCTTGTGCGGCAAGCTTATCCACCATCGGTCCGCCGGGATATCCGATACCCAACATTTTCGCAACTTTGTCGAACGCCTCACCTGCGGCGTCATCTTTCGTTTCACCAAGCATTTCGTAGTCGAGCGGGTGTTTCACGAGCACGAGTTGCGTGTGTCCGCCGGAGACAGTCAAATTAATAAACGGAAATTCAGGCTTCGGGTCTTCGATGAGGTTCGATAGAATGTGCGCTTCCATGTGGTTGACGCCCACGAACGGAATCTGCAATCCCATCGCAAGGGCTTTCCCGAAGCTCAATCCAACCAGAATTGCACCAATCAGTCCCGGACCGTACACTGCGGCAACGGCATCAAGCTCGCTCTTGTTTACTCCCGCTTTTTTCAGCGCCTCCTCGACGATCGGTACAATCAACCGTTGATGGGCGCGGGAGGCAAGCTCCGGTACCACGCCCCCATACTGCGAGTGAAAGAGCTGAGACGTGGTGATGTTCGACAGCAACACCCCATCGCGTAATACCGCCGCAGATGTTTCATCACAGGATGTTTCGATTCCAAGGATTGTCATAAAGTAGATAGAGACGATGCCATCATCGTCTCTATGAAATGATAACCAAAAAAACGGGCTTCTGCAATGCGGAAGATAGTCATAGAAATGATAAAAACCGCCTTGCCTCTGTCCGTTTTTCTTGCTATATTATGTGAGTTCAATTTCGACAATTTAGATTCTTGGAGAGATTTTCGATGGCACGTATGTGTGAAGTTTGCGGCAAAAAACCGATGGCGGGGAACCACGTGAGCCACGCTCACAACCGCAGCCCGCGGCGTTTTCTTCCGAATTTACAGAAAGTCCGTGTGATTCTTGAAGGCGGCACCGTGAGGCGCATTCAGGTCTGCACGAATTGCATCAAATCGGGAAAAATCCGAAAAGCAGCATAACGCCAACATTGTTGATACGCCTCACCAAGAATCCCGTTCACAGAGCGGGATTTTTTATTTCCGCTAAAAACTGTTAGATTAAGTAAGAAACATCACTCATTGATGTTCATCAGACTTGCACGAATCGGCGTATGATGAGCTTTACATTTTCCCCTCCGAACCAACTCACACTCTTGAGGATCGTCCTCACGCCGGTCTTCCTCGCCTTTTTGTTTTCCTCAGATGCTGTACTCAGGCAGCTCTCGCTACTCGTTTTCTTTATCGCTTTGCTCACAGACTGGTACGACGGCTGGGTGGCACGCCGGTGGGGGTACGTAAGCCGCTGGGGAAAATTTTTCGACCCGCTCGCAGATAAGGTCGTCACCTCTGCAACGCTCGTTGCGTTCATCTATCTCGATTTGGTACCCGGTTGGACGGTCTGGGTCATTATCGGCCGGGATATTTTGGTGACATTCTTTCGCACCTACTCCGAGCTGAAAGGAAAGGCGTTCGATACATCCAAGCTCGCCAAAACGAAAACGTTCATGCAGTTTATCGCGATTTTCTACATTCTCTTTCTCTATGTTGCGCGCGATATCGGATTCTTCAAAGCAAATTACGCCTCGGCGATAGAAATGCTGTTAGACTATTCGTTACTCTACTCGCTGATGGTCGTAATCGCTCTCTTCACGCTCTGGACCGGCATCATGTATATTATCGATAACTGGAAAACCATCCGGGAACTTTACTCCTTTGCCTTCCGAATCCGTGAATCCGAACAGTAGCATTCAAGCGGACCTGCCTGCCGGTCAGGCAGGCGCGCCCGCTCTCTCAGCGACACGGCCTGAAGTACACTGGCTGGTGAAGCTATTCGCCTCGGGGTTGTATTCTGGCTTCTCGCCGATTGCCTCTGGGACAATAGGCAGTGTTGTAGGTCTTGCCCTTTATTATTCTATCCCGGGCTTCGAGGCGCTGTGGGTAATACTTCCCGCAATTGTCGTAACCTTTTTCCTCGGCGTCAAAGCATCCGCATTGATGGAGAAGCGCTACGGGCACGACCCTGCCGAGGTAACCATCGACGAAGTTGTCGGGATGTGGATCGCCCTCCTCTTGTTGCCGAAAGACCTTGTTGCCATTTCGTTAGCGTTTTTTATTTTTCGGATATTTGATATCGTTAAGCCTTACCCTGCCCGAAAATTCGATAATCTCCATGGCGGCTTAGGTATCATGTTAGACGACGTCGTCGCAGGCGTCTATACAGTCATAGCCGTTCATCTCCTCGTACACCTCCTACACGCTTTCACCGGAATTGAATAACTATGCAGGCTGAAATTGTTAGTATCGGCGATGAGCTCCTCATCGGGCAGGTCATTAACTCGAATCAGGCGTTTATTGCAGAGCAGCTCAACGGCGTCGGTATCGATGTCGCTCGCATGACCACGATTGGCGATTCAGAACAAGCGATCCTTTCCTCTTTCCAGCAGGCCCTCGATCGAAGCGACATTGTCCTTACAACCGGCGGGTTGGGACCTACGCATGACGACATCACTCGTGCGGTGGTGTGTAAATTTTTCAAAACCGATTTAGTGCTTGACACAGCGGCATTACAGAACATTAAACAGCTTTTCGGTCGACGGGGATTGGAAGTAACAAAGATTAATGAGGGGCAAGCGCTTGTCCCCCGCGGCTGTACGGTGATCCAGAATGCCTTCGGAACGGCTCCCGGATATTTCTTTAACCGCAAAGGCAAATATTTCATCGTGATGCCGGGGGTGCCCTCTGAAATGAAAGGAATGATGGAGAATTTCGTTGTTCCGTATTTTACCGAACATGTTCACGGGCTTGTCATTAGGCATAGGACGCTCAAAACAACGGGAATTCCAGAGTCATACCTTGCCGATAAAATTGGGAGCGTGGAAAGCCTTTTTCCGCAAAATTCAAAGATTTCTCTCGCCTACCTTCCTAGTTTCTTAGGAGTCAGGCTGCGAATTACGGTAAAAGAGACATCTATTGATAGAGCTGAAGCTGCCATTAGAGAGGTTGAGCGCAAGATCAGAGCAAATGCAGAAAAATATATTTATGCTGCGGGTGAAGAAGAATTAGAACATGTCGTCGGTAAGCTACTGACTGAGCGAAAGTTAAAGATTGCGGTAGCCGAGTCTTGCACAGGCGGGCTTATTGCTGATAGAATTACGGATGTGCCCGGCAGTTCAAGTTATTTCGAGCGTGGGATAGTTACCTATAGTAATGAGTCCAAGTTGGCTGAGTTAAGCGTTCCACTCTCATTTATACAGCAACACGGAGCGGTAAGCCGTGAAGTCGCCGAAGCAATGGCATTGGGAGTGAGAACGAAGTCCAATGTTGACATCGGTATTTCCACAACTGGGATTGCCGGACCCACGGGCGGAACTCCAGAAAAACCGGTAGGCTTGGTGTGGATTGGATATTCAGATAGACATGAAACACTGGCCCTGAAGTTTACTTTTGTGAACGACCGCCGCCGCGTAAAGGAACGAACAGCGCAGGCCGCATTAGATCTATTGAGAAGAAAACTGCTGAAAATAAGCATTTAAAGAAACGTTTGTCTTTTTCTGAATTCTTCAGTATTGATGTTGTATGTCCTCCATTCGCTCTTTTATAGCGCTCCCCGCCTCAGACGTCCTTAGAGAAAAAATCAGCCGAGTACAACAAGAATTACAGCAAGGGCATGCTGATGTGAGGTGGGAATTGCCCGGCAAATTCCACATCACCTTAAAGTTTTTAGGCAACGTTGAGCTTCAAGTCCTTGAAAAGCTTATGGCTGCATTGAGCGTCGATGCTGCTCGCCATCCAGCCTTCGAACTCGTCTACCAAGGAGTCGGAGCATTCCCGGATGTGGATAAGCCTCGTGTGGTGTGGGTTGGCACAAATACAAATGACGTTCTCATCTCGCTTCAACAGTCCGTGGAAAAAATCTGTGAGCAGTTTGGATTCGCGAGAGAAGGGCGAGCCTTTCATCCTCACATCACACTCGGCAGAGTAAAAAGTACGCGCAACATTCAGCGCTTGACAGAGAAACTAAAAAAGCTTACTTTTGACCCCACGAACTTCTTGTGCGCTGAACTTCTCGTGATGCGCAGTACTCTTCATCCGTCAGGTTCAGAATATTCCGTGGTGAAATCAATTCCACTCAAACCGTTATAAATAGAATCTCCCATGACAGACACGACAAATAATAAAGAAGCGCGAGTGCAGGCGCTGAAAATCGCCATCGACCAGATCGAAAAACAGCACGGCAAGGGCGCCATTATGAAGCTGACGGAAGGCCCCATTGCCAAGATCGACGCTATTTCCACAGGCTCGATCTCTCTCGATGCCGCATTAGGCATCGGCGGCTTTCCGCGCGGCCGCGTGCTGGAAATCTTCGGGCCTGAATCATCCGGCAAAACGACGATCTGCTTGCACGTCATCGCTGAAGCTCAGCGCAACGGCGGGGTAGCGGCATTCGTCGATACCGAGCATGCGCTCGATATCGCCTACGCAAAAAAATTAGGTGTGGATGTTAATAATTTACTGCTCTCGCAACCCGAGTACGGTGAGCAAGCTTTAGAAATCGTTGAGACGCTTGTCCGCAGCAACGCGCTAGACGTGATTGTCATCGATTCCGTAGCCGCATTAACCCCCCGCGCTGAAATCGAGGGGGAAATGGGAGACCCCTCCATGGGCGTGATGGCGCGTTTGATGTCGCAAGCACTCCGGAAACTCACAGCCGCCATCAGCAAATCGAAAACGTGCGTTGTCTTCACAAACCAATTGCGTATGAAAATTGGCGTGATGTTCGGCAACCCTGAAACGACTACCGGCGGCAATGCTTTGAAATTCTACGCATCCGTCCGGCTGGATGTCCGCCGTATCGAAGCTATTAAAGATGGACAGAACGTCATCGGTAACCGCACGCGTGTAAAGGTTGTCAAAAACAAGGTCGCCCCCCCGTTCCGGGAAGCACAGTTCGACGTGCTCTATAACGAAGGTATTTCAAAACTCGGAGACTTGATTGACGCCGCTGTCGAAAATAGCATTATTGCCAAGAGCGGCTCGTGGTTTTCGTATGGAGACGAGAGAGTCGGCCAGGGAAGAGACGCCGTCAAGGCGTTCCTGCAAGCCAACCCGAAAACCGCACAGGAGATTGACAAGACCCTGCGGCAAAAGCTCGGACTCTCCGGCGAACCTGCGCCCGCTCCGAAAACTGAACAACCATCGCCAGCAAAACGGGCTTCAAAATCGTCTTAACCGTGATCATCACAAAAATTACACGGAAGAAGAATAAGAAGCCGCTCTACGGTGTGCACGTGGACGGCTCCTTCGGGTTCGACGTCAGCGACGAGGTATTGCTGAAATTCTCGCTTCACGTCGGCGATACGCTCGATAACGAGAAAGTCGAGCAGATTATCACAAGTGAAGGCATGTACCGTGCGCAACAAATCGCGGTGAATTATCTTTCCTATCGCCCGCGCACGACAAAAGAAGTTGTTACCCATCTCCGGAAAAAGGGATTTGCGGTAGAGCTGGCTCGTAAAGTCGCTGCTCATCTTCAGAAAAAAGAGATGATCAACGATAATGAGTTCGCGAGAATATTTGTACGCGATAGACTCAAACGAAAACCTACCGGTACCGCCCTGCTGCGCCAGCAACTGATGGGCAGAGGCATCGCACCGAATATCATCGAGCGCGTGCTGCACGAAATCGTCACCGACGAAGACCAGCAACGCGCCGCGGAAGAACTCGCCAGCAAGCGGCTAACTCATGCGCGTTCTTCGTTCGCGAACCTTGAACCCGCAAAACGCAAGCGACGGCTATTTGAATACCTCTTACGCCGCGGTTTTTCGAGCGACATTGCGACAAAAACCGTTCGTACGGTTTTTTCTCGCGCTACCGAGGGGCGCGCTGCATAACGTATGCATGCGCCGCCGTCCAACCGTCCCCTTCTTAAAATTTCCATCCTGCTCTCGTTTATTGTCATTGGGTTTGCTCTCGCCTTGCTCTTCCCCACGGCGATGTGGATTCTGATTTTTTCCGGCCTCCTCGCTTTTATCCTCAAGCCCATCATGAAATATCTGGAGATACGCGCCGGCATGCGCCGGGGCTTTGCCCTTGTCGCAATTTTTGTCCCGCTTGCTGGTACTCTGTACCTTGTTGTTGCGGAAGCTGCTCCTGAGCTCGTACAACGAGCGGCGGGCTTTTACGAACAGTTCAAGCGGTATCCATTTGAACAGGAAATCTGGACAACAACCGTAGGACTTGCAGAAAACATACCGTTCATCAACGCGCAAAGCGTCGGCAGTGAGATTGTCGGCATCCTCTTCAGCGTCGAATCTGCTCTCGAATCTGCCGGAGAAGATATCGCCTCCGCCTCATTGACTCTCGTTCTCATCTCCCTCGTTGCGATGTTTATTCTCGCTCAAGGCGACATCGCGTTGAAAAAACTCATCGAGCGCGTGCCCAACAAATATTTTGAAATGACACTAAACGTACTACACAAAATTCGGAGAGACCTCAAGGGATATCTGCGGGGGTTGATCCTCGACGCCGTCATCGTTTGCATGCTGAGCATTATCGGGTATTGGATTATCGGACTCAACCACGTCGTGCCGTTGGGAATTGCCGCCGGGGTGGCTGATCTCGTTCCTTATCTAGGAATAATCCTCAGCACAATACCCCCCACCGTCATCTCAGTCACACAAAACGGCAACTTTAATTTGTTGATCCCCATTCTTACTGTAACAATCATTGTACGGATACTGGATAATTTTGTCATTCAGCCTTTGGCATTTTCCAAAATGGTGGACATGCATCCCGTTACCGTGTTTGCTGTTCTCTTCGTCGGGGGGCAGCTAATGGGAATCGGCGGAATGCTGCTGGCGGTTCCAATCGCTACGATTCTTAAAGTCTCTGCAAAAGAAACCTACTGGGGACTTAAACACTATCGAATTACCGCTTAATGGCCCGCGTCGTTCTGGATATCGAGACGCTTTCCTTTCCACTCGACACGTTTGATGAAACGCAAAAGGACTACTTGTTTCGTTTCGCCAAAACGGAAGAGGAAAAGACCGATGCCCTCCTGAAGCTCAATCTCTACCCGACAACGGCACAAATCATTGCCATCGGCATGTACAATCCGGATACCGAACGCGGAAAGATTTTATTCCAATCCGATGGCCGGGTCGATACATTTTCCGAGAGCGAAATGGTGCATTACCTTTCGGGAACAGAGAAGGAAATCGTCGCCCAGTTTTGGGAAGATATAACAAAGTACGAACAAATTATCACCTTTAACGGTAGAGGATTCGATTGCCCTTTCCTGCACATGCGGTCTGCAATCCTGGAAATACAGCCGAAGCGCAATCTTCTTCCTTACCGGTACGATGCCTCAATTCATTGCGATTTATTGGAGCAATTCACATTTTACGGCGCAGTACGAAAATTCAATCTCGACTTCTACTGTAAGGCATTCGGCATCGAAAGTCCGAAGTCACACGGTATTACCGGGTTAGACCTTGGAACTTTGTGGAACGAGAAGCGGTTTCGTGAGATAGCCGAATATTGTCTTGGGGACCTAAAGGCAACGGCAGAATTGTTTCGACGATGGGATAAATATCTAAAAATCTAATTTTGCACTCTTCTAAATCTCTTATGCCCATAAAAATTCTTGTTCTTTGCACAGGTAATTCTGCGCGCAGTCAAATTACAGAGGGGCTGCTGCGTCATCATGGTGGAAACGCGTTGGAAGTCCACAGCGCCGGCACGCATCCCGCCGGAATTGTGCATCCGGATGCAGTCGAGACGATGAGGGAGCATGGGATCGACATCAGTAAACAGTGGTCCAAAGCGATGAGCCAGTTCGAGGGACAATCGTTCGATTACGTTATTACCGTTTGCGACGATGCCCATCAGGAATGCCCCTTCTTCCCCGGCGCAAAGAAGCAACTGCATTGGAGCACACCAGACCCGAGCTTCATCGGCTCTTCTCACGAGGAACGCCTTGAGGCTTTTCGAACGACCATGAAGTCCCTTGAAGAACGAGTCAAGGAATTTCTTCCCTCCGTCGTAAAAACAGAAAACCCGACGTAACGTCGGGTTTTCTGTTTGTGATAATTTACATTAGCTTATCTTCGTATCCTTTTTGCCATTTGATGATAAATTGTCGTTGCGGCAAACAACTTCAAAACATCCCACCACGAAAAGATCAAAAAACCAGCGCCAAAGGCATTACTCCAATCTTTGATAAGGACAAGATTGAGTTGAATTGTTCCCAATGTAAAAATTATTAGCAGACCGATAAACATTGAGACAAGCGTCCAAATATATCCTTCTCGTTTCGTCAAAAGATACCCAATAACAAATGCTGCAATGGGGAAAGCAATCAGGTATCCCCCCGTAGGACCAAGAATTCTCGCAAGCCCAAACCCACCGCCCGAGAACAGGGGCAACCCGATCATCCCTAAAGCAATGTATGCCATCATGCTCAAAAACCCATTGCGCGGGCCGAGCGTTGCTCCAGCTAACAATACGACAAATGTTTGAAACGTGTACGGAACAGGCTGGTGAGGAATCTGTATTTGCGCCCCAATTCCGGTCAACAATGCAAAGGTCATGATCCAAAAAGCTTGTGCAAGCGATTTTCCTTCTGCAAGACTAAACGGTTTGTGCAGCACTGCTCCTTGAATTCTGTCCATGTATATCTCCAAGTGATAAATTTACGTGTGCAATAATACTAAATCCTCCCACAAGAATCAAAGATAAACGTTTACTTT
Organism: Ignavibacteriota bacterium; assembly: GCA_022616555.1. Lineage (GTDB taxonomy): Bacteria > Bacteroidota > Ignavibacteria > UBA10030 > UBA10030 > JAKEEG01. Next base: position 18,671 of record JAKEEG010000007.1, on the reverse strand, counting down.
GTGTCCCTAAATCTTAGCGATAATTCTCCGACAGATTGACTGGAAGTGCCAAATACTCATTGACTTAGCGGCTTTTTTTTTCTATATTTAAAGCCCACTTCATTTCGCCATTTTTTGAATGTGGGCTTTATTTTGAGGCGCCTAGGAATTGGGGTGTAGCCAAGCGGTAAGGCAACGGCCTTTGGAGCCGTCATTCCCAGGTTCGAATCCTGGCACCCCAGCAGAGAAGAACGCTCAGTTTTTTTTCCTCACCGATAAGGTACATGGCCGAACTAAAGGTTTTTTCCGGAAGAGCAAACCGACCCCTCGCCGAAAAAATTGCGGCGGAAGGAAAATTTGAACTCGGCCACGTCGAGCTGAGGAACTTTAGTGATGGCGAGATGTGGGTGAAGTACGCGGACAATATCCGCGGGGACGATGTTTTCATTGTCCAATCGACGCAACCGCCAGCGGAGAACCTGATCGAGTTGCTCATCATGCTCGATGCAGCAAAGCGGGCATCGGCGGAACGGGTCACGGCGGTTATCCCCTACTTCGGGTATGCCCGGCAGGACAGAAAAGACCAGCCGCGAGTTTCGATCACAGCAAAGCTCGTCGCCAACTTACTGACTGGTGCGGGAGCAGACCGTGTGCTGACGATGGACTTGCATGCGCCGCAGATTCAAGGGTTCTTCGATATACCGCTCGACCATCTGTACTCGTCGGCGGTGTTCATCGATCATTTTCGGAATATGAATATTCCGAACCTTGCCGTTGTCTCGCCGGACGTCGGCGGACTGAAGATGGCGCGCTCCTTCGCCAAACGGCTTGAGGCTGACCTTGTGCTCATCGACAAGCGCCGGCCGAAGGCGAACGAAGCGGAGGTACTCAACGTCATTGGGAACACGAAGGGGAAGAATGTCCTCATTGTTGATGATTTGATTGATACGGGCGGCACATTTGTCAACGCCGTTGTGGCACTCAAAGAACACGGAGCGAACGACATCTACGGTGCATGCACGCACCCGATTCTTTCGGGCAAAGCGATAGAGCGTATCAATCATTCGGCACTGACAAGCTTGACGGTCACTGATACGATTCCCTTGCGTCAAACATCGAAGAAAATTGAGCTTCGTTCAGTAGCAAAGTTATTTGCCGAAGCAATTAACAGAACGTATAATCACGAGTCAATTAGCACGTTATTCGACGTCGATAAAGATAGAATCTAACAGTAAGGAACAGTCATGTCAGAACTAGCACTCACTGCTGAAGTCCGGAAGGAATTCGGCAAACGCACAAAACAGCTCCGCGCACAGGGAAAAGTGCCGGGCATTTATTACGGTCACGGACAGGCAAATATTCCCGTTGTTATCAACGAGCTTGCTCTCCGTCCGCTTATCAGAACAACGGCGACCCACGTCATTAATTTAAAGCTAGATGATGGCTCGACGCGTTCATGTATCCTGCGCGATGTGGATTACGACCCGGTAACGGACAAGCCGATTCACGTCGACTTTTTCGGACTGAAAGAAGATGAAGCGGTCACCATCCAGGTCCCGATTGTTATAAAAGGAACTGCTCAGGGCGTGAAGGATGGCGGAATTCTCCAGCACATCATGCACTATGTGCGTGTCTCGTGCTTGCCAAAATTTATTCCCGACCACCTGGAAGTTGATGTGACTAACTTGTTGATGAACCGCTCCGTCCACGTGAAAGATTTAACTCTCGAGAATGTCAAAATCCTCGAAAACGAGAACAGCACGGTCGTTGCTGTTGTGCCCCCGACAATCCTGAAAGAAGCGGAAGCAGCGCCGGCAGCCGAAGGCGCATTACCGGCCGCACCAGCCGAACCGGAAGTTATTGCCAAAGGCAAGAAACCTGAAGAAGGAGCGGAAGGCGAAGCAGAGAAACCGGCAGCGGAAAAGAAAGCACCTGAGAAGGCAGAGAAAAAGGCCGAGAAGAAGTAACCGTTTCGCACAAACGCAAAACGGACATGCTCTGCGTTATCGGTCTTGGGAATCCCGGAAATCAATACGACGCAACACGGCACAATATCGGGTTTGATGTTATCGATGTGCTGGCACGAACCTTGCGCGTACATCTGAAAGCGGGTAAAGGGGAATATCTCGAAGCGCAGGGAACTTTTGAAGGAAACGATGTTCATCTCGCAAAACCGCTTACGTTTATGAACAACAGCGGTTCGGCGGTGATGGATCTTGCCGAACGGTATGAAATTGCACCCGACCAGTTGTTAGTAGTTTGCGATGATTTTCAGCTCCCTCTTGGAACACTGAGGCTTCGCCAGAGAGGAAGCGACGGCGGTCATAACGGTTTATATTCTATTATTTACCATTTGCAGTCTGATTCATTTCCTCGCCTCAGATGCGGCATCGCCTCCGAGTCAATCCCCAAGGACAAATCCTTGATGGCCGAGTACGTTCTTGAACCGTTTACCTCTGCAGAACGGCAAGAAGTAGAGCGCATGGTGACTCGAGCGGCGGAAGCATGCTTGTGTATCGCACGCGATGGAATCGAGCGGGCAATGAATCTCTACAACACGAAACCTAAGCAGACCGAGAAAGACTAACACGCAATGGAACAATTTATTCAATACGTACCTTGGGCTGGTGCTGCTGGGCTCCTTGGAGCATTTATCATTTACTTCATGCTCAGCCGACTGCCGCAAGGCACTGAGCGCATGAAAGATATAGCCAACCAAATTCACGTCGGCGCAATGGCATTTCTCCGACGCGAATATGTGGTGCTGGCTGTGTTTGTTCTTGTGGTTGCAGTGCTGCTGGGATATTTCCTCAATGCAAACACCGCCGCCGCATTTGTCAGCGGCGCAATTTGCTCCGTCCTTGCAGGATTCTTCGGAATGCAAGCCGCTACAAAGGCGAACGTTCGTACAGCCGAGGCAGCCCGCACTGTGGGGCAAGGGAAAGCGCTCTTAACAGCGTTTGATGGCGGAGCTGTGATGGGCGTAAGCGTTGCAAGCTTGGGTCTGATTGGAGTTGGGATTTGGTTTATCTTGTTCGGCAGTCCTGAACATTCGAGCATCATCAACGGTTTCGCTATGGGTGCAAGCTCCATCGCTCTCTTCGCCCGTGTTGGTGGCGGTATCTACACCAAAGCTGCCGATGTGGGCGCTGACCTCGTCGGCAAAGTTGAGGCCGGCATACCTGAAGACGACCCGCGCAACCCGGGTGTTATCGCAGACAACGTGGGCGACAACGTGGGCGATGTAGCCGGAATGGGCGCTGATATTTTCGAATCCTATGTCGGCTCTATTATCGCGACAATCGCCATCGGCGCAACGCTCCTACCCGAAGGCCTGGGTATTCTCAAAGCTATGCCTGAGGTCGGAGACGCCGAGATCAAATCCATCTTGATGGCTCTCCCTCTCGTGCTTGCGGGAATTGGTCTCATCGCATCTTTTATCGGTATTGGGTCGATGAGAATTCTTAAGCAATTCTCCCCCGCCGCCGCTTTGCGGTACTCGACGTTTATCGCCGCCGGAATTTTCCTTCTCGGCGGATTGTGGCTCATCAGAACTTACGACGTCAGCAACAACGTTTTCTGGGCAGTCTTCTGGGGAACTATCGCCGGAATTGCCATCGGCTTAATCACTGAATTTTATACCTCTGGCCCTCCAATTAAACGAATCGGTTTGGCGAGCAAGACAGGGTCGGCGACAAACATCATTCACGGTCTTGCAGTTGGATTGGAATCTGCTGCTCTTCCGGTTATCGCGATTTGTTTGGCGATCTACGTCGCCAACGAGGTCGCTGGACTGTACGGAATCGGTATTGCCGCTGTCGGCATGCTTGCGACGGTCGGCATTACAATGTCGGTAGATGCATACGGTCCAATTGCCGATAACGCTGGCGGAATCTCAGAAATGTCCGGGCTCGGTCCGGAAGTTCGTAAAATCACGGACGGCTTGGATTCACTCGGCAACACGACAGCGGCTATCGGAAAAGGATTTGCCATTGGCTCCGCCGCCCTTACGGCGCTCGCTTTGTTTGCTGCGTTCTCGCAGGCAGTCGATCACAAGATGTTATCCCAAGGCCTCTCTCCCGTGCAAATCATTATCACAAATCCATATGTTGTAATCGGATTGTTTATCGGCGGGATGTTTCCCTTCCTTGTTGCCGCGATGACGATGACTGCCGTTGGGCGGGCAGCAGGAAAAATGGTTGATGAAATCCGCCGCCAATTCCGCGAAATCCCCGGCTTGCTTGAAGGCAGGTCCGATGCAAAACCTGACGCCGCACGCTGCGTCGATATCGCAACCAGAGGAGCGTTGAGAGAAATGGTTCTGCCGGGTGTTTCCGCCGTTGCGGCGCCTGTGATTGTGGGATTCACGCTCGGCGCAGCGGCTCTCGGAGGGATGCTCGCCGGAGCGACTGTCACTGGTGTATTGCTTGCTCTCATGATGGCAAACGCCGGTGGGGCGTGGGATAACGCGAAAAAAGCAATTGAAAAAGGCGAAGTGGAAGGCGAGCGCAAAGGATCGGACGCACACAAAGCCGCTGTTGTCGGCGATACGGTCGGCGACCCTTTTAAAGATACGTCAGGACCCTCGATGAACATCTTAATTAAACTGATGTCCATTGTTTCGCTCGTGATCGCACCTTTGCTATAAAACAAAAAAAGTAGTATATTTACATAGACCCTGCTCCAACACACGCGACGCCATGTCGCACAAAGAGGTTGGGGCCAATTTAACATCATAGCCCAAAGGGAGAACACCCATGGTACGAACGTACGAGACGACGTTCATTGTGAACGCCGGGCTCGACGACCCGCAGATTGACGCGGTCATCGAGAAAGCCAAAGAAGTTATTGTGAAGAACGGCGGCGAGGTGAAAGACCTTGCTAAGTGGGGCCGCAAGCGCTTCGCGTATACAATCAAGAAAAAGAACAACGGCTTCTATGCCGTCATCGAGTTTAATGCCCCGGGCGACACCATCGCCAAATTGGAGCGCCATTACCAACTCGACGAAAACATCATCCGTTATTTAACCATCGTGCTCGACAAGAAAGCGCTGAAAGCGCGTGCTGCTCAGGTTGCGAAAGACCTGGCAATGGCGGAGTCAACCTCTGCTCCTAGTCCTACTCCTGCTGCGGCTCCCATCCCTGTCGCCGCTAAGCCGGTTGCTGCCGCCGTAGTTGTCGATGACGACGAAGATGATGACGAAGACGAGGCTTAGTATCTCTCGCCTAGCTGAATATAGACTTTCGACCACAACCTGAACGAATTTGGAGAACACACGTGAAACGCACTACATCATCTTTTTCTAGATCGACTGGACCTTCAAGAGGTCTCGGAGGTTCACGGGGTCCTGGAGGCCCCGGGGGACCGCGAGGCCCTCGCGGACCACGCGGCGCCGCTCAACAGCGCAAACCCCGACGCTGCCGCTTCTGCGATAGTAAGGAATACTTCATTGATTATAAAAATGAGAAACGACTGGCGCGATTTATCTCCGAGCAGGGGCGTATTATTCCACGCCGAATTTCCGGCACGTGTCAAAAGCACCAGCGTATTCTTGTCGTCGCATTGAAACGCGCTCGGCATATCGGCCTGCTGCCCTTCGTCGCAGACGCGGTTAGCTAACACATTTACTATCGTAGGGACAAAATATATTCTGCCCCTGCATGAAAATTAGAGGAGCACAACAATGAAAGTCATTTTACGGCAAGATCACGGGAAGCTCGGGAAGCTGGGTGACGTTCTGGATGTGAAAGACGGCTACGCCCGGAATTTTCTCATTCCCCGCAACATTGCTTTCCTCGCTACCGACAACGCCGTCAAGATGCTTGATGAGGAAAAGAAGCAGAACGCCCGGCGCGTGGAAAAAGAAAAAGTCGGCTCCGAGAAGCTCGCAGCCGAGCTGGAAAAAGTCTCTCTCAACATCCAGATGAAGGTTGGTGAAGACGACAAGCTCTTCGGCTCAGTAACATCGCAAATGATCGCCGACGGCTTGCAGGAGAAAGGCATTACCATTGACAAGCGCATCATCGAGCTTGAAGAGCCCATCAAAGCGCTCGGAATCTACGATGTGCCGGTAAAACTCCCCGGTGGCGTTCAGGGCAAAGTAAAAGTATGGGTCGTGCGGGAGTGATTTAACACAACTGAAAGTTGAAGAAACGCCAGTTTTCAATCTCGAAAGCTGGCGTTTTGCTTTCTATGATAATGTCAATTCCTTGACTTTTGAGCTAATTTTTAGCAATTTTTGAGTAGAATATCACTTTTTCTCTACTACTTTTTGACAAGGTTAAAGCGATTTATGGCTGGCAAAACTTTAAAGACGCTTGAAGAAGTAACAATACGCTTCGCCGGAGACTCCGGCGATGGCATGCAGCTAACTGGAACGCAGTTCACCAACACCACCGCAATCCTCGGCAACGACCTGAGCACGCTTCCGGATTTCCCCGCTGAAATTCGAGCTCCGCAAGGAACGCTCTTCGGCGTGAGCGGTTTCCAAATACATTTCGGTAGCACGGAAATCAATACGCCCGGCGACTCGTGCGACGTCCTCGTCGCCATGAATGCGGCAGCGCTGAAGGTCAACCTCGGCAGCCTGGTTGACGGCGGCGTTATCATCGTCAATACCGATGGTTTCAACGACAAGAACTTGAAGCTCGCGAGTTACCAAAACAACCCTCTAAAAGATAGCTCTCTCTCGAAGTACCAGGTCTTCGAAGTCGACATCAGCAAACTCACTGCTCTGGCACTGCAAGACCTCGGGCTTTCCAGCAAGTTGGTCGACCGTTCAAAGAACTTCTTCGCCCTCGGCTTGATGTACTGGCTCTACAACCGCCCGATGGACTCGACACTTGACTGGCTCAAGAAGAAATTCGGCAATAAGCCTGAGATCCTCGAAGCCAACACGCGTGTGCTGAAGGCGGGTTGGAACTACGGCGAGACGACGGAGATGTTTGCCGTCCGCTATGAGGTTTCCCCGGCGAAACTCACGCCCGGCAAGTACCGCAACATCACCGGCAACCAGGCAACAGCGTGGGGATTGATGGCTGCAGCCAAAAAAGCCAAGCTGGATTTATTCCTCGGCAGCTACCCAATTACTCCGGCAAGCGACATTCTGCACGAGCTTTCGATGTACAAGCAATTCGGCGTTAAGACATTCCAGGCCGAAGACGAAATCGCTGGCATCACCTCGGCGATCGGTGCATCATTTGGAGGAGCGCTCGGAGTAACAACAACGAGCGGGCCCGGAGTAGCACTCAAGGGCGAAGCGCTGGGTTTGGCTGTTATGGTGGAACTCCCGCTTGTGGTTTGCAATATCCAACGAGGCGGCCCGAGCACAGGTCTTCCGACGAAGACCGAGCAGGCCGACCTGCTTCAGGCATTGTACGGACGAAACGGCGAAGCACCCATTCCCATCGTTGCCGCTGCTACGCCTGCGGATTGCTTCCAGATGGTCTTTGAGGCTTCGCGCATTGCCCTCAAGTACATGACGCCGGTCTTTTTCCTTTCAGATGGTTACCTCGGCAACGGCTCCGAGCCGTGGCTCATTCCCGATTACAATTCCATGCCTGATATCTCAGCGAAATTCCGAACCGAGGCGGAAGGTTTCCTGCCCTATCTACGTGACGAGGCAACACTCTCACGCCCGTGGGCGGTTCCGGGCACGCCGGGTCTTGAGCACCGCATCGGCGGATTGGAGAAACAGAATATCACCGGCAACGTCAATTACGAGCCGGCAAACCATGAGCTGATGATCAAGCTGCGGGCGGAGAAAATCGAGCGTATCACCAACGATATTCCTCTTGCCGAAGTCGAAGGCGATAAAGAAGGCGATATCCTCGTCGTCGGCTGGGGCAGCACGTACGGAGCAATTCGTACTGCTGTCACCCGCCATCGCGAGAAGGGCAATTCTGTCTCCCACTTGCACCTACGCTACTTGAATCCACTCCCAAAAAACTTGGGCGAGGTGCTGTACAAATTCAAACACGTGCTTGTGCCCGAGTTAAACCTCGGTCAATTGGTTAAGGTTCTGAGAGCAAAGTACCTCGTGCCGGCAATAGGGTTTAATAAAGTTCAGGGCTTGCCGTTTAAAGCCATCGAAATTGAAAAGAAGATTGACGAAATCGTAAAGGGCTAACATATAAAAGAGTAGGACAGGCATTCCTGCCCGTCCGTAGTTTACAAAAAAAAATAACAGACAAGAATGTCTGTCCCACCCAGCTAAAAGGAAGTTACAAAGGGTTAACCATGACGACACAGGTAGAAGATCTGATCTCGAAAACACAACCGCCACAGCAGAAATATACCGCAAAAGATTTCCAGAGTGACCAGGACGTGCGCTGGTGCCCGGGCTGCGGCGATTATTCTATTCTCGCACAGACACAGCGTGTGATGCCGGATCTCGGCATTCCGCGACACCAGATGGTGTTCATTTCAGGCATCGGATGCTCGAGCCGCTTTCCGTACTATATGAATACGTACGGCTTCCACAGCATCCATGGACGCGCGCCGGCGGTCGCTTCCGGACTCAAACTCGCCCGCCCTGACCTCTCAGTCTGGGTTGTAACCGGCGACGGCGACGGATTCAGTATCGGCGGCAACCATATTATTCATTTGATGCGCAGGAACCTTGACATTAACGTCCTGCTCTTCAACAACCAGATTTACGGTTTAACAAAGGGACAATACTCCCCCACGTCAGAGACTGGCAAAGTTACAAAATCGACACCCTACGGCTCTATCGACTATCCGTTTAACCCTGCGTCGCTTTGCTTGGGCGCCAGTGCGACGTTTGTGGCGCGCACGCTTGACCGCGACCCCAAGCATATGCAAGCGATACTGAAGCGCGCCGCTGACCACAAAGGTACGTCGTTCGTCGAGATCTACCAGAACTGCAATGTGTTTAACGACGGAGCGTTCTTCCAGTTTACCGAAAAGGAAACCAAGGAAGACAGCGTGGTCTTTATCGAACACGGCAAGCCGCTGGTATTCGGCAAAGAAAAGGATAAAGGCATTCGATTGAACGGCTTTACGCCGGAAGTCGTATCACTCAAAGATGGCAAGTTCTCCGTCAACGATTTGCTTGTGCACGACGAAAAGGATACGACGCTCTCGTTCATCCTTGCAGACATGACATACAAGCCACATTTACCGCGTCCGGTGGGAATTTTCCTCGCTATCGACCGCCCGGTGTATGAAGAAGAAATGGTGCGGCAGATACAATTCGCCAAACAAAAACGAGGCGAAGGTGATATGTCGAAACTGCTCAACTCCGGCGAGACATGGGTTGTGCAATAACGTAATATTAGGCTTCACAAAAGGTGTGGCTGTTCGGTCGGTCACACCTTTTTTATTATGTTTGTCTGTAGGGGGCACAATATATTTTGCCCCTACCCAACCATGCAAGCACAATTCAACCAATTCCGTGACATTATCAAGAACGCGAAGCGCTTCGTTCTCACGACGCACGTCAATCCGGATGGTGACGGGCTTGGCTGCGAAATAGCTCTCGCGGAATATCTCACCTCGCAGGGCAAACACACGCATATTCTCAACCACAGCGCAACACCGTATTACTACCGTTTCCTCGACCCGCGCGGCGACATACAACAATTCAGCCCGGTACAGCATACTCCAATGATCGAACAGGCAGAGGCCATCGTCGTGCTCGATACCAATAGCCCGGACAGGCTTGCAAGCCTGAAAGAACACGTCCTCAAAAGCCCGGCAACAAAAGTCTGCATAGACCATCATCTCGATAAAATCGAGTTTGCCGATTTGTATATTCTCGACGAGCCATCCGCCGCGACGGGAGAGATACTCTACCGCTTGCTCGTTCACCTACAAGGTGACAAATTTACAAAGACCACTGCGACAGCTCTCTACACGGCAATAATGACAGATACAGGCTCGTTCCGGTTTCCGAAAACTGACCCGGATATCCACCGTCAAGCGGCACAACTTATCGAATGCGGCGCCGACCCGGTTTCTATTTTCCAGCAAGTGTATGAACAAGGCAGCGCAGGCAGAATCGCATTACTCGGAAAAACGCTCTCCACCCTCGTCCTTTCACACGAAGGAAAATTCGCTTCGCTCTATATCACCAAAGCGATGTTTAACGAAACACAGACGACAGGCGTGGATGCCGATAATATCGTCAACTATACGCTTGCCATTAGCGGAGTCCAAATTGGCGTGCTGCTCAGCGAATTAGAGGACGGCGTGAAGATCAACTTCCGATCGAAGGGCGATATTGCAGTGAACAAGCTTGCAAAAGAATTCGGCGGGAACGGGCATAAGAATGCCGCGGGCGCTCGCGTCGTAAATGGGAATCTGCAGCAACTGCTACAACAAGTCACAGAACAATCATCGTCGTACCTTATTTAATGAGGAGTGAATGAAACTCTCATTTCAATCAGCCGCATCGAAAGCAATCGCCGCCGATGTCGTAGCGACATTCATCCGTCAAGATAAAACCCTCTTCACGAAGGAAATGAAATCACTCGAAGCGCAATTTGGCGGGGGGATTTCTGATATTCTGAAGGCGGGGGATTTCAGCGGAAAAATTGGCGAAACAGCCTTAGCCTATCCAGACCGTGGCTCTAAAACTCCGCGCGTGCTCCTGGTCGGACTCGGTGAGAATATCCCAGACAACGATGCCAACGCCTGGCTTGAACGGTACCGCAGGGCAGCGGCCGCCGCTGCAAAGCGTGCCTATACATTAAAAGCAAAACGCCTTGCACTTGCCCTGCCCTCACTTGGACAGCGCAGTAGCGACGGCATTGTCGCGTTCGCCGAAGGTGCTGCGCTCGCATTGTATAAGTTCGATAAATACATCACAAAGAACGAAAACAACAAACATGTTGTCGAGTCTATTGTCCTGTGCTCTCAAGAGCAGTCGGTAAAGAACTCAGGAGTTAAGTCAGTCGCATTTGCTTCAGCGATTGTCGAAGGCACGTACCGCGCTCGCGATTTGTCTAACGCCCCCGGCAATGAAATCTATCCCGAAACTCTAGCCAAAACTGCGCAGGAAACCGGCAGGCGCTCCGGTTTCAAAGTGACTGTCTTCGACGAAAAGCGCATCAAAAGCCTCGGCATGGGCGGCATCATAGGTGTATGCAAAGGCAGCGCGCGCCAGCCGAGGTTTATCATACTGGAGTACAAGAAGGCTGCCGGACAGCCAGTCGTGCTTGTTGGCAAGGGTGTTACGTTCGATACAGGCGGGATTTCCATCAAGCCCTCTGCCTCAATGGGCGAGATGAAAATGGACATGTCCGGCGCGGCAGCGGTCATCGGCACGTTCGAGGCCGTTGCGAAATTGAAGCTTCCCGTTAACATCGTCGGGCTCATCCCTGCAGTCGAAAACATGCCCAGCGGTACTGCAACGCGACCGGGCGATATTCTTCGGCATTACAACGGTAAAACATCGGAAGTTGACAACACCGACGCGGAAGGTAGGCTCATCCTCGCGGATGCGCTTGGCTACGCTGAGCGTTACAACCCAGCCGCAGTTATTGACCTTGCCACTCTCACTGGCGCATGCGTCGTGGCGCTTGGTCATGTCGTTACGGGCTTGATGGGCAATGATGAAGTCCTGATGCAGAAATTAAAATCAGCCGGAGAAAAAACCTACGAGCGCGTGTGGCCTCTCCCACTGTTTGATGAATATGAGAAGCTTATCAAGAGCGATGTTGCCGACGTGAAGAATGTCGGAGGCCGCTGGGCTGGAGCGATTACAGCGGGATGGTTCCTCAAAAAATTCATCGGCAACTACAAGTGGGCACACCTGGATATCGCGGGCACGGCTATCTTGGAAGAAAAAGGCGATTACACCCAACGAGGCGGCTCCGGAGTCGGTGTGCGCTTGCTGACGGAATACCTGCGGAATTGGAAGTAGAAGAAAATAACCGTGCGACGCACTTTTGAAGCGCGTCGCACGTGTAACCCCTCATGTTACTTCAACAACACCATCTTCTTTGTTTCAACAAATTGCCCCGCTGTCAGACGATAGAAATACATCCCGGAAGCAACCGGCTTCCCTTCGCGGCTCGTTCCATCCCACTCATATATATGCGCACCGGGATTTAATTTCTCGTGCATTATCTCCGCCACCTCCTGACCGAGCATGTTATAAATCTTAAGCGATACGTCGGCAGCTTTTAGCAGCGAAAATTGAATCTTTGTGCTCGGGTTAAAGGGGTTCGGATAATTTTGATCTAACACAAAATCATACAGCGTAGGATTCCCCCTCCACTGCAGAAGGTATCGACGAAGTATCCGCATAGAGCGAATTATGAAATTCACGAGCTGCTTGTGCATTAAAACGCATCACCGCAATACTCGATAGCCTATCTGAGCCCAAGCCAACGACCGTCGCAAAAACAACTTCTTGCGTATCTCCCGGAAATAACTGGAACGGCCCGCTGTTCAGCAGCATGCGCTGGTCTCCCGGGTAAAACGAGTAATTGGTTCCCTGTCCGTCTAACCAGCCGGTGCCTGCTACAGGGTCACCCGATAATGGAAACGGACCCGGTTCTAGCTCGGGTGGGTGAGTATAATACACATCGGGACCGTCGAAAGGCGCAAACCCACGCATCATTTTATACCACCGAATGACGCCCTGTGCATAGTTACCTGGAGGGTCACTGTACGGGTCGCCTGCAGCAAACCACGTAAAGCTTGTCATCGGTACGTTCCGGTGATCGTTGATTATCGTGAAATCGCGAAAAGCGGTGTCGCCCGGATACGGCACAGTCGCACCCGCCATGAGATAATAACCCACAGATGGCGGTGCGAGACCGAAGTCTAGATATACTTCATCGGTCGCAGCTCCGTTATAGGTAAAGACTCCACCTAAAAGTGTATCACATCCTTTTAAATCGTCTCCGGCGTTACCGATATCTGGGTCAGACCACAGCGTAGCGTACATACTGTCGATATAAAGCGCGCCTTTCGTGCCACTCGCGTCAACATCAACTCCGCCTTTGTTAATAATTTTCAAACGTGTAAAATAGACGTTCCCCAAAGCATCATTGCGCTTGTATCCCCAAACTGTTTTCTGAAGCTCCAAACCAAACGGCTCAGAGCCACGGGGAGCGGCAGCAACTGTCCGATTAAGATCATTGTACACTGTCCAAATAACCTGGTCGGCAGGCAGGTTAGGATCCGCTCCAGCTATTCCCGGCTCATCTTGGTTACCAGAGATCAGGTCATCTGCCGTAAAGCTCGGGTTGAACGCCGGCGGCGGGTCGTATACGCCATTGCTGTTTCTGTCGATAAACGGCGCGCCGTACGCTACTGGCCATGCGTTCCAATCTGTCTCATATTGTGCGAGGACTGCTTGCTTCTGCTCCTCTGTCACAGTCGTATCAGCGATCTCATTCACTTCAGCAGCGTCCTCGCGTAATTCATCATCCGTCATGGTCGTATAGTCGCGGCGTATGCGGTAGATGCGTGCGCTTGCGTCAGCAGGATTAACTGCTATCGCAGCTTGACCAAAGCCTGTCACCCGCCCCTCAACTGTGCCAGTTACATAAGCTGACCCACCAACGCGAATCAATTGACTATATGGCGCTGGGACGGTCATACCAGAATCCACATAGGCTTTACCACCCCAAAGAATACCATCCAGGTAGATCATCCATGCCGTTGATCGCGGAAAATACAGTCCGTTGTCACTGCTGGGCGAATGGTTATTGTAGCCATCGGACCTTGACCATGTGCTCACATTGTTGATGTTAAGCACGGCGTAGCGCGGCAGTGCGGTGATTTTGTACGTTTGTTTAGAATCTTTGACTTCCGTTTTATTCTGCGCAGAAAGCAGAAACGAAGTAGAAAACGTGAGTAAGGTGAAAATAACGATTTTCAAGCATGGTGTAATTCTTAACATGACAAAATTCCTCTTTTGTGGAACGTTTAGAATGTCGTAAAAAGATATGATACTCGTTGCTCAATTGCAACACAGTCTAGAATTCTTTGCGTTTCTTTTACATTCTCGCTATCTTGACATATGATTGCTCCGTTTACAAGCATTGAGCATGAACTCAAATCGCTCATCGAAGGTGAATGTTTCTTCGATAGAGACACGCGAGAACAGTACAGCACAGCCGCGTCATGGTATAAAATTCAGCCCATCGGTGTTGTGTTTCCTAAACACATTGCCGATGTCCAGGCAGTCGCCCGGTTTTGCAATGAGAACGGAATCCCCATTATTCCAAGGGGTGCGGGAACTGGGTTGGCAGGTCAAGCCGTTGGCATGGGGATTGTTCTCGATTTCACAAGACACTTGAATGGCATGATACGCCGGCATGATGATGTTGTCGTCGTTCAGCCTGGAATTGTGCTAAAAACGTTGAACGACCGTCTGGCAGGCACGGGGAAGTTCTTCCCAGTCGACCCGGCAAGCGGAAGCCTCTGTACTATCGGTGGAATGATTTCAACCAACGCGGCGGGCGCCCGGGGACTTAAGTACGGCGCTACAAAAGACCACATAGAGCATCTATCGCTCGTGCTCGCAAACGGTGAGGCGCTCACTCTCAACGATGCGTTCAAGCCGTCGCCGCTTCGCACGCGGCTCGAACAACAAATTGCGGAGCTATTGCTCCCGCAGAAAGAGCTTATCGACTCGCGATTCCCCGACGTCGCTAAAAATTCTTCGGGATATAATCTTAAAGAAACGATCCTACACGACGGCAAACAAAACGGGAACCGCCAAATCGACCTGCGCAAACTTATCGTTGGCTCGGAGGGAACGCTTGCCATTGTCATTGGAGCAGGGCTGAAGCTCGCTCCAGTACCGGCACACAGAACCGGAGCGCTGGCATATTTCTCCGAGTACGAATCGACTGTGGAAGCAACCGTTGCCGTGCGGAGCCTCGACCCTGCGGCAATTGAAATTCTCGACCAGACATATTTTTCCCACGGCAGGGGATTAGGGCCGATGGCTGATACCCTGCTGAAACAGGACGCTCTCACAATGCTCTATTTTGAGTTCGAGGGAGCCAACCAAGAAGAACTGGAACACGCTATCGAGCGTCTAAAACAGCGGCTTCTCGCATTCCATCCGCTCGACATACTCGTATTGAAATCCGAACCGGAGCGAGACGCTTTTTGGGCTTTGCGAGAAGAAATTTCCAAGCGAATTAACTTTTCGGATACCTTTGGCAAGGCGTCATTTATCGAGGACATTACGGTGCCGCTCCAGAACCTCCCCTCTTATTTTCGCGGGCTGCGTTCGATTCTCTCGCAATACGGCATCCGTTATTCGGCATACGGACACGCAGGCTCCGGGAACATTCACTGCGCCGCGTTCGTTGACCTGAACAACCCGGAGCACTACCGGGCAATCGACCTTATTGCCGCCGACGTGAACGAACTGGCAATCTCTCTCGGAGGAACTCTCTCCGGTGAGCACGGCGACGGCTTCGTCCGAACGCCCTTCCTCGAGCAATTGTACGGAGCAAAAATCTATGGGCTTTTTGAAGAAGTTAAGCGTATCTTTGATCCATCCGGGATACTCAACCCCGGTAAAATTATTGGCAAACAACACTCGACAATACTCCATGACCTTGCATTGGCATAGTTTCGCTTGCGGGCTTGCACTAACAGTCGCCGCGCTGAACACTATACTAGCACAACCACAACAGGAACGCGAAAGCCAGGGGCAAAGCGCTCTTCTGATTTCCTACGAAGCCATCCCTTTTTACAGTGTGGATTCTGCTGCCGCGCTGGTACGATTTCATTATCGGATCAGCCAGCGGTTCTTCGTGTTCGTACGCGACCAGGGCAGCTCAAAGGGCTTCATTGCGAAAGGCGAGTTGATGGTCGAGCTAAGGAACAAACAGGATATAGCAGTCGGCAGGGAAATCCGCCAAATCCGTTTAAACCGGGATGCCCAGCCGCTCGAGAACGAGCAATTGTCGGACCTCCAAGGATCGGTCACATTCCCTGTTCCCGAAGATGAGTACACCGTTATCGTCAGTGTGGACGACAAAGAATCGGGGCGCAAATTCATCAACCGCGAGAGAAAAGTAGTTACTGCTCTTCCCCGCAATGCGCTCTTAGAAATCTCGAACCCCATATTCGCCCGTGTGAAACATGATGGCGGAAGCGGATCCGAAACATTTGTCATCCCAACGAACCGGGGAACAAACGTGACGTTCGGCGTAACGAGCGGATTGCTGTATCAAGTATACCTGCCGGAATCGGCTCCGATTAATGTGCGATGGCGCATACAGCGACAAGGCGATTTCCTTTCCGATTGGTTCCAGACATTTGCAGGCGATCAGTATTCTCTTCTCCTTGGTACGCTCTCACCTCTAAATCCGCAGGAAGAGGCTACCTATAAAGTGATCGATGCCAAAGATCCCGGCTGGAAACTTCTCTACATACCTCTCCCAATCGAAAAATTAGACCCCGGAGGATGGAATATTGATGTGGAATGTTCAAGCGGAGAAAAGCACATCACAAGGCATTATGCGTTTCAGGTACAGTGGCTCAACAGGCCGGCGGCTCTGCTGAACTCCCAGATGTCCATCGACGCACTGAAGCACATTGCAACCGAAGATGAACTCGCGGGAATGCAAACCGGCTCGTTCGACCGAAACGTGAAGGCGTTTTATGATTTCTGGAAAACGAAAGACCCAGACACGACAACGGCGTACAACGAAATGATGGTAGAATACTACCGCCGCGTAGACGAAGCCAACCGGCGTTTCTCCACATATAATTCACCCGACGGATTCCAAACCGACCGAGGGCGGATTTTTATCCTGTACGGCGAACCGACAAACATTGAGAAATATATTCCGCCCGGCGAAGCACCCTCTGAACTCTGGGTGTACGAGCGGCTCAAGCGCAAGTTTGTGTTTTCCGACAAGTATAAAAACGGCAACTTCCTTCTCATCGCAGCAGACACTCTGTGAAACCAACCATCGCGATTACCATAGGTGACTTTAACGGCATCGGTCCGGAAATAGCGCTGAAAGCAGCCGTCCATCCATCCATTCGCAAGGTCTGTACGCCGTTGCTGGTTGGCCCACTCAACGTGTTTGAGCATGTTGCAAAGCAATTCAAGATAAAAGCCAAGCTTCAAAAAGCAATCTTTCCTGTCCCTCATAATACTGTCACGTATGTGAATGATGTCAGTGACGGAATTTGGGCGGATGTGCAGCCGGGAACAATCTCCAGAGCTGCGGGAAAATCCGCTGGGGTGTCAATCGAACATGCAGTAAATCTGTGTCTCCGTGGTGAAGCGAAAGCGATGGTCACCGCCCCGGTCTCAAAAGAAGCGCTGCGGCTCGCGGGATATGATTTTCCCGGTCAAACCGAAATGATTGCCCTGCTCAGTCGTTCCCAGCGCGTTGCGATGATGCTCGTCTCGGACGCATTGCGCGTTGGGCTTGTGACGATTCATGTTCCATTGCGGGGTGTCACACCGAACATCACAAAGGAAAAGATCGTAGAAAAAGCATCTGTCGTTCGAGATGCACTTGTCAAAAACTACAAAATCGTTGCGCCGAAAATCGCCGTGCTAGGGCTCAACCCCCACGCGGGCGAGAACGGCGTTCTCGGAGACGAAGAGAAAAATCTTATCATTCCAGCTTTGGAAGAGATAAAGAAATCGGGCATCACAGCCGAGGGCCCATTTGCCGCGGACGCTTTTTTCGGCACGAAATCCTATAGACGCTACGATGCCGTCCTGGCGATGTACCACGACCAGGGGCTGATTCCGTTGAAAATGAGCTCGTTTGAAACGGGGGTAAATTTTTCTGCCGGGCTGAATATCATTCGGACTTCGCCCGATCACGGAACCGCGTTCGATATCGCCGGAAAAGGCAAAGCAAATATCTCGAGCATGCTCGAAGCTCTCAAGCTCGCTGCAAAATTCGCGTCAGGTGCCAATAAGAAATAGTACAATTCTAACTGCATCACACTTTATGGCCATCATCGACCTCCAAAACGTCACCGTCTCTTTTGACAATCAGCATGTACTGCACAGCGTCAATTTTGCGATGAAAAGCGGGGAGTTTGTTTACCTTGTGGGACAAACGGGCGCCGGCAAGAGTTCTCTACTCAGGCTGATCTATGTGGACTTACAACCTCACGAAGGCAGAGTCAGCGTCGCTGGTTTCGATGCGCATCGGATAAAATCGCGGGAGATACCCAAACTTCGCCGAAAGCTGGGCGTGGTGTTTCAGGATTTCAAGTTGTTGCCTGATCGCGATGTATATGAGAATGTCGCCTTCGCTCTCTACGTCACCAGTACGCCTCGCAGCGAAATCAAAAAGAAGGTGTTGATGGCACTGGGCGACGTGGGGCTGAGCCATAAGCGGAACCAGATGCCGCACGAGCTTTCCGGCGGTGAGCAGCAGCGCGTCGTCATCGCCCGCGCGCTGGTAAATTCTCCCTCCCTGCTCCTTGCTGATGAGCCGACCGGCAATCTCGACCCGGCTTCTTCGGCGGAAATTATCGAGTTACTGCGCACTATTAACGTGCGCGGCACAGCCGTGCTTATGGCAACGCACAATTATGAATTAGTCCGCCGCTACCCAGCGCGCATTGTGCAGCTGAAGGATGGAAAGTTGTTGGAAGTAGAATTAAGGGAACGGAAATGAATGCAGAGTGATGAGTGCGGACTGTGGAATTAATTAGTGGGGGCTTGTTTTTTCATTTTTCATTTTTCATTTTTCATTTTTCATTT
>JAKEEG010000041.1 GCA_022616555.1 Ignavibacteriota bacterium | reverse complement strand
GACGCCATCTGCTGCTCGGACGCGCGGCGCTGTCGCAGCTCGCCCAACTTCGCAAGCTGCGTAAAAAACCGGGTCAGCATGATAATCATCAACTGTGGACTTTCGCCCAGCTCCAGCATACGTTCGACAATTTGCATCGACAGTGTAATATCGCGGTTGCCGACGGCATTCTGCAGCTCGAAAATCGTATACCCCTTAGATTCACCGACAACGCCGGCGATATCTTCCAACTCGATTTGTTTCTTCGTGCCGACGTAAATAAACAGCTTGTCGATCTCGCTTTGAATCGCACGCAGGGAATTCCCCACATATCCTTGGAGGAGACGGCTCGCCTCAGGCGTAATCTGCTTTCCAAGCTTTTTGATGCGCGCTTCAATCCAGTCGGGAATCTGGTTATCGTAAAGCGGTTTGCATTCGATAAGTTCGGCCTGCTTCTTGAGGTCGGTGAAAGGCTTCTTGCGGAAGTCCGGGTTGGCGGAAACAAGCACCATCACCGTGGATTCGAGCGGCTTCTTAAAGTAAGCGGCAAGCAATTCCCGCCCCGCTTCTGTAGTGGCAAGTCGCTCAAATTCTTTGACAACCACAACGCGCCGCTCGCTCATCATGGGGAAAGACGAGGCGTGCGATAGAGCATCCTGCGCGTCAGCTTTACCGCCATACAGAATGTCGAGGTTAAACCCCCGCGCGCCTTCATCGAGCGTGTGGTCGATGATGGCGTTCACGCACTCTTCCGCGAGCAGGTCTTCCTCCCCGTGCACGAGGTACACCGGTGCAAACCTTTTGCTCGCCAGCGCAGTATGGAGTTCGTGGTAGGTCATAGATAAACCTCGACTCTACTGCGCCCCTCCTTGTTTTTGTTTTTCTTTTTTGAGCGCGGTTCGCAGCACCACGGCGAGGCCGCCCCAGACAGTCCCAACAACGATAATCATGGTTACAATAGTCGAAGTTTCCATACTACACCTCCGCTCTGACAGATAGAGTTTTCTTGACCATCCACTTATTAAATATGATGAACAAGATCATCATCACTCCCCATTGCACCAAACATGTCCCCACACTGTAGAGATGGAATGGATTCCACCACCCGTCGGGGTCGTACGAAAAAATCGACAAATAAAACCACCAGGCAATCAACACCACCACTTGTATCGGCACAAGCCACGAGATGATAATATTATACCATGTTCCGATGTGTACATCATTGCCTTCGGAGTTGACGGCTTCGCGCCGGAATTTATCCGCGCCGAATTTAATCACCGCAAAGGAAATAAATCCGCCGCTCACCATCAACCCGATGCCCCAGACAAAATCCTGATTTTCAAAAACGTCGAGGCTTAGAGCCGAGGGCACCCCGAATAAAAATCCGAGCGTTGCGACAATGGAGATTGCCCGGTTTCTTGTCATCCCCATATCGATGAACGCCTTCACGGCGAGTTCAATCATCGAAATGAGCGATGTGAGCGCCGCAAACGAAAGCCCGAGGAAGAAAATGGTGGAGAAAAATGTTTGGATTGCCGGACCGCCCGGCATTTTCTCAAACAGCTGAGGCAAGAAAATAAACGCGAGGCCAGTGTTTGTGCTCCCCTGTCCGGAGATAAGCTCCTTCACGCCGTCTCCCGGCGCGAGTGCAAACACTGTCGAAAAAATCGTAATGCCGGCAAGAAGCGAGACAGAGTTATTTCCAAAGGCGGTGAGCGCTGCATTGAGGGCAATGTCCTCCTTTTGCCGCACATAGCAGGCGTATGTCAGAATCAATCCCCAACCGGCTCCGGTATCCCACGCGTTTTGCGTAAGGGCGGCGAGCCAAACTTTATAATCCAATAGAGTATCCCAACTCGGTGTGAAGAAGTAACTGATCCCCTCCCAAGCCCCGTCTAGCGTAACTGCGCGAATGGCGAGCGTCAGAAGTATCACTAATAACGAAGGGATGAGAATGCGGTTGGTGCGTTCTATGCCTGCAACCACTCCCTTGTAGATCACAAACGCCCCGATGAGCATCGCAACAAGGTGGAAGAAGATGGGCTCATAACTGCCCGTAAAGGAATCCCACAGCGCAACGTGGTCGCTCGTCGAAAGCAAAGCGCCTGAGAGCGAGCTGGTGAGGTACTTGATGCACCACCCCGCAACCACCGAATAGTAAAACATGATGGCGGTCGCGACAAATCCGATAAACGCCCCCATCCAGCCGAACCGCTCGCCAGCGAGCTTAGCAATACCGCCGATGGTGCCTTTGCGTGTATATTTTCCAATGGCGAATTCGGCGATAATAAGCGGCACCGACCATACCAACAGGAAGATAACCCAGGGGATCAGAAACGAGCCGCCGCCGTTCTGCGCAACGATGCGGGAAAAGCGCCAGATGTTTCCCGTGCCAACGGCGATGCCGATGACGGCGAGGATCATTCCCCAGCGCGAGGTGAAAAATTCTTTTTTCTCAGTCTGTTCAGCCATGTGCGCTCCGCGTTAGTTCGTGGTTTCGTATTCCGGTCGAACAGCTACGTTACAGCTTACTCGCCTTCAATCATCGTGCCCTCTGCAACGTTTGCACTCTCCTCGCTCTCAGTTATTTCCTGACAATGGTGACTTTCTTCATGACAACTTCCTCTAACGGCTTATCGAGCGGCTTCGAGGTTTTCACCGCGCCGATTTTTTCGACGATATCGAGTCCCTTGACCACTTTACCAAAGACGGTATGCTTTCCGTCGAGCCATGGAGTAGGGACGAGCGTAATAAAAAACTGGCTGCCGTTTGTGTTTGGCCCTCTGTTCGCCATCGAAAGAAGACCAGGACCTGTATGCTTGAGCGAATCGACAATTTCGTCCTCAAACGGTTTGCCGTAGAAACTCTCGCCGCCGCGACCAGTACCGCTCGGGTCCCCGCCTTGGATCATAAAATCGGCAATAATGCGGTGGAATATAACACCGTTATAATATCCCTTTTCGGCAAGTCCGATAAAATTGGCCGCTGTCTTGGGCGTGGCTTTTTCAAACAACTCGATTTCAAACGTACCCATCGACGTTTCCACAACGGCATACGGCTTCTTTTCTGTTTCCATCTTTTTTCCTTTTTTCTTTTGTGCAACGAGAATGAATGGAACGCATAGTGCAAGCAGCACGACAACAAAACGCTTCATACAAGCCTCCTTAAATAAATATGATACCAAGGATTCCAACAAGCAAACAATACACTGAAAACCAACGTATGTTTCCACGCTCAATAATCTTGAGCAAAAATTTAATGGCAACATAGCCCGAACCAAATGCTACCAGCGTACCGACAAGCAATACCAGCAACCCTTCCGACGAGCCTTCGCCCGTTAGCAGGTCTTTCGTTTTCAACAGCGTAGCCCCAGCGATAACCGGTAACGACATCAAGAACGAAAACCGCGCAGCCTGAAACGGCTCCACTTTTAAGTACATCGCCGCACTGATTGTGGAACCGGAACGGGAAATGCCGGGGATAATTGCCATCGCCTGCGCGCATCCGATTAGAAACGACGAAACGAGGCCTACTCGTTTCCCCTCTACAGGTTTTGCAAGTCCCGTAAGAAACAGGATCAGCCCAGTTACTACCAACATGACGGCAACAAGCTTCGGGTCGGCAAACGCTTGAGAAATCTCGTCTTCAAACCGCAAACCCACATACGCCGCTGGCACGGAACCGATAAGAATGGCAACTGCAAGCCGGAAGTGCTCGTGTTCGCGGTAATACTCTCTGTTCAAACGAAACGGAACAAATGCGCGTACAAATGCCTGGACAACTCCCACGACATCTTTCCAGAACACCACAACGACGCTGAGTAAGGTACCAAAATGTACGAAGACTTCAAATGTCACGTCATTGTTCGGGCGTATGTTCAAGAGGTACTCTCCAAGAACCAAATGCCCGGAGCTACTTACCGGGAGAAACTCGGTGAGGCCTTGGATTAAACCGAGTATAATCGCTTCAAGAATTGTCATAAGTTCACTCTGAAATGACCACTCTATCCCTACAGTTGAAATGTCACTCCAAATTTCAAGCTTACGCTGAAAAACTGCATCCGCGCCGTGGTATTCGATGCCCTATCGTATGCGACAACACCCGCAGCATTTTTTGAACGAGTCTAGAAAATCCCAACGCAAGTCGGCAACGATATTCCCGTAAAATGTATCGTCGAATTTCGTATTGCCGACGGCTTCAAGCTTGGCGCCAAACCCGGCTGTGGAAAATTTCTCTTCCGAGCCGAACACAAATAACGTGCGTGTCATCGTCGCGAAGTGATAACCCGCTCCGCCCCCGAGTTTTACGTAGTACGATTCTCCATCGACAACATAGTGAACAATAGCTGTCGGCATGTGGACGCTGTAAGCAAACTCCGTTCCAGATGACGTATTATTGCTGCCAACGAGATGAGTTTTCAGCAACAGCCCATATTCGATGGCAACATCCCACTCGCGCTCCACCCGCATCGAAGGTGTGACGTAGAGTTCCAACATCGACGAAAACTCATCAACGCGCTCTCCGTCACCACTCGTCCCGAATGCACTAATGTAATCCGCAAGCGACGGCGCCGAGTGAACGCCTACTCCCATCCCCAGCGAAATGCTGTACTGCGATGGGCGATGATCTTCTACCTGACTGAAACTTTGTTGAGTACAAACAACCAATGTCGCAAATGCCAACTTCACAGAGATCTTCATACTGCAATGGGTCTTCCGGATTTCAATGATTCAACTATTCTGAATGTCGTCAGTGTAGTGATCACGGCGCTTTCAAACGGAATAGGTGAGGGCTTGCCGTCCCTCACTGCAAACAAGAATTGCCGGATTTCCTCTTTGTGGCCTTTTTCAATTGTGGAATGCTTAAACTCCAACTTTTTGCCATTTTGATACAGCGCCAGCTTCTGGAAATTCTCCAAGACAGCCGTTCTGTTGGTTGAGGTTATCTCGATGAATTCCTTCGGCACCGACGCATCGCCGTTTGCTAGATAAGAAATGACGCCGATCGATCCATCCTCAAACGAAATAGTGATAGCGACCGAATCGTCATCCGCCGCGCCGGCAGCGCGTTTTCCCAACGGTTCGGCATACACTCTGACCGGCTTTGAGCCGGTGACAAATTGCATAAAATCCACAAAATGACAGACCTCACCTACGATTCTTCCCCCACCTTCAACCGGTTCACGCGTCCAGTGTGACGCAGGAACAAAGCCCGCGCTGACGCGATATTGTATCGCGTACGGCCCAACAGCATCCTCAAAAAATTTCTTCACTTGCTCCGCGTGCGGTGAGAACCTGCGGTTAAAACCAACCATCAAAAGTGTTGAATAAGGGGTTCGGAGCGCAGATTTCGATGAATGCAGCTTTGCATAGGCAGCCTGGATATCTTTCAATTCACCAATAGTTAAGCACAGCGGCTTCTCAACAAACACATTTTTCCCTGCCTTCAGTGCATCGAGAACAAACGGGGCGTGCAGATTATGGCGCGCTGTAATGAACACGGTGCCGATATTTTCCCGCGTCAAAATTTCTTTTGCATCGGTTGTGGCAAATTGAAAACCGAAGCTGCGCGCAACGTTTGCAGCGTTCAGGCCGTTGGCAGTGCATACACTTGTCATGGAGATATCTTTGAAGCGACGCACGTGAGGCAGCAACATCCCCTGCGCGAAACTTCCAGCTCCAAGAAACCCAACGGATAACGCGGCGGTAGAAGGCTTACCGCTGCGCTCGGTAACCGTAATAACCGTATCCGCCCTGCCTTTTCCATCCGTATCGCCGTAGTGCAGAATGATCCCGAGATATTTCTCATGTTTGTACGCGCGGGGGTTGGAGATCAGCGCGTATGCCGATTTCGCCTGCTCGATATCGAAACGGTGAGTTGTAATCTTCGCAAGGTCGATTTTCTTTTGGGCGACAAGACGCAGGAATTCCTGCATATTCCGGTTTTCTGTCCACCTCACATACCCAACGGGATAATCCTGCCCCCGCTCCTCGTATGCCGCGTCGTACCTACCCGGTCCATACGAACGCGAGAGGCGAAAATCTAACTCTTTCATGTAGTACGGTGCACGTGGTAACTGGAGCCCAACATCTCCGACAAGAACAACCCTGCCCTTTTCGCGGCAAAGCCCGCCCGCGAGCTGCACGGGGTCATTGCTTTTCGTCGCGGCAGTAATGACAACAGCATCCACACCAACGCCTTTTGTAAACGAGTTCACAATATTTTTTACATCCGCCACGCCCCGCACAAGGGCAAGGTCGGCGCCGGAATCTTTTGCGATTTTTACATTCCACGGATCAAGGTCAATGCCGATGACGGCGCAGCCATTTGCTTTCAGCATTTGAACGGCAAGCTGGCCAATCAGCCCCAATCCTATTACAGCAACTGTTTCCCCTATCGCCGGATTTGCCTGACGAATTCCCTGCAGCGCGATGGCGCCCAGCGTAGCATACGCCGCGCTTTCATACTCTACACCGCGAGGGATAACAACACATAGGTTTTTGGGAACCGACACAAACTCGGCATGGTTCGCATATCCCGCGCCCGCGCAAGCAACTCTATCGCCCGCTTTGCATTCACTCACGCCTTCTCCCACTGCAACGACGTCGCCAGCGACGCTGTAACCGAGGGACGTTGTCGCTTCGAGCCGAGCCTGTACGCGCCGGTAAGTCTGTAGAACGCCGTACTGCCGCACTTGCTCAAATACTTTTGCCACCAGTTCCGGCTGACGCTTAGCGCGCTGCCAAAGCGACATCTTTCGTGATTCCACCGATGCGCGTTCGGTACCTGCGCTGATAACGGAACGCCGCACACGCACAAGCACGTGCCCTTCCTTCACCGCCGGCACCGGCACGTTTTCAACACGAATCTCACCTGTTTTATTTTGCTGTGTGACTTGTTTCATACTCTTACTGAGTTATACAGCATCGGTTTGAGCAGTAATCTCTGAAACCCGCAAATGGTCTTTCAGGAAATAGACGATGCCGGTAACGGTAATTGTCAAATAACTAATCTCGTGAGTGATAATCGAAAAACTTAACGCGCTGACCTGGTCAACGCTATACAACGAAACAAGTGTGAAAGTGAGAAATGAATGGTACGTTCCCATACCGCCGGGCGCGGGCAGCACGTACGCTACCGTTGCCACCGTGAGCAATACCATTGCCGTTCCAAAGTCGAACCCCTGCGCGGCGATGGGTTCAATCGTGTAAAAAGCCACGAGCAGAGCCAACCCATATACAGCATACAGAACAAGACTCAAGAATGCAATCATGGAAAGATGCTCCCTCGCTCCGCTCACGTTAATACCGGAGAGAAATTTCTCGATGATCTCGTCGAGCTTCTCTGCGTACTTCTTCGGCACCAAGGGCTTGGCAACTTTCACGAACCTAAAAAGGAAGCCGCTTTTGAAATACGCGACGGTTGCTACAAACAACAACATGAGCGAGCCGAGAAGAAAGTACACGCGAACCCCCTCTACCTCGCCGACAAATGGCGCGAGTGCATTGGGGTAAAGAAACAGGATAATACAGAGCGTGAATAAAAACGTCACTGTGTCCAGAATACGCTCCAGAACAACCGTGCCGAGCGCTGAGCTTCGCGAAATATGCTCCAGCTTTCCGGCAACATACGGCCTCACGAACTCTCCCGCCCGCGGCAGCACGTTATTCACCAGATAGCCAATCATCACCGCTGAAAATAAATTACGCAGCGATGTATCCCGTTTGATGGGCGTCAGCATATAGCGCCAGCGCAATGCGCGAATCCAATGGCTGAACACGTTGATAGGCACCAACGCTATAATCCATGCCACATTGGCGCTTTTGAGAGACGTCCACAACTCATCGAAATTTGCATTCCGGAACGCAAGATAAAGAAAAACGGCGGTGAGAAAAAAACTGATAACGGTTCGTGTGAGAGTTTTGGCGGTAATCGGCATAGTCCCTGTCTGTTAGCGGAGGTCAACCACCTCGACGCCTGCAGGCGGCGTAAACACAAACTGCGAATCGGGCACCCGCGTGTTGAGCTTGATTTCGGAAATCGCGTACTCCGTCTCTGTGTCATTGATGTCCACTATCAGGACTTTCCGAACCGTCCAGCTACCGTCTTCCACCCACATTTTTACGGATTTGATAAACGACTGGTCGTCTTTTGGCACAAGTTTTAACACGTACGCATTCTTATCGCCAAGCTTTTCGCTTTCTAAAAAAGTGGAATAATACTGCGCGGGCAGGTTCAGCAAAAATTTTTCAGGCGAAAGGCTGTTCTGGTTTTCCTTGTACCTGTCGATAAGCACTTGTTTGTTCACCGGGGAATATGACCACACCGAAAATCCGTCCGTCACAAGCGTCTGATGCTCGGATACCACGTGGTAATGGTTCGGCTTTTTCATAATGAGCGTTCCAGTGAAATTTTGCTCGATGCCGGAGAATGCAAACTTGACTCGCTGTGAAAATTTCGCGGTCGCATCCTGCATCGAATCATATCGCTGTTGGAGCCGTTTTGTAATCTCCTGCACAGTGATATCTTGCGCAAAAACATTCACAACACTCATCACAACTGCGAGTATAAAAATCAACGAAATGAAAAATAACCTTTCATTCCCAAATGTTTTTGTCTGGAATCCACCTGCTAGATGCCCGCTTAAAATCTGCGGGCATGACATACTTTTATTTTGGAAAATGGCTCTCATTCTAATGCCCTTACTCCTCACGCCTTAATTCCTTTCAACACAGCTTCCAAGCCGGCTTCGGAATCAATCAGCACTTCCCGCGCTTTGCTCCCGTCAAATTGGCCAACGACGCCCGCTGCTTCAAGCTCATCGACGAGCCGCGCGGCACGAGAATACCCAATCTTGAGCCTGCGCTGGAGCAGTGACACCGAGCCTTGCTGGTGCCGCACAATGATGCGCGCCGCTTCTTCGAACAATTCGTCCCGGTCGTCTCCACCGGTAATGCTTGCCATTTTCTTCTTCTCGAATACCGACGGCAGGTGCATCGGCTGGCTGTAGCCTTGCTGTTTAGCGATATGGTTGGTCACGCGCTCTACTTCGTCAGTAGTGATGAACGCGTTCTGAATCCGAATCGGTTTCGGCGTTCCCGGCGGGAGGTACAGCATATCCCCGTTGCCGAGAAGCTGCTCCGCGCCGTTCATATCGAGAATCGTGCGCGAATCGATTTTTGACGCGACCTGATAGGCGATACGCGCCGGGAAGTTCGCTTTAATGACGCCGGTAATCACATCAACGGAAGGACGCTGAGTTGCGAGCACAAGGTGAATACCCACAGCGCGTGCAAGCTGAGCGAGCCGCGCAATGGGTTCTTCCACTTCGCGCGCTGCCGTGATCATCAAATCAGCCAGCTCATCGATAACCACGATGAGATACGGCAGCTTGCGGTGTTTGACGCTCTCCGTGTCATGCAGGCGGCCGCTCTTGAGGCGTTCGTTGTAGTCAGCAATGTTGCGCACACCTGCCGCCGCAAGGAGGTCGTAACGTTTCTCCATTTCGTACTCGACGCTCTTCAGCATCAGCACGGCATTGTTCGGGGTCGTGATGATTTCTTCATCGATATCCGGCGAAACGGCAAGAAAATGCCTGCGGAGCTTGGAAAATAACGAAAGCTCGATTTTCTTCGGGTCGATGACGACAAACTTGACGTCGCTGGGATGCAGGCGGTAAATCAGGCTCGTCAAGATGGTGTTGATGCCAACGCTTTTCCCGGAACCTGTCGCTCCTGCAATAAGCAAGTGTGGCATTTTGGACAAGTCGTCGATAAATACTTCGCCCGAAATCGTTTTACCCATTGCGAGCGGCAAAGCCGCTGTACTCTCGCGGAACTTCGTCGAGTTAATCGTCGAGCGAATTGTCACCAGCGCAGGATTATGGTTGGGAATCTCCACGCCCACAGTTCCCTTGCCCGGAATTGGGGCGATGATGCGTATGCCCTTTGCTTTCAGCGCGAGGGCTATATCGTCCTCAAGGCTTTCAATTTTGCTGATCTTCACTCCCGTCGCGGGCACCAGCTCGTAGAGCGTCACCACGGGACCCGGCGTTACCGATACGCTTTCTATTTCTACGCCGAAATCACTCAACTTCGCGCGAAGCAATTCCGCATTCGTCTTGAGCTCCATTTCATCCACTTCCTCGCTCGTGCGGGCATGGTCGAGCAAGTCAACAGACGGCGGCACATAGTCGATTTCCTCTTCTTTGTCGACGTCTTGCTCGCGCTCGTCGAAGTTCACTTCCTCCTCGCGGTGCATTTCCTTAATGTTCAAATCCAAATCTTCTGTTTCCTGCGAGTCGGAAACCGGCTCTTCCTCCTCCACTTCCTCTTTTGTAACTGGAGGTTTGCTCTCAACCGGCGGTTTTCTCATCTCAATGCGCTGGGCAGGAGGAAGTTCAACCTCTGCTTTCTTGATCTCTACCTGAGTAGCGCGTTTCATTTCGCGTTCCTGCTCTGCGGCGATGCGTTTTTCGTCAAGCCAATCAAGCACCTCGCCCAGCCAAGCTTTCGCCCGTTCGAGGAGCTTCAGCATGTCGATGTCGAACGCAAACACGGCCGTCGTGATCATCGCTCCAACCAGTAGTAGGACGGTTCCCGTCAAGCCGATGAGCTTGGAAAGAATGCCGGCAAGAAACTCACCGACGAGCCCGCTCCACTCAACCGGCAACAGCTGTGTGTCACCGACAAGCCGTATCGTGCCGTTGATGGAAGCGAACAACAGGGTAAAAACCGTGGTATAAATTGTAGGGACAAGAAGCTTCTGAAGATTTTTGCCGCGCGCAAACGCCCACAGCCATACCATCGACAACACGGGCAGCATGACGATGGCGTAACCGATAGTAGAATTGATGAGCCAGTTGGAAATAATCGCGCCGACAATGCCCAGCCAGTTCGACGTGCGCTCGGCTTTCGCCAGGGCTTCGGGGTCGTTGGTAAAAATTTTCCAGACGGCGATGTCGCCGTCCGTCTGGTCGCCAGAGGTGTAGGAGATCAAGCTCAACAAGACCATGAACGCAAGCAGTAAACCGGCGAACGCGTACACCTGTCGTTCGCGATTGGTTTTGACGTACGGTAATTGCTTTGTCACGTCTGCCATAGGCATTCTCCCCCTGCTGAGACGTTTCTACTTCACCGCCGGAGTTATCTCCGGCTCGGCGGCACGCTTCTCATCCTTTTTGAGCTTGAGGGCGCTCCCACTGAGAATCGGAAGCACCGGCAATGAATCAACTTGCGCGCTGTACTGAATGTCTTCTTTATAGCCAATACCGGCGAGGTATTTGCCATGCGCCGAATCCTTAAGCATCTTCTGGATCGAGCGCCCAAAGCTCTTGTATAACGTGTGCGCCGCCCGCGCAGAATCGCTAAGCTCTAGTTCCATGTTCTTCATTTGGGAAAGTTGTTGAACAACCATCCCGCCGCACACGGCATCTTCGAGCGAAAATCCGTTGGGTTCACTGCTGTCTCCCGCACACATGACGAGCGCATCTTCGTTCGTCTTGGAGAGGAATTCCGTTACCTTCGAGAGATTCACAAACGCACCGACCACCATATTGCGCGCGAACCGGCTTTTCCACATCGCGATGGATCCATTTGTCGTTGAATAGATAATGGATTTTCCTTTGATGCTCGCTTCAGTATACTCAAGCGGTGAGTTGCCCAGGTTAAAGCCCTGAATCATCTTCCCGCCGCGTTCGCCGCCGCGCAGCGTGACATCGCCGAAGAGCGAGCCGGAAATCTTCACTGCCGACTCGATGTTGGAAACGGGAATAATTTCTCTGGCACCGTTATGAAGAGCCGCTATAACCGTCGTGCTTGCCCTCAGCACGTCAATTACGACGACGTTCTTATCCCGAAGCTGAAGCTCATCGATATTGTTTACTGAAAATGTAAGGTCGATTTTCATGGGGGATATAATACGCTTCAAGTGCAATGCACTTTAAAAAGTGCGTCGCACATGCTCATGATTTCTCTTGTTGAATAAACGGCACCTTCACAATTGTCGCCGGTACATCCTTCCCCCGGACTTGCACATTCACCGTTGCACCAACCGATGCATACTCCTTTGCTACATAGCCAAGGGCTATTCCGTGTTGGAGCGAGGGAGAAAACGTCCCGCTCGTCACCTGTCCTATCGTCGAACCGTTTGTCGTGATTGCATACCCGTGCCGGGCGAGCATTTTGTCCGGCAGCGTCAACCCGACGAGTCTGCGCGACAAGCCGGACTCCTTTGCTTTGAGCAACGACCCTCTGCCCACAAATTCACCCTTCTCGAGTTTCGTTATCCACCCCAGACTCGCTTCCAATGGGTTCGTTGTTTTATCGATGTCGTTACCGTAGAGACAGAAGCCCATCTCCAGCCTCAGCGTATCGCGCGCGCCAAGCCCCACGGGCATGATGCCGAATTCTTTCCCTGTCTCGAATATCGCTTTCCAAACTATTTCCGCGGTTTGTTTCTGTGCATCAAAATACAACTCATACCCCAGCTCACCGGTATAACCCGTTCGGGAGATTATTGCCGGAACGCCGGCAATGCTTCCTTTCACGAAATTATAATACGGAATATCGGCAAGCCTTACGTTCGTTAGCTTTTGTAGCGTCGGCAACGACCTCGGACCCTGCACGGCGAGCAGCGCCGTCCTATCGCTCACATCGACAAGCTGCACGTCGCCGAACACGTGGGATTTCAGCCACTCAAAGTCCTTCTGGATATTCGATGCATTCACGACGAGCAAATACTTGCTGCCTAAATTATATACGAGCAAATCGTCGACAATGCCGCCTTCTTCATAACACATGGCAGAGTATTGGACTTTGCCATCGCTCAACTTGGAGACGTCGTTTATCGTCGTCTTCTGCAAAAATGCAAGGGCGTCTTTTCCGCTGACCTCAAACTCGCCCATATGGGAAACATCGAACACGCCAACGGCATTCCTCACAGCAAGATGCTCTTCGATGATGCCCGAGTACTGTACTGGCATCTCGTACCCGGCGAAATCCACCAGCTTCGCGCCTAACGACCTATGGATGTCTGTAAACGGCGTTTGTTTCATTTATTTCTGTGCTTTCTTCCAATCGGCAAGGAATTTCTCCAAACCGATATCCGTCAGCGGGTGTTTAATCAACTGGTCGATAACCTTGAATGGCATCGTGCAAATATGCGCGCCTATTATCGCCGCGTCTACAACATGCAGCGGATGCCGGACGCTCGCGACAAGCACCTGAGTATCATAATTATAATTCTTGTAAATCGTGACGACCTGCTTGATTAAATCCATGCCATTGTGACTAATGTCATCCAACCTGCCGATAAACGGGCTGATAAAATACGCTCCCGCCTTCGCGGCCAGTAGCGCCTGGTTGGGCGAGAAGCACAACGTCACGTTTGTCCGGATGCCCTCGCTCTTCAAACGCTTGACGGCTTTCAGGCCTTCTTTGATGAGCGGGACTTTCACGACAATGTTCTTGTGAATTTTCGCAAGCTCCCGGCCTTCCTTCATGATACCCTCAACGTCCGTCGAAACGACTTCCGCGCTGATGGGTCCATCCACAATAGCGCAGATTTCGTCGAGCAGTTTGCGGAAGTCCTTGCCTTCTTTCGCCACAAGGCTGGGGTTCGTCGTCACGCCATCTAACACGCCTAAGCTTGCAGCTTCTTTAATTTCGTCAATGTTCGCTGTATCAATAAAGAATTTCATCGGTGCTCCTAGTTATACTTTATACTGCTCGGTAATATCTTTTTTCTGCTTCACGGAAATAAACCGGAATTCATCCACCGGCACTGCCTGGTCGGAGACGAGTTTAATGCGCACAAAAAACTTAAACATCATCTTCGTCATGCGGCTGATGGTGCCGTGCTTCAGATACTCAGCAAGCAGCGGGTTCACATGCAACTCCAGGCGGAACTCGCGCGATTCCGCTTTGAAACGCCTCACCCAGCGCTCTACTTGGTTCATTGTCGCGCTCTTGGATTGGACTAACCCCGTCCCACCGCACGTCGGGCAAGCTTCACTGAAGCTCATCAGCACGTTTTGCCGGATGCGCTGGCGCGTCATCTGCACCAAGCCGAACTCTGTCATCGGCAGCACCGTCACCTTCGCCCTATCGCGCCGAAGCTCTTTCTTCATCTCGTCATAGACCTTTTTCTTGTTCTTTTCCTCTTCAAGGTCAATGAAGTCTATAATAATCAGCCCGCCGATATCGCGCAGGCGGATCTGGCGACAAATTTCACGCGCGGCTTCGAGGTTTGTGCGGAGCGAGTTTAACTCCTGCTCTCGTTTCGCCGCGTACCTGCCGCTGTTGACATCGATAACCGTCATCGCTTCCGTTTTTTCGACGAAGACGTACCCGCCGCTCTTGAGCCATACCTTCCTGCTCATCAGCGTTTGAATATCCTTCTCCACGCCGAACTTATCGAAAATCGGGCCGCGCTCTTTGTACTGGTCGAGCCTGTTGAGCATGTCCGGGGACATCCATTGCACATACCCGCGGATATCCTTAAACAGCTTCTTATCATCCACAACTACCTTCTGCACATCGGCGGAGAACAAATCACGGATAACGCTGGACGTCGTGTTCATGTCTTTATACAGCAGCATCGGCGCCTGGCCTTCCTTCACGGCCTTTTCGATGTTGCGCCACACGCGCATCAGCTCTTCGAGGTCCTGTTTAATCATATCCTCACCTTTGCCCTCGGCAACCGTGCGGATAATCGCCCCGAACTCAGGCGGCATCAGAGACCTTACCAAACGTCGCAGGCGGCGCTTCTCTTTAAAATTCGTCAGCTTCTTGGAGACACCCACTTTGCCGACATACGGCAGAAGCACCAAGAACCTTCCGGGAAGCGAGACTTCCGAGCGGACGCGCACGCCCTTCTTACCCACAGGCTCCTTCGTGATTTGAACGAGAATTTGCTGTCCCTTTTGCAGGTCGACTTCCGGCTCGCGGTTCCTTTGATGCCGATTCTCTTGGCGAGACTCAGGCCGAGTTTCACGCTGCGGCTGTACTGCTACTGCGGGAATCGACGCAACAGCTGTGCCGTTTCCGCCGTTTGAATCAGACGCAGGCGACACTGCAGGATTATCTGTTTGCTCTTCTTCGTCGTCGTCATCGTCCTCGAAGAGCACATTGTAGTCCTGTTGGGAACTGCCAATATCGGAAAAATGGAGGAAGGCATCCTGCTGCAGCCCAATATCGATGAAAGCTGCCCGAATGCCGTGCATCACTTTGGCGACTTTACCGAGATAAATATCGCCGACATTCCTGTCTTTGCCTGGGGTTTCAACGAACAGCTCGGCGAGCCGCCCGTCTTCAAGAATGGCGATACGATGTTCGTTCGCCGTGGAATTGATAATAATTTCTTTTTTCATAATAGTGCATATTCCACCGGAGCCGTTGAGAATGTGAACAATACCCAGACGCTTCGAGTCCGCCGGTACCTTGTGTACACATGCGGAGTAGTCGTGCCGGAACATGTCTCCGCGGGCGCATAGGCGCTCCGCGCACTAGAGACACTCGTTCTGTTAATGGTTCCGAGAGACCAAAGCGATATCCCAATGGGGCAAGCCCGCGAGGGGCGAGCGGCGCAAAAATCAACCTTACCAAGAAGGTGATTTGCTGCTCGCACGCATACCTCAAACGCGCTGCGATGGTAATCAAATATGTGAATAAATAATACATTGTGAATTATGCCGGTGTTTGTTCAGCTTTCTGAACATGATCTGCCGGCTTGTGAATTTGAGTTCGCTTAAACTCGTATTAAGATTCTGCGGACACGCTTGTAATAAAAGAGGTCAAGCTACCCTGCGTCGCACAAAACTCTTTGCTAACCGTTGCTTCCTTCCGGACCTGGCGGGGTTGGGCAACGTTCTGTCGCGCGGGACTTGACCTCAAACAATAACACCGATGGTACCAAATACACTCCAATAAACTTCTACACTTTTTGGTTAATTAGTTAGTTGGTGCATTACATGTAATACACCAAGTAGCCAATTGTAAAAAATCTCTCAGTGGAGCTGATCGGGATCGAACCGACGACCTCTTCGTTGCGAACGAAGCGCTCTCCCAACTGAGCTACAGCCCCGTAAACAGCAGATAAGATACGGAAAACCCACCTAAAAAACAACGAGGGTTTTAATTTTGTAGGCGACGATATATATTGTCGCCTACGCGAGGGAAAAACGTTAATATTTCGCACAAGAGCTATTTCCCCACACTTCCCTGCCTCCTCAGACAACTTTTAACCTCTGCGCCCTCCACGCACTCTGCGGTTAAGCTTTTAAACACAAATTGAATCTCCTTCAACTTTTCCCTATGATACTATCAACAACACCGGAGGAAATTGTGTCTCAGAAGCATAGTAACGAGCTTTTCAGCAATTACATGTCCATCGTCCGAAGGCTGCGCAAAGAGTGCCCGTGGGATAGAGAACAAACTCACCAATCCATTCGTCACGCGCTTATCGAAGAGGCGTACGAGGTGGTGGAATCCATCGACCACGAAAATATGAGCGAGCTCAAATCCGAGCTGGGCGACCTGCTTCTGCACGTCGCCATGCACTCGGTTATGGCTGAGGAAGAAAAGGCATTCACCGTTGACGAGGTGATGAACGCGTCGATGGAAAAGCTCATACGCCGCCACCCGCACGTGTTTGGCGATACCAAAGTAAGCGGCTCGCACGAGGTCAAAGCCAACTGGGAAAAGCTCAAAATGGCCGAGGGCAGAACATCCATGCTTGACGGTGTCCCCAAAGAGCTTCCCACCCTCCTCCGTGCGTACCGCCTGCAGGAAAAAGCTTCAAAGGTAGGATTCGACTGGAAGAAGAAAAGCGACGTCTGGAAGAAAGTAGAGGAAGAAATTGAGGAATTAGCCACCGCTGAAAAATCTGGCGATAAAGGGGAAATCGAAAGCGAGTTAGGCGATTTGCTGTTTGCCATTGTCAATTATTCACGCTTCCTGCACGTTAATCCTGAGATAGCACTCCGCAAGTCCGTTGAGAAATTCACCAAGCGTTTCCACGGCATCGAAAAAGAGTTGAAAGCGCAGGGCAAAAAAATCGAAGAAACCACGCTGGAAGAGATGGACGAGATTTGGGAAAAACAAAAACGAGCGG